>NZ_JBWKJV010000037.1:0-46172 GCF_056432045.1 Streptomyces sp. NPDC045701 | reverse complement strand
CACCACCCCCAACCGGCCGCACGACAAGGAAGCGGCCACAGGAGCGATCATGCCGGAACCGGCACACCCGTCACAGCGAATTGGGCAACGGAGTCCAGGACCGTCCCCTGGAGTTCGCCGAAGCCACCTACCCGCCGCACCGCTGGGCGTTCGAGCAGGGCTACCCGCTCACCTGACGACGACTCGCCAGTTCCGACGAACCGCTTGCACTTCGCAAGTGGCTAATGCCACTATCCAGAAAGTGGCTAAGGCCACTTGAGGAGAAGGGGGCACGACGTGACGAGTCGGCGGCCGGTAGAGGGCGCGCGGTTAGCTTGCCGGGGGTGTCGGGGGCGTGGATGGAAGCGCGTCGGCTCCCGAACGGCGCTGGCGTTCTCCACGGCCAACGACCGCGACCGTGCCACGTCGAAGCGGCGCTGCCTCGACTGCGACGGCAGCGGCAAGGAGTGAGCACGCATGGCCTACACGATCGACCGCCACCCCTGTGAGGACTCGCCGCGGCTCGGAGCGATGACCTTGCATCCGGAGCCTGAGTCCGTGTCTCGTGCGCGGCGCTGGTTCCGGAAGTTCCTCGCGCCGTACAACCCGGCCTGCTCGATCGACGACTGCACGCTGATGATCTCGGAACTGGTGACCAACGCCATCTGCTACGGGAAGTCGGATGACCCGTGGTTGGTGCGGGTCGAGTGGTACCGCGAGGGAACCTCGCTCCGCGTCGACGTGCACAACCCGGGCTTCCCAGCGAACGTGCGGCTGAGGCGTCCGGAGGCGAACGACGCTCACGGACGGGGGCTGCTCCTGGTCGACTCCATCGCGGATTCCTGGCGCTCCGGGCCCAGCCACCTCGGCGGAACGGTCGTCTCCTTCGTGGTCGCTGATGCCTGGCCGGTGTGACGGGATAGCTCACCTCTCCTACTGTCACTGTGAAACAGTGAGACAACCTGCACCGACACCGAGGCCCCAGGCATGCCGCCTGGGGCCTCCCTCGTTCCGGCCCTACCCGAGCCAATGCTTCGTTTCGTAACGGGCCGATAACAGCCCTACTGGGATTCCTCGGAACCGTCCTCGCTCACTCCAGCGACTCTGCCGCCGACGAACGCCACGCTCAGCGCGAGGGCGGCTACACCGGTGGCTGCTACCAGCTTCATCCCCGCCCCCTGGAACTGCTTGCTCTCGCTGTCCTTCTCGAATACCCGCCCCACGTTTCGTTCGAGGCGGTCGTGGAGGGACTCCCGCTGTGCCTCGCTTAGGTCGTCCCGAGCGAGGTCGGCCTGCAGGGCGTCCCGCTGGTCCTGTGCAGCCTTGTAGAAGTGGTTCTGACTGGTTGGCTGCAAGAGTGGACCTGTGGGCCTCTGCGACTGCATCGATGTTGGCCTTGCCCAGGTCCTTGAATGCAGGGAACTGCTCGATGAGCTTGAGCCGCGCCTCGGTGGCCATCTCGGGCATCGCTGCCGCGAACTTGAGCACCTTGTCCTTGGACAGGTTCCGCCAGTTCGGGATACCCAACTTCCGCTTGACCGCTGATTCGTTCACGTCGCCCATCCCCTGACTCCACTCGTCGTCCCGTGAGGCATCCCGGATAGTAGCGGTGCCCATCGACAAGCCCCTCTTCCTCGGCCTGCTCGCCATGACTCTGTGAACGGTATTCGCGGCTCAGGTACACCCAATACGCGTCAGTCGACGGGACGACCGGACCAACGATTGGATGGGACGGTACGACGCAGGTCAGCCCGTCTCTGACTCCGGCCTCGTCGTTCGTCTAGATCCATAAGAGAACCCCTGGGTGCTGGCAGCACTCACGGGCGCCGTTGGTAGCCCCGGTGGCGCGACGACATGTACCTGGGTCTGGCGTTAGCGCGAGCGTCGCCTTCTCTTAGACCCACCTGCGGAGATGTCCCAAGATCCCGTCCACGCCTCGTCCACGGACCCCGACATACGCCCGCTCTGGGCCGCACACGCCTGCACATACGCGAAGACCCCGGCCTCAGCGTTTCCGCTGGTGACGGGGTCTTTAGGCACCTCACAAAGGGTGCCCCCGGCAGGATTCGAACCTGCGCACACGGCTCCGGAGGCCGTTGCTCTATCCCCTGAGCTACGGGGGCGTGTCCGCCGCGGTGGTGTTGCTCGCGGCGACGGGTAGAACACTACCAGCTCCCGGGCGGTGCCTGTGAACAGGTATTTAGGGGTTGGCCGGGAGGGTCGGGTCGCCCGTGTGGGGTGGAAGTGGGGAAAACCCGGACGCAGGGCAGCGGCTCGACCTACTCTCGAGTTGTGTCAGGCGCGTCCGGCCGGGTGCTCGTCGTGGACGACAACAGGGTCATCCGGCAGCTGATCAGGGTCAATCTCGAGCTGGAGGGCTTCGAGGTCGTGACCGCGGCCGATGGTGCCGAGTGTCTGGAAGTCGTCCATGACGTCCGCCCCGATGTGGTGACCCTCGACGTCGTCATGCCCCGCCTCGACGGGCTCCGGACCGCCGAGCGGTTGCGGGAGGATCCGCGGACCAGACACCTGCCCGTGGTGATCGTCAGCGCGTGCACGCAGTACGAGGTGGAGAGCGGGCTCGCCGCCGGGGTGGACGCGTTCCTGGCCAAGCCCTTCGAGCCGGCCGAGCTCGTGCGGCTCGTGCGGCAGCTCAGGCACCGGGACGACCCGCCGCCCATCGACGGCCGGAGCGGCGCCGGGCATGCCGGGAGCGCCTGGAGCTGACCGGCCGGGCGGACGAGCCGGCAGCCGTTCGCGGTCAACCGAGGCCCGCCGCCGCACGCCCCAGCGGCATACCGGGTGACCGCATCGCGAAACCGGTTCCGCCCGGGAGGGTGTCCTCCCATACGCTGGACCCGTGACCCCCGCGGACCTCTCCCTCACCGTGCTGCACGCCGTGCGCCGCGCGGTCGGCGAAGGCGCGCTGCGGGCGCCGACCCGGGTGCCCGAGCGGGTCAGGATCGAACGGCCCCGGCCCGGGGGCAGCGGGGACTGGGCCACCAACGCCGCACTCCAGCTGGCCCGCGAGGCCGGGATGGCCCCGCTGGGCGTCGCCGAGGTGCTGCGGCCCAGGATCGCGGAGGCCGACGGCATCGAGCGCGTCGACATCACCGGGCCCGGGTTCCTCAACATCACCCTGGCCGACCGGAGCCGGAGCGCCCTGGTGCGCGAGGTCCTCGACCGGCGCGAGCGCTACGGGCACGGCGACGCCCTGCGGGGCCGCGCCTACCGGCTGGCGCACCCCGGCGACGTACGGGCCACCGTGCTCGCGGAGGTGGTACGCGTCCTCCTGCGCGCGCAGGGCGCCGACGTACTCGATGACGCACGCCCCGGCACCGACCCGGCCCCCCGAAGCGCCCGCCCCCACGGCCCCGGCACCGACCCCGCCCCCCGAAGCGCCCGCCCCCACGACCCCGACGCCCCCCGTAGCGCCGACCACGCCCCCGAAACCGTCACCCTCCGCCCCGTCCCCCTCCCCGCCGGCTACGACCTGGCCGCCCTCGGCACCGACGCCGCCCGCTGGGCGCTGCTGCGGCCCGCCGCGCACGACCGGGTCCTCGCCCCCGAGGGGCTGCTCGTCCAGAGCGAGGCCAACCCGCTGTTCACCGTGCGGTACGCCCACGCACGCGCGCGTGCCCTGCTCCGCAACGGGGCCCAGCTCGGCATCGCGCCCGCGTACGACGAGGACGTCGACGCGCCGCGCCTCCTCACCGCCCTCGGCGATCACCCCGCCGTCCTCGAAGCCGCCGCCCGCCACCGCGCCCCCGACCGGGTCGCCCGGCAGCTGGAGGCCACCGCCGACGCGTTCCTGGGGTTCCAGCACACCGTGCTCCCCCTCGGTGACGAGAAACCCTCGGCCGCCCACCGCTCCCGGCTCGCCCTCGCCGAAGCCGCCGGGACGGTGCTGGCCGGCGGCCTGGCCCTGCTCGGCATCAGCGCCCCTGACTACCTGTGAGAGAGAAATGAGCCGTTCCGCACACCCCGCCGGGCCCCGTCACGCCGATGTCCTGCCCGAGGGCCACTACTCCGCCCCGCCGGCGGACCTCAACCGCCTGGACGAGAAGGTCTGGTCCCGGACCGTCACCCGGAACGAGGACGGGGTCCTCACCGTCGGCGGCCTGACCGCCACCGCGCTCGCCGAGGAGTTCGGCACCCCCGCCTACTTCCTCGACGAGGCCGACTTCCGCGCCCGCTGCCGCGCCTGGGCCGAGGCGTTCGGCGAGGACGCGGACGTGTTCTACGCCGGCAAGGCGTTCCTGTCCCGCGCCGTCGTGCGCTGGCTGAAGGAGGAGGGCCTCAACCTCGACGTGTGTTCGGGCGGTGAGCTGACGACGGCGCTCGACGCCGGGATGCCGCCCGAGCGGATCGCCTTCCACGGCAACAACAAGAGCCCCCACGAGATCGAGCGGGCGGTGGAGTCCGGCGTCGGGCGGATCGTGCTCGACTCCTTCCAGGAGATCGCGCGCGTCGCGCACATCGCCCAGTCGCTGGGCAAGCGGCAGAAGGTGCAGATCCGGGTGACGGTGGGCGTGGAGGCCCACACGCACGAGTTCATCGCCACCGCCCACGAGGACCAGAAGTTCGGCATCGCGCTGGCCGGCGGGGAGGCCGCGGAGGCCGTGCGGCGGGCGCTGAAGCTGGACGGGCTGGAGCTCATCGGCATCCACTCCCACATCGGTTCGCAGATCTTCGACACCTCCGGTTTCGAGGTGGCCGCCCACCGGGTGGTCGGGCTGCTGAAGCAGGTCCGCGACGAGCACGGCGTCGAGCTGCCCGAGATCGACCTCGGCGGCGGCCTGGGCATCGCGTACACCTCCGACGACGACCCGCGCGAGCCGCACGAGATCGCCAAGGCGCTGAGCGGCATCGTGACGAGGGAGTGCGAGGCCGCGGGGCTGCGCACGCCGCGCATCTCCGTCGAGCCCGGGCGCGCCATCGTCGGTCCGACGGCGTTCACGCTGTACGAGGTGGGTACGGTCAAGCCGCTCGCCGGGCTGCGGACGTACGTCAGCGTCGACGGCGGCATGTCGGACAACATCCGCACCGCCCTGTACGACGCCGAGTACTCCGTCGCCCTGGTGTCGCGGACCAGCGACGCCGAGCCGATGCTCAGCCGGGTCGTCGGCAAGCACTGCGAGAGCGGCGACATCGTGGTCAAGGACGCGTTCCTGCCGGCCGACCTCGCGCCGGGCGACCTCATCGCCGTACCCGCGACCGGCGCCTACTGCCGCTCCATGGCCAGCAACTACAACCACGCACTGCGCCCGCCCGTCGTCGCCGTCCGCGACGGTGAGGCGCGCGTGATCGTCCGGCGCGAGACAGAGGAAGATCTTCTGCGTCTCGATGTCGGCTGATGAAATAGATGTCTCATAATCCGGACGGAAGGGAGAAACTTCCGTCCGGTGAGTGAGACTGTCCACACCGTAGAAGTATGAGAAGTGAGGTCGGATGATGCGTACGCGTCCGCTGAAGGTGGCGCTGCTGGGCTGTGGAGTGGTCGGCTCAGAGGTGGCGCGCATCATGACGACGCACGCCGACGACCTCGCCGCGCGCATCGGCGCGCCGGTCGAGCTCGCCGGTGTCGCCGTCCGCCGGCCCTCCAAGGTGCGTGAGGGCATCCCGCAGGAGCTCATCACCACCGACGCGACCGCCCTGGTCAAACGGGGGGACATCGACGTCGTCGTCGAGGTCATCGGGGGCATCGAGCCCGCCCGCACGCTGATCACCACCGCGTTCGAGCACGGGGCGTCGGTCGTCTCCGCGAACAAGGCGCTCCTCGCCCAGGAAGGCCAGAGCCTGTACGCCGCCGCCGAGCGGCACGGCCAGGACCTGTACTACGAGGCGGCCGTCGCCGGCGCCATCCCGCTGATCCGCCCGCTGCGCGAGTCCCTCGCCGGCGACAAGGTCAACCGGGTGCTGGGCATCGTCAACGGGACCACCAACTTCATCCTCGACAAGATGGACACCTCGGGCGCCGGATACTCGGAGGCGCTCGACGAGGCCACCGCACTCGGGTACGCCGAGGCCGACCCGACCGCCGACGTCGAGGGTTTCGACGCCGCCGCCAAGGCCGCGATCCTCGCCGGCATCGCCTTCCACACGCGCGTGCGCCTGGACGACGTGTACCGCGAGGGCATGACGGAGGTCACCGCCGCCGACTTCGCCTCCGCCAAGCGCATGGGCTGCACCATCAAGCTGCTCGCCATCTGCGAGCGGGCGGCCGACGGCGGGTCCGTCACCGCGCGCGTGCACCCCGCGATGATCCCGCTCAGCCACCCGCTCGCCTCGGTGCGCGGCGCGTACAACGCCGTGTTCGTCGAGGCGGACGCCGCGGGGCAGCTGATGTTCTACGGGCCCGGTGCCGGCGGTTCGCCGACCGCGTCCGCCGTCCTCGGCGACCTGGTCGCCGTGTGCCGCAACCGTCTCAACGACGCGACGGGCCCCGGCGAGTCCGCGTACACCCAGCTCCCCGTCAGCCCCATGGGCGACGTGGTGACGCGGTACCACATCAGCCTCGACGTGGCCGACAAGCCGGGCGTCCTCGCCCAGGTGGCGACGGTCTTCGCCGAGCACGGCGTATCCATCGATACGGTGCGCCAGCAGGGCAAGGACGGCGAGGCGTCCCTCGTCGTCGTCACCCACCGCGCGCCCGACGCCGCCCTGTCCGGGACCGTCGAGGCGCTGCGCAAGCTCGACACCGTGCGCGGTGTCGCCAGCATCATGCGGGTCGAAGGAGAGTAACCAGCAATGACTCACCAGTGGCGCGGAATCATCGAGGAGTACCGCGACCGGCTGCCGGTCACCGACACGACGCCGGTCGTCACGCTCCGTGAGGGTGGCACGCCGCTCGTGCCCGCGCAGGTGCTCTCCGAGCGCACGGGGTGCGAGGTCCACCTGAAGGTCGAGGGTGCCAACCCCACCGGCTCCTTCAAGGACCGCGGCATGACCATGGCCATCACCCGGGCCAAGGAGGAGGGCGCGCAGGCCGTCATCTGCGCCTCCACCGGCAACACCTCCGCCTCGGCGGCCGCGTACGCCGTCCGGGCCGGCATGGTGTCCGCCGTCCTCGTCCCGCAGGGCAAGATCGCGCTCGGCAAGATGGGTCAGGCCCTGGTCCACGGGGCCAAGATCCTCCAGGTCGACGGCAACTTCGACGACTGCCTGACGCTGGCCCGCGCGCTGTCGGACAACTACCCGGTGGCGCTGGTCAATTCGGTCAACCCGGTCCGTATCGAGGGCCAGAAGACCGCCGCGTTCGAGATCGTGGACATGCTGGGCGACGCCCCCGACATCCACGTCCTGCCCGTCGGCAACGCCGGCAACATCACCGCGTACTGGAAGGGCTATACGGAGTACGCGGCGGACGGGGTCTCCACCCGCAGGCCGCGCATGTGGGGCTTCCAGGCCTCCGGCTCCGCGCCGATCGTGCGCGGCGAGGTCGTCAAGGACCCGTCGACCATCGCCACCGCGATCCGCATCGGCAACCCGGCGTCCTGGAACTACGCCCTGGCCGCGCGGGACGAGTCGGGCGGGTCCATCGACGAGGTGACGGACCGTGAGATCCTGCGCGCCTACCGCCTGTTGGCCTCCCAGGAGGGCGTCTTCGTCGAGCCGGCGTCCGCGGCGTCCGTGGCCGGCCTGCTGAAGGCGGCCGAGCAGGGCAAGGTGGACCCGGGGCAGACGATCGTCTGCACCGTGACCGGAAACGGTCTGAAGGACCCGGACTGGGCGGTCGCCGGAGCGCCCCAGCCGGTCACCGTGCCGGTCGACGCGGCCACCGCCGCGGAGCGGCTCGGCCTGGTCTGAGCGACGGCCGGGACCGGCCGGGGCCCTCTCGGGTCCCGACCGGCCCCGGCCGGGCACCGGCCGCCCCGCACCCACGAAGTCTGGCCGAAAACCGCAACCCGCACAGCGCCCCACGCGGAAGCACGGCCAGGCTCGCGACACGCATCGTGCGCCTCCTGTGCGCCCTATGTCGCCGCGGAACCTTCCTTCGATAGGCTGTACCGAACCCGCCCCGCCGCATATGCCGCGGTGCTGTTGCCGTTGATGCCGCTGCGGCCCACGGGTCTTCGTACCCCTCGCAGAACCCCGAACCTCGAAACCAGCGACAACCACGTCGTCAGATCCAAGGAGAGTCATCGAGAGATGGCCGGTCCAGCGTTCCGCGCCGCCGCCGTCCGGGTGCGCGTTCCCGCCACCAGCGCCAACCTCGGCCCGGGCTTCGACGCCCTCGGCCTGTCGCTGGGGCTGTACGACGACGTGGTCGTCCGGGTCGCCGACTCCGGGCTGCACATCGACATCGCCGGAGAGGGCGCCGACAACCTCCCGCGCGACGAGAGCCATCTGCTCGTACGCTCCCTGCGCACGGCGTTCGACCTGCTCGGCGGCCAGCCGCGCGGCCTGGAGGTCGTCTGCGCCAACCGCATCCCGCACGGGCGGGGCCTGGGCTCCTCGTCGGCCGCCATCTGCGCCGGCATCGTCGCCGCCCGCGCGGTGACCATAGGCGGCGACGCCCGGCTCGACGACGCGGCGCTGCTGGAACTGGCCACCGAGATCGAGGGCCACCCGGACAACGTGGCCGCCTGCCTGCTCGGCGGCTTCACCCTCGCCTGGACCGAGGGCGGCGCCGCCCGGGCGATCAGAATGGATCCCGCCGATTCCGTCGTTCCGGTGGTTTTCGTCCCCGGTAAGCCGGTCCTCACCGAGACCGCCCGCGGCCTGCTGCCGCGCACCGTCCCCCATGTGGACGCCGCGGTCAACGCCGGCCGCGCCGCACTGCTCGTCGAGGCCCTGACCAGGCGCCCCGAGCTGCTGCTCGCAGCCACCGAGGACCGGCTGCACCAGGAGTACCGGGCCCCCGCGATGCCGGAGAGCATCGCCCTGGTGAACCGACTGCGCGCGGACGGCGTCCCCGCGGTCATCTCCGGCGCGGGCCCCACGGTGCTCGCGCTGGCCGACGACGGCGCGGCGGAGAAGGTCGCGCGGCTGGCGGGCGAGGGCTGGGCGGCCAACAGGCTGGCCCTCGACGTATCGGGCGCGAGCGTCCTGCCGCTCGCCCCGTAGTACACGGTTGCCGGTGTTGGAGAGGGGGAATGTTTGTTGGAGCCGGTAGTGTTAACCTCGAATCTGCACCCGACGTCTTTGTGGCGCGGTGCTGAGTGTCCCCATCCGGGACCACCATTCTTCCGGGAGCCTCCTCCACTGCCAGAGCAGCCTGCCTGAGCAGTTTCGAGCACGCTCCGGAACCGGCGCGACACCCCTCGCTTTTCCCAGGAGCGGGCCGAGCAGGGGGCCTCGGGCCGGAACCCAGCACGTTTTTTCTTCTCCGCCGTACCCGGCGGGACCACCGCCCCGACTCGGTCCACCGATCAAGGACCGCTGTCGGACAGCACAACCGGTCGCCGAGCCAGAAGGCCGACGTCCGCTCCAGGGAAGGACCCTTCGTGAGCGACACCACCGATCTGATGGGCGTGACTGCCGACAACAGTGTCGACACCGCCGCGCCCGCCGCAGGTGCTGCCACTGGCACCACGTCACGGCGCCGCCGCTCCGGCACCGGCCTCGAGGGCATGGTCCTGGCCGAGCTGCAGCAGGTCGCGTCAGGCCTCGGCATCAGGGGCACCGCGCGGATGCGCAAGAGCCAGCTGATCGAGGTCATCAAGGAGACGCAGGCCGGAGGCGGCGCCTCCGCGCCCAAGGCCGCCGACGCGGCCGGTGCCGCCGAGACGAAGCCGAAGCGCCGCGCGACCTCCAAGGCCCGTACGGGCGAGGACGCCGCCAAGGCCGTCGACAAGACCGCCGCCAAGGCCGAGAAGGCCACCGAGAAGGCCGACAAGGCCGTGGCGCAGCAGCAGATCGAGATTCCCGGTCAGCCGTCCCCCAAGCTCTCGGCCTCGCCGGAGCAGGGAGGCGCCCCCGGCGACGACCAGCCCGCGGGCGAGCGCCGCCGCCGCCGTGCGAGCGCCCCCGCCGGCAGCCCCGAGGGCGACGTGCGCACCGAGGTCCGCACGGACGTCCGTACGGAGGCCAGGACCGACACCAGGGCCGACGGGCAGCAGGAGGCCAAGGGCGAGGCGTCCGCCGACACCGCCGAGGGCAACCGCCGCGACCGCCAGCGCGACCGCGGCGACCGTGGTGACCGCGGTGACCGCCGCGAGCGTCAGCGCGACCGCCAGCGGGACCGCGGTGGCAAGGGCGACGACCAGCAGGGCGGCCAGCGCCAGCAGCGCCAGGGCGGCCAGCAGGGCGCCCCGGCCGGTCCGCAGGACGACTACGACGACGAGGCGGGCGGCCGCCGCGGGCGCCGCGGCCGCTACCGCGACCGCCGTGGCCGCCGTGGCCGCGACGAGTTCGCGAGCCCCGAGCCGCAGGTCTCCGAGGACGACGTCCTGATCCCCGTCGCGGGCATCCTGGACATCCTCGACAACTACGCGTTCATCCGGACGTCCGGCTACCTGCCGGGCCCGAACGACGTGTACGTCTCCCTCGCCCAGGTCCGCAAGAACGGCCTGCGCAAGGGCGACCACATCACCGGTGCCGTACGTCAGCCGAAGGAGGGCGAGCGCCGTGAGAAGTTCAACGCGCTGGTCCGTCTGGACTCGGCCAACGGCATGGCCGCCGACTCCGGCCGGGGCCGTCCCGAGTTCAACAAGCTGACCCCGCTCTACCCGCAGGACCGCCTCCGTCTGGAGACCGACCCGGGTGTGCTGACCACGCGGATCATCGACCTCGTGTCGCCGATCGGCAAGGGCCAGCGAGGCCTGATCGTGGCCCCGCCGAAGACCGGCAAGACCATGATCATGCAGGCGGTCGCCAACGCGATCACCACGAACAACCCCGAGTGCCACCTGATGGTCGTCCTTGTCGACGAGCGTCCGGAAGAGGTCACCGACATGCAGCGGTCGGTCAAGGGCGAGGTCATCTCCTCGACCTTCGACCGTCCCGCCGAGGACCACACCACCGTCGCCGAACTGGCCATCGAGCGCGCAAAGCGCCTCGTCGAGCTGGGGCACGACGTGGTCGTCCTGCTGGACTCCATCACCCGCCTGGGCCGTGCGTACAACCTCGCGGCGCCCGCCTCCGGCCGCATCCTGTCCGGTGGTGTCGACTCGACCGCGCTCTACCCGCCGAAGCGCTTCTTCGGTGCCGCGCGCAACATCGAGGACGGCGGCTCGCTGACCATCCTGGCCACCGCGCTGGTCGACACCGGCTCGCGCATGGACGAGGTGATCTTCGAGGAGTTCAAGGGCACCGGCAACATGGAGCTCAAGCTCGACCGGAAGCTCGCCGACAAGCGCATCTTCCCGGCGGTGGACGTCGACGCGTCCGGCACCCGCAAGGAGGAGATCCTGCTGGGCAGCGACGAGCTCGCCATCGTCTGGAAGCTGCGCCGGGTGCTGCACGCGCTCGACCAGCAGCAGGCGATCGAGCTGCTGCTCGACAAGATGAAGCAGACGAAGTCGAACGCCGAGTTCCTGCTCCAGATCCAGAAGACGACCCCGTCGTCCGGCAACGGCAACGACTGACGTCGTATCAGCAGGACATAACGGACCGCCCCGTCACTCCGGTGACGGGGCGGTCCCGCTTTCACGAATTTCTCACCTGCCGCTGGTCAACCAGTACTTGACAGGCGTAGCATCGTCGCATCGACGTGGGGGGATCTCGCCGCGCAGTCAGAGCCGAGGCCAGGGGGGGTTTTCCGGCTCACTGCCCGCGTACAGCCGAACCCCGCCACCGTCATGGATTTCTTCCGGCGCGGCGGTCGCGCTGCGCCGGGTCGACCCAAGGGGTTTACCTAGTGCAGATACGCACGCGCGGCGGCCGTCACCGGCGCCGTATGACACTGGCGCTGCCGGCCGCGGCCGCGGTCGTCGCCCTCGTGGGAGCGGGCATCGCGGTCACCGGCTCGGATTCCGCCAAGGCCGACGAGGCGCCGCGGATCAGCATGGACACGCAGAAGCCCGCCGCGCCCTCGAAGCAGGAGCTCCGCCAGCGCACCATCAAGGCGATGAAGGGCGACGCCACCAGCGAGCGATCCCTGGTCGAGCAGCCCGACGCCGCGGCGTCCGACAGCGGCACCGACAGCGCACCCAGCGCGCGCATCATCGGCGGCTCGCAGACCACCGTCTCGGCCGCGCCTTGGATGGCGCAGCTCCACTTCAGCGACAGCACCGGCGCGGGCTACTTCTGCGGCGGCGTGGTGATCGCCCCGACGAAGGTCGCCACCGCGGCGCACTGCGTCAAGGGCATCAAGTGGTACGAGGACGGCGCGGTCATCACCGGCACCGACAAGGTGCCCACCGAGAACGCCGACGGCAGCTGGGACTTCCACGGCGGTACCGTCTTCGGCGCCTACCGCCAGTGGAACCACCCGTCGTACAGCCCGTACACGCTCGACGGGGACGTGGCCGTCCTCACGCTGACCTCGCCCACCACCGCCAAGCCGCTGCCGCTCGCGCAGCCGACGGACGGCGCGCTCTACCAGGCGGGCCTGGACGGCAAGGTCTACGGCTGGGGCCGCACCAGCTCCACCGAGCCCAACAGCGGCTCGCCCACGCTGAAGGTCGCCGACGCCGACATCGTCTCGGACACCAACTGCGCCGCCGCCTACCCGGACGGCTTCATCAGGGGCCACATGCTCTGCGCGGGTGCCGCGCCGACCGGCAGCGACGAGACCAGCGAGACCACCTGCAACGGTGACTCCGGTGGTCCGCTCGTCGTCAGCGGCCGGCTCGTCGGCATCGTGTCGTGGGGCGACGAGAACTGCTCCGCCGCCGGCAAGTACGGCGTGTACGCGAAGGTCTCCACGTACTCCGCGCCGCTCCAGGCCCGCGTCGACGACGCCAACTGGAACAACGACCACGCGGCCGACCTGCTGTCCCGCCGCACCTCGGACTCCAAGCTGTTCGGCTGGAACTCGAAGGTCACCTCGCTGAGCCGTACCTACGACATGGGGTACTTCGGCGGCTACACCCTGGCGCTCCAGACGGACCTCGACCGTGACGACAACGAGGACATGCTGAACCGCTACAACGGCGACGTGTACTGGGACCACTGGGTCCCGGCGCTCGGCGAGTGGCAGTCCAAGCTCGTCGCCAAGGGCTGGGGCAAGCACAAGGCGGTCGTCGCCCCCGGTGACGTCACCGGTGACGAGCTCCCCGACCTGGTCGCGGTCGACTCCGCCGGCACCATGCGCGTCTACCCGGGCCGTGGCAACGGCGGCTTCAACACCCCCGTCACCGTCGGCACCGGCTGGGGCAAGTACACGATGGTCCGCGGTCACGGTGACTTCACCAACGACGGCAAGGCCGACATCTTCGCCCGCGCCTCGGACGGCAAGACCTACCTCTACAAGGGCACCGGCGTCGCCTCCAAGCCGTGGTCCGCGCCCGTTCTCGTCGCGGCCTTCGGCTCGATGAACGCCCTCGTCACCACCGGCGACGTCAACAGCGACGGCGTCGCCGACGTCCTCGCCCGCGACACGGCCGGCAAGCTCTGGCTCTACCCGGGCAAGGGCAACGGCGGCTTCAACACCCGAGTGGCCTTCGGCACCGGCTGGCAGGCGTACAACCTGTTCGGCTGACCGACGCCCCACGGCGGGCCGGGGAACATGCGATGTTCGCCACGTCCGGGACGGTTCGAACGCGAGCCGCCCCGGCGCCCCGGCCCTGAGGAAACCGCAGGTGAGACCTGATCTGTGCCCACCGCGCAGCCGCGCGGTGGGCACAGTGCGTGCCCGGGGCCCCGCTCAGCCGGCCGTGCAACCCTTTGGACCGCTTCCCCGTCTGACAGGCCGGAGCGCGCCTGATCACCACCGCTGGGGGTAGCGGAACCAGCGAGGACTGAGGAGAACATGGCCGAGCAGGGCAGCAGGAGCAGCCGAATACGCGCCACCGGACGCCGCCGCACCGAGCGCGGCAAGGGCCGCCGGGCGGTCACCGTCGCCGCGTGGTCCGCCGCCGGGCTGGTCCTGGCCGGCGGGTGCGGACTCGGCTACGTGTACGTCACGCTCAACGGCAACATCGACAGCGTCGACATCAACGCCCAGCTGCGCGACGACGACCGTCCGCGGAACGTCGACAACGGCTCGCTGGACATCCTGGTCCTGGGCTCCGACACCCGGGCCGGCGCCAACGGCGCGTACGGCCGGGACGAGGGCGCCGCCCGCTCCGACACCGCGATGATCCTGCACGTGTACGAGGGCCACAGGAAGGCGAGCGTCGTCTCCGTACCGCGCGACACGATCGTCGAGCGCCCCGACTGCGCCGACCGGGCCGGCGCGGCCGTCCCCGGGCAGCGCACGGCCATGTTCAACACCGCGTACGAGGTCGGCGGCCCGGCCTGCGCGGTGAAGACCGTCGAGAAGATGTCCGGCATCCGCATGGACCACTACATCGAGGTCGACTTCACCGGCTTCAAGAAGCTGATCGACGAACTCGGCGGCGTGAGGATCACCACCACCGAGCCGATCAAGGACACGAGCAGCCACCTCGACCTGGCCGCCGGCCCCCACACCCTCAGCGGCGAGCAGGCCCTCGGGCTCGTCCGCACCCGCAAGGGTGTCGGCGACGGCAGCGACCTGGGCCGCATACAGCTCCAGCAGGCGTTCATGAAGGCGTTCATCGAGCAGGCCAGGAGCGTCGGCGTGTTCACCAGCCCGAAGAAGCTGTGGAGCCTCGCCGACACCGCCACCAAGGCCGTCAGACCCGACTCCGAGCTGGACTCCGTCAAGGAGCTCGCCGACTTCGCCGGCGGCCTCGACCAGCTCGGCGCGGACGACGTCGCCATGATCACGCTGCCGGTGCGGTACGACCCGGCCGACCTCAACCGCGTGATACCGCTCCCGGCCCAGTCCCAGCAGGTGTGGACGGCCCTCAAGGCCGACCTGCCGATCCCCGCGTCCGCCACCAAGGACACCGCCGAGGGCCGGGCGGACGGGGTCGTGCGGTAGGTCCTCGGGGGCCCGGAATAGATCCGGCCACACCCCGGTTTTGGGAGATACGGCCGGTCCTGGCAGACTGGTACGTCGGCCCCGGTTCACGCACGCGCATCCCGCGCGGGCGACCCGGCGCCCTCCCGAAACTAGGAGACACCTTGAAGCGCGACATCCACCCCGAGTACGTCGAGACGCAGGTCAGCTGCACCTGTGGCGCGTCGTTCACCACCCGCAGCACGATCCAGGCCGGCAACATCCGCGCCGAGGTCTGCTCCGAGTGCCACCCGTTCTACACGGGCAAGCAGAAGATCCTCGACACCGGTGGCCGTGTGGCCCGCTTCGAGGCCCGCTTCGGCAAGAAGGCTGCCGGCTCCTCCAAGTAGCGAGCCACTGCGCCGGTCTCCGGCCGCCCCGCGCGTCGGGGTGGCCGGGACCGGCGCTTTGCCGTCTTCCACAGCAGCCCTTTCGCGAAAACCAGGAGCCCCCGATGTTCGAGGCGGTCGAGGAACTGATCGGCGAGCACGCCGATCTCGAGAAGAAGCTTGCCGACCCTTCGGTCCACGCCGACCAGGCCAACGCCCGCAAGCTCAACAAGCGCTACGCCGAGCTGACCCCGATCGTCGGCACGTACCGCTCCTGGAAGCAGACCGGCGAGGACATCGAGACGGCCCGCGAGTACGCCGCGATCGACCCCGACTTCACCGCCGAGGTCAAGGAGCTGGAGAAGCAGCGCGAGGAGCTGACCGACAAGCTGCGGCTGCTGCTCGTCCCGCGCGACCCCAGCGACGACAAGGACGTCATCCTGGAGATCAAGGCGGGCGCGGGCGGCGACGAGTCCGCCCTGTTCGCCGGTGACCTGCTGCGCATGTACCTGCGGTACGCCGAGCGCGTCGGCTGGAAGACCGAGATCATCGACGCCACCGAGTCCGAGCTCGGCGGCTACAAGGACGTCCAGGTCGCCGTGAAGACCAAGGGCGGCAACGGCGCGACCGAGCCCGGCCAGGGCGTCTGGGCGCGCCTGAAGTACGAGGGCGGGGTGCACCGCGTGCAGCGCGTGCCCGCCACCGAGTCGCAGGGCCGTATCCACACCTCCGCCGCCGGTGTCCTGGTGACGCCCGAGGCCGAGGAGATCGACGTCGAGATCCACGCCAACGACCTGCGCATCGACGTCTACCGGTCCTCCGGGCCCGGCGGCCAGTCCGTCAACACGACCGACTCCGCCGTACGCATCACCCACCTGCCGACCGGCATCGTCGCCTCCTGCCAGAACGAGAAGAGCCAGCTCCAGAACAAGGAGCAGGCCATGCGCATCCTGCGCTCCCGGCTGCTGGCCGCCGCGCAGGAGGAGGCCGAGAAGAACGCCGCCGACGCGCGCCGCAGCCAGGTGCGCACCGTCGACCGGTCCGAGAAGATCCGCACGTACAACTTCCCGGAGAACCGGATCTCGGACCACCGGGTCGGCTTCAAGGCGTACAACTTGGACCAGGTGCTCGACGGTGAGCTCGACGCGGTGATCCAGGCGTGTGTCGACGCCGACTCCGCCGCGAAGCTCGCCGCCGCCCAGTAACCGGCACCCGTCACACCCGCACACCCGCTCAGCTCGGAGGACCAGCGTGCAGCAACATTTTGGGGGGCGACCCCCAAGCCCCCGCAGTGTGCTGCTTGCCGAGGTGGCCCAGGCCACCCAGCGGCTGGCCGACGCCGGCGTGCCGTCCCCGCGCTTCGACGCGGAGGAGCTCGCCGCGTTCGTGCACGGCGTCAAGCGGGGCGAGCTGCACAACGTCAAGGACGCCGACTTCGACGCCCGCTACTGGGAGACCGTCGCCCGCCGCGAGGCCCGCGAGCCGCTCCAGCACATCACCGGGCGGGCGTTCTTCCGCTACCTGGAGCTTCAGGTGGGACCCGGCGTCTTCGTGCCGCGCCCCGAGACCGAGTCGGTCGTCGGGTGGGCCATAGACGCCGTACGGGCGATGGACGTCGTCGAGCCGCTGATCGTCGACCTGTGCTCCGGCTCCGGCGCCATCGCGCTCGCCATGGCCCAGGAGGTGCCGCGCTCCCGGGTGCACGCCGTCGAGCTGTCCGAGGACGCCCTGGTGTGGACCCGCAGGAACGCCGAGGGGTCCAGGGTCACCGTCCACCAGGGCGACGCCCTGACCGCCCTGCCGGAGCTCGACGGTCAGGTCGACCTGGTCATCTCCAACCCCCCGTACATCCCTCTCACCGAGTGGGAGTACGTCGCGCCCGAGGCCCGCGACCACGACCCGGAGATGGCGCTCTTCTCCGGCGAGGACGGTCTCGACACCATCCGGGGCATCGAGCGCACCGCCCACCGGCTGCTGCGTCCCGGCGGCCTCGTGGTCGTCGAGCACGCCGACACGCAGGGCGGCCAGGTGCCGTGGATCTTCAACGAGGAGGCCGGCTGGGCGGACGCCGCCGACCACCCCGACCTGAACAACCGCCCGCGCTTCGCGACCGCGCGCAAGGCGACCCCATGACAGAGCACGTGTACGAGGAGGCCCGCTGATGGCACGGCGATACGACTGCAACGACGCGACCGACCGCACGACCGGCCTGCGTGAGGCCGCGTCCGCCGTCCGCCGCGGCGAGCTCGTCGTGCTGCCCACCGACACCGTGTACGGGATCGGTGCCGACGCCTTCGGCGCGGAGGCCGTCGCGGACCTGCTGGCGGCCAAGGGCCGGGGCCGCGACATGCCCACCCCCGTCCTGATCGGCTCCCCGAACACCCTGCACGGCCTGGTCACGGACTTCTCCGAGCAGGCGTGGGAGCTCGTCGACGCCTTCTGGCCCGGTGCCCTGACGCTGGTCGCCCGGCACCAGCCGTCCCTCCAGTGGGACCTCGGCGACACCCGCGGCACCGTCGCGATCCGGATGCCGCTGCACCCGGTCGCCATCGAGCTGCTCACCGACGTCGGCCCGATGGCCGTCTCCTCGGCCAACCTGACCGGCCACCCGGCGCCGGAGGACTGCGACGCCGCGCAGGGCATGCTCGGCGACTCCGTGTCGGTGTACCTCGACGGCGGCCCGACGCCGGGCATCGTCCCGTCGTCGATCGTCGACGTCACCGGCAAGGTCCCCGTCC
This sequence comes from Streptomyces sp. NPDC045701, assembly GCF_056432045.1. NCBI lineage: Bacteria > Bacillati > Actinomycetota > Actinomycetes > Kitasatosporales > Streptomycetaceae > Streptomyces > Streptomyces sp. NPDC045701. The sequence goes on along the minus strand of NZ_JBWKJV010000037.1, from coordinate 28,152 downwards.
TGCTGCGGGCGGGCGCCCTGTCCGTCGACGAGCTGCGCAAGGTGGTACCCGACCTCGAGGTGGCCAATTGACCGCCCCTGAGGGGCGTGGCATAGGCACGGACACGTCGTTCCGGATCCTCCACGTCAGCACCGGCAACGTCTGCCGCTCGCCGATCACCGAGCGGCTGACCCGCCATGCCCTGTGCGACCGCCTGGGCGACCCGCTGGGCGGCGGCCTGATCGTGGAGAGCGCCGGCACCTGGGGCCACGAGGGCGCCCCCATGGAGGCGAACGCCGAGATCGTCCTCGCCGACTTCGGCGCGGACGCGAGCGGCTTCGTGGGCCGCGAACTGCTCGACGAGCACGTCATCCGCGCCGACCTGGTGCTGACGGCGACCCGGGACCACCGCGCCCAGGTCATCTCGATGGGCCACTCGGCGGGCCTGCGGACGTTCACCCTCAAGGAGTTCACCCGGCTGGTCCGGGCGATAGATCCGGCCACCCTGCCGGACCCGCTCAGCGACGGCATGGTCGAACGCGCCCGCGCCCTGGTGCGCGCCGCGGCCGCCCTGCGCGGCTGGCTCCTGGCGCCCAGCGCGGAGGCGGACGAGGTCAACGACCCGTACGGCGCCCCCATCACGTTCTTCCGCTCCATCGGCGACGAGATCCAGCAGGCGCTGGACCCGGTGGTCACGGCCCTGACGGGCGTCCCGACGCGCCGGTGACCCAGGGCCGGCGCCGAAAGGCCCCGGCGAGCCTCCCCGCCCCCGCGCGGCCCCGTGCCGTGCTGACCCGGCCCCGTGCTGACCCCTCAGCCCTGTGCGCCGCGGTGTACCGCCGCCCTCGCCCGCTCCTGCCTCACCCGCCCCGTACCGCCCCCGCCCGTCGGCGTGCCCCTCACGGGCGTTCCCACCCGGCGGGGAGCGGCGGGCGGGCCTACATTGGGTGTGACGGGGCCCGCCCACGCCTGGAGCCACTGATGCCGGTCACCGCTGCTGCCGCCGCTGTGCGCGAGCCGAACGCGCACGGGGCGGACGCCGACGTCCTGCGGCGGCAGGACCCCGAGATCGCCGACGTACTGGTGGGGGAGGTGCGGCGGCAGGCCGACAGCCTCCAGCTGATCGCCGCCGAGAACTTCGTCTCGCCCGCCGTGCTGGCCGCGCTGGGGTCGCCGCTCGCCAACAAGTACGCCGAGGGGTATCCCGGCGCCCGCTACCACGGCGGCTGCGAGTACGTGGACACCGCCGAGCGGATCGCCGTCCGGCGGGCCACCGAGCTGTTCGGGGCCGAGCACGCGAACGTCCAGTCGCACTCCGGCTCCTCGGCCGTCCTCGCCGCCTACGCGGCGCTGCTGCGGCCCGGGGACACGGTGCTGGCGATGGGCCTGGCCCACGGCGGGCACCTCACGCACGGGTCGCCGGCCAACTTCTCCGGCCGCTGGTTCGACTTCGTCCCGTACGGCGTGGACGCCGAGTCCGGGCTCATCGACTACGAGCAGGTCCGGGTGCTGGCGCACGAGCACCGCCCGAAGGCGATCGTGTGTGGCTCGATCTCGTACCCCCGGCACATCGACTACGCCGAGTTCCGCGAGATCGCCGACGAGGTCGGGGCCTGCCTCGTCGCCGACGTGGCCGGCGGATCGGCGCCCAACCCCGTGCCGTACGCCGACGTCGTCTGCGCGACCACGCACAAGGTGCTGCGCGGCCCGCGCGGCGGCATGCTCCTGTGCGGCGGCGAACTGGCCGAGCGCATCGACCGGGCGGTGTTCCCGTTCACGCAGGGCGGCGCACAGATGCACACGATCGCCGCCAAGGCGGTGGCCTTCGGGGAGGCGGCGACACCGGAGTTCGCGGCGTACACCCGCCAGGTGGTGGCCAATGCGCGGGCCCTCGCCGCCGCGCTCGCCCGTGCGGGACTCCTCATCACCACCGGGGGCACCGACACCCACCTGATCACCGCCGACCCGGCGCCCCTGGGCGTCGACGGGCGGGCCGCCAGGGCCCGTCTCGCGGCCGCCGGGATCGTCCTGGACACCTGCGCGCTGCCGTACGGGGACGGGCGCGGCATCCGGCTCGGCACGGCCGCCGTGACGACCCAGGGCATGGGCGCGGCGGACATGGAGCGGATCGCGGACCTGTTCGCGGCGGCGCTGCGGGAGGATCCGGACGCGGCCGGAAGGGTCCGTGCCGAGGTGCGGGAACTGGCCGACCGATATCCACCGTATCGGGGGTAGAAGGACACCTGTGCAACCGCCGACGGCACCCGCGTGTCCTCGACCATGGGGACGGCAGAGCTAGGGTGTGGGGCTGAGATGGCCAGCGATTCCTGTGGGGCAGCCCGTGCGTGATTACCTGCTGACGCTCTGTGTCACGGCCGCGGTGACCTATCTGCTCACCGGTCCGGTGCGGAAGTTCGCCATCGCGGCCGGAGCGATGCCGGAGATCCGCGCCCGCGACGTGCACCGAGAACCGACACCGAGGCTCGGCGGCATCGCCATGTTCTTCGGGCTGTGCGCGGGCCTGCTGGTCGCGGACCACCTGCCGAACCTCAACAGCGTCTTCGAGCTGTCCAACGAGCCGCGCGCGCTGCTCTCCGGCGCCGCCCTGATCTGGCTGATCGGCGTCCTGGACGACAAGTTCGAGATCGACGCCCTGATCAAGCTCGGCGGCCAGATGATCGCCGCGGGTGTGATGGTCATGCAGGGTCTGACGATCCTGTGGCTGCCCATCCCGGGCATCGGCACGGTGGCGCTGACGCAGTGGCAGGGCACCCTCCTGACGGTCGCCCTGGTCGTCATCACCATCAACGCCGTGAACTTCGTCGACGGCCTCGACGGCCTGGCCGCCGGCATGGTGTGCATCGCCGCCGCCGCGTTCTTCCTGTACGCGTACCGGATCTGGTACGGCTTCACGATCGAGGCCGCCGCCCCGGCCACACTGTTCGCGGTGATCCTGATGGGCATGTGCCTGGGTTTCCTGCCGCACAACATGCACCCGGCGCGCATCTTCATGGGCGACTCCGGTTCGATGCTGATCGGCCTGGTGCTGGCGGCGTCGGCCATCTCGATCACCGGCCAGGTCGACCCGGACGCGCTGAAGATCTTCGAGGGGTCGACCCGCGAGGCCACGCACGCCGCGCTCCCGGTCTTCATCCCGCTGCTGCTGCCGCTGACGATCATCGCGATCCCGGTGGCCGACCTGGTGCTGGCGATCGTGCGGCGGACGTGGAACGGCCAGTCGCCGTTCGCCGCCGACCGCGGGCACCTGCACCACCGGTTGCTGGAGATCGGCCACTCGCACAGCCGGGCCGTGCTGATCATGTACTTCTGGTCGGCGCTGATCGCCTTCGGGACGCTGGCGTACTCGGTGCACTCGGCCTCGATGTGGATCGTGATGGTCATCGTGGCGCTGAGCGCCATCGGCCTGGTGCTCCTGCTGCTGCCGCGGTTCACGCCGCGGGCCCCGCGCTGGGCCGAGTCGTTCGTCCCGCCCCGCTACCGCCGCCGCGGGACACAGCCGGCGGCGCCCGCGGCCGAGGCGTCGCCCTCGGACGAGGCGGAGGGGGCGCAGGAGCGGGTCCCCGTCCCGGCGGGGGTCAACGGCGCGACCGCGCTCAGCGCCCTTCCCGAGCTCCACGACCGGCGGAAGGCCGGAACGCGCGGTTGACGACGGTGCCGGATCGGGCCATACCAGACAAACCATCCCGCTGTCCTGCACACACGCGCAGGGTCACTCTCATGTGTGAGAGTCAGCACACCCCTGGGTAAAGACCTCATCAAATAGTTTGTGATACCGTTCACGAGACCCGGCGACAGAGTCGAAGGACCGTAGTGCGACGGTTCCTCGGACCCCGAGAGCACGCCTCGGACCGGGCTTACGCTCGTCCATGACGACACCACTGCCCCCACCAGCAAGCGGAGATGCCGCCATGCCGTCCAATGACGTCCGCACCCTCCTGCAGACCGCCGTACCCACCCTTGCCGTCGGCGCGATCGCGACCGTCGTCAGCGGTGTGGTCGCCGGTGGCAAGGGGGCGATCGGCGCGGTGGTCGGGACGCTCGTGGTCGTCCTCTTCATGGGCGTGGGCCTGGTGGTGCTCCAGCGGACGGCGAAGTCGCTGCCGCAGCTCTTCCAGGCCATGGGGCTGATGCTCTACGCGGCCCAGTTGCTGCTGCTCTTCATCTTCCTCGCCCTGCTCAAGAACACCACGCTGTTCGACTTCAAGGCATTCGCCTTCACCCTGCTCGCGACGACCGTCGTCTGGGTCGCGGCGCAGGCCCGCGCCTACATGAAGGCCAAGATCCTCTACGTCGAGCCCTCGTCCGACAAGGGCGCCAAGTCCGAGAAGACGGGGCAGTCGACGTGAGGGGTAGGGCCGGGATAAATGCTCGTTCGCGTTGCTGCTATCGTCCGGTGCCAACTGCGGCACTGCGGGCGCGGCCATCCGAGCTGACGCCTGTTCCAGCGCGAGGCTCGACGCCGAACCGCCGCCCCCCCATCCGTAAGACCAGTCCAGTGCCGAACCGCGGCTGCGTGCCGCGCCGACACAACGAGGTTGCCGTACCTATGCGCCACGCTGAAGGAGCCCGCGGTGAGTGCTGACCAGACGCTTGCCTTCGACCCGAGCTGTCACCTCTTCATCGAGGGATGTGGCTTTCCGGCGCCGGGCCTCCACACCTTCCTGTACGAGCCCATCGCCACCATCGGCGGCTTCGAGTTCACGAAGCCGATGCTGCTGGCCCTGCTCGGATCGATCGCGATCGTCGCGTTCTTCTGGGCCGCCTTCGCCAAGCCGAAGCTGGTCCCGGGCAAGCTTCAGATGGTCGGTGAGGCCGGGTACGACTTCGTGCGCCGCGGCATCGTCTACGAGATCATCGGCAAGAAGGACGGCGAGAAGTACGTCCCCTTCATGGTGTCGCTGTTCTTCTTCGTCTGGATCATGAACCTCTGGTCGATCATTCCGCTCGCCCAGTTCCCGGTCACCTCGCTGATCGCCTTCCCGGCCGGTCTCGCCGCCATCGTCTACGTGATGTGGGTCGGCCTGACCTTCAAGAAGCACGGCTTCGTCGGCGGCTGGAAGAACATCCTCGGCTACGACAAGTCCCTCGGCGCGATCCTGCCGTTGATCATGGTGCTCGAGTTCTTCTCGAACCTGATCATCCGGCCGTTCACGCACGCGGTGCGACTCTTCGCGAACATGTTCGCCGGTCACCTGCTGATCGTCATGTTCTCCCTGGCGACCTGGTACCTGATGAACGGCCTCGGTTTCGTCTACGCCGGCGCCTCGTTCGTCATGGTCATCATCATGACGGCCTTCGAGCTCTTCATCCAGGCCGTTCAGGCGTACGTCTTCGTGCTCCTGGCCAGCAGCTACGTCCAGGGCGCGCTCTCCGAGCACCACTGAGCGGGCCTCGGCCCAGCCCAACCCCCTACCAACAGACGTCCGGTGGCCAACCCCCACCGGGTCCTTGAAAGAGAAGGAAGAACCGGCATGTCCGCTCTCGAGACTCTCGCCGCTGTCAACGGAAACGTCGCCTCCATCGGCTACGGTCTGGCCGCGATCGGCCCCGGCGTCGGCGTCGGCATCATCTTCGGTAACGGCACCCAGGCCCTCGCCCGTCAGCCCGAGGCGGCCGGCCTGATCCGTACCAACCAGATCATGGGTTTCGCCTTCTGTGAGGCGCTCGCCCTCATCGGCATCGTCATGGGCTTCGTCTACAAGTAAGCCGGACCGACAGCCCAAACCCTTTCACGGAAGGCACTGATGTGAACGCTCTGTTCCTTGCGGCGGCGGAGGAGCCTCAGAATCCTCTGCTCCCGCATCTCGACGAGCTCGTCATCGGCCTGATCGCCTTCGCCATCGTCTTCGGCTTCCTCGCCAAGAAGCTCCTCCCGAACATCAACAAGGTTCTGGAGCAGCGCCGCGAGGCGATCGAGGGCGGTATCGAGGAGGCCGAGGCGGCCAAGATCGAGGCCCAGAGTGTGCTGGAGCAGTACAAGGCTCAGCTCGCCGAGGCCCGCCACGAGGCCGCGCGGCTGCGTCAGGAGGCGCAGGAGCAGGGCACCGCGATCATCCAGGAGATGAAGGCGGAAGGCCAGCGCCAGCGCGAGGAGATCATCGCGGCCGGCCACGCCCAGATCGAGGCCGACCGCAAGGCCGCGGCGACCGCGCTGCGCCAGGACGTGGGCAAGCTCGCCACCGACCTGGCCGGCAAGCTGGTCGGCGAGTCCCTCGAGGACGTCGCCCGCCAGAGCCGCACCATCGACCGCTTCCTCGACGAGCTCGAGGAGAAGGCCGAGGCCGCCCGATGAACGGAGCGAGCCGCGAGGCACTGGCTGCCGCGCGCGAGCGCCTCGACGCGCTGACCGACAACACGTCGGTCGACGCGGCGACGCTCGCCGGTGAGCTGGCCGCCGTTACCGCGCTGCTCGACCGCGAGGTGTCGCTGCGTCGGGTCCTGACCGACCCGGCGCAGGCCGGCGAGGCCAAGGCCGCGCTGGCCACGCGACTGCTGAGCGGTCAGGTGGGCGGGGAAGCCGTCGACCTGGTCTCCGGCATGGTGCGGTCCCGCTGGTCGTCCTCGCGTGACCTCGTCGACTCCGTCGAGGAGCTGGCGAACACCGCGGACCTCACCGCGGCGCAGCGGGCCGGCGTGCTCGACGGCGTGGAGGACGAGCTGTTCCGGTTCGGCCGGATCGTCTCGTCCAGCACCGGGCTGCGGGCCGCGCTGACCGACAAGGCGGCCACCGGCTCCGCCAAGAGCGAGCTGCTGCGCAGCCTGCTCGGCGGCAAGGCCGACCCGGCCACCGAGCGACTGATCGTGCGTCTCGTGACCCAGCCCCGGGGACGTAGCCTGGAAGCGGGACTCGAGTCCCTGTCCAAGCTCGCCGCGGCGCGCCGGGACCGGATGGTCGCGGTCGTCACCTCGGCGGTGCCGCTGAGCGACCGGCAGAAGCAGCGCCTCGGCGATGTGCTGGCCAAGCTCTACGGCCGCCGGATGCACCTGAACCTGGACGTGGACCCCACGGTCCTCGGCGGGATCTCGGTGCGGGTCGGCGACGAGGTCGTCAACGGCACCGTCGTCAGCCGTCTCGACGAGGCGGCCCGGCGACTCGCCGGCTGACCAGCAGTAACTCAACAAGCGTTACCTACGGCCCGGTTGGGCCGTGCAGAGGATGCAGAAGTTCTGGGGGGAGCCCCCAGATCCCCCAAAGATACTTCGGGCCCAACAAGGAGAGCAGGGAACCCAGATGGCGGAGCTCACGATCCGGCCGGAGGAGATCCGGGACGCGCTGGAGAACTTTGTCCAGTCGTACAAGCCGGACGCGGCCTCGCGCGAGGAGGTCGGTACGGTCAGCCTTGCCGGCGACGGCATCGCGAAGGTCGAGGGTCTGCCCTCGGCCATGGCGAACGAGCTGCTGAAGTTCGAGGACGGCACCCTCGGCCTCGCCCTCAACCTCGAGGAGCGCGAGATCGGTGCCATTGTCCTCGGCGAGTTCAGCGGCATCGAGGAGGGCCAGTCGGTCACCCGCACCGGCGAGGTCCTGTCCGTCGCCGTCGGCGAGGGCTACCTGGGCCGGGTCGTCGACCCGCTCGGCACCCCGATCGACGGTCTCGGCGAGATCGCGACCGAGGGCCGCCGCGCCCTCGAACTGCAGGCACCCACGGTCATGCAGCGCAAGTCGGTGCACGAGCCGATGGAGACCGGCTACAAGGCCGTCGACGCCATGACCCCGATCGGCCGTGGTCAGCGTCAGCTGATCATCGGTGACCGCCAGACCGGCAAGACCGCCCTGGCCGTCGACACGATCATCAACCAGCGCGACAACTGGCGCTCGGGCGACCCGAAGAAGCAGGTCCGCTGCATCTACGTCGCCATCGGCCAGAAGGGCTCCACCATCGCGTCCGTGCGCGGCGCGCTGGAGGAGGCCGGTGCCCTGGAGTACACGACCATCGTCGCCGCCCCGGCGTCCGACCCGGCCGGCTTCAAGTACCTGGCGCCCTACACCGGCTCCGCCATCGGTCAGCACTGGATGTACCAGGGCAAGCACGTCCTGATCATCTTCGACGACCTGTCGAAGCAGGCCGACGCCTACCGTGCCGTCTCCCTGCTGCTGCGCCGCCCGCCGGGCCGCGAGGCCTACCCGGGTGACGTCTTCTACCTGCACTCGCGTCTGCTGGAGCGCTGCGCCAAGCTCTCCGACGACATGGGCGCCGGTTCGATGACGGGTCTGCCGATCGTCGAGACCAAGGCCAACGACGTCTCGGCGTTCATCCCGACCAACGTCATCTCCATCACCGACGGCCAGTGCTTCCTGGAGTCCGACCTGTTCAACGCCGGTCAGCGTCCGGCCCTGAACGTCGGTATCTCGGTCTCCCGTGTCGGTGGCTCCGCCCAGCACAAGGCGATGCGCCAGGTCTCCGGCCGGCTGCGCGTGGACCTCGCCCAGTTCCGCGAGCTGGAGGCGTTCGCCGCCTTCGGTTCGGACCTGGACGCCGCGTCGAAGGCTTCGCTGGAGCGCGGCAAGCGCATGGTCGAGCTGCTGAAGCAGCCCCAGTACCAGCCGATGCCGACCGAGAACCAGGTCGTCTCCGTCTGGGCCGGTACCACGGGCAAGATGGACGACGTGCCGGTCGCGGACATCCGCCGCTTCGAGAGCGAGCTGCTGGACTTCCTGCACCGCGAGCACAAGGGGCTGATGACCTCGATCCGCGAGGGCGCGAAGATGTCGGACGACACCCTCACGGCCGTCGCCGACGCCATCGCCGCCTTCAAGAGGCAGTTCGAGACCTCGGACGGGAAGCTGCTGGCCGAGGACGCCCCGGCCGCCGCCAACGCCTCGAAGTGACGACGGAAGGGACCTGACTCATGGGAGCGCAGCTCCGGGTCTACAAGCGTCGCATCAAATCCGTCACGGCGACCAAGAAGATCACCAAGGCGATGGAGATGATCGCCGCCTCGCGCATCGTCAAGGCGCAGCGCAAGGTGGCGGCCTCGACGCCGTACGCGACCGAGCTCATCCGCGCGGTCACCGCGGTGGCCACCGGGTCGAACACCAACCACCCGCTGACCACCGAGACGGACAACCCGACGCGGGCCGCGGTCCTGCTCATCACGAGCGACCGCGGTCTGGCCGGCGGTTACTCGTCCAACGCCATCAAGGCGGCGGACCAGCTCACCGAGCGGCTGCGCGGCGAGGGCAAGGAGGTCGACACGTACATCGTCGGCCGCAAGGGTGTCGCCTACTACGGCTTCCGCGAGCGCAAGGTCGCGGAGTCGTGGACCGGCTTCACCGACAGCCCGAGCTACGCGGACGCCAAGAAGGTCGCCGCGCCCCTCATCGAAGCCGTCACGACGGAGACGGCCGAGGGCGGGGTCGACGAGCTGCACATCGTCTTCACGGAATTCGTGTCGATGATGACGCAGACGCCCGTGCAGAACCGGATGCTCCCGCTCAGCCTCACAGCGACAGCAGCGGCTGACGCCGCGGAGCAGACCGGGACCAAGGGCGAGATCCTTCCGCTGTTCGACTTCGAGCCGTCGGCCGAGGACGTCCTCGACGCCCTGCTGCCGCGGTACGTCGAGAGCCGCATCTACAACGCACTGCTGCAGGCCGCCGCTTCCGAGCACGCTGCCCGCCGCCGCGCGATGAAGTCGGCGACCGACAACGCCGGAGACCTGATCAACAGCCTCTCCCGGCTTGCCAACGCGGCCCGCCAGGCCGAAATCACCCAGGAAATCAGCGAGATCGTCGGTGGCGCGAGCGCCCTGGCCGACGCGACCGCGGGGAGTGACAAGTAATGACCACCACTGTTGAGACGGCCACGGCGACGGGCCGCGTCGCGCGGGTCATCGGCCCGGTCGTCGACGTGGAGTTCCCCGTCGACGCGATGCCGGAGATCTACAACGCGCTGCACGTCGAGGTTGCCGACCCGGCCGAGGACGGCAAGAAGAAGACGCTGACCCTGGAGGTCGCCCAGCACCTGGGTGACGGCCTGGTCCGCACCATCTCGATGCAGCCCACCGACGGCCTGGTCCGCCAGGCCACGGTGATCGACACGGGCGTCGGCATCTCGGTGCCGGTCGGCGACTTCACCAAGGGCAAGGTGTTCAACACCCTCGGTGAGGTGCTGAACCACCCCGAGGAGAACGCCAACGTCGGTGAGCGCTGGCCGATCCACCGCAAGGCCCCCGCCTTCGACCAGCTCGAGTCCAAGACCGAGATGTTCGAGACCGGCCTGAAGGTCGTCGACCTTCTCACCCCGTACGTCAAGGGTGGAAAGATCGGTCTGTTCGGTGGTGCCGGTGTCGGCAAGACCGTGCTGATCCAGGAAATGATCATGCGTGTCGCCAACCTCCACGAAGGCGTCTCCGTCTTCGCGGGCGTCGGTGAGCGCACCCGTGAGGGCAACGACCTCATCGCGGAGATGGAGGAGTCCGGCGTTCTGGACAAGACCGCGCTGGTCTTCGGCCAGATGGACGAGCCCCCGGGCACCCGTCTGCGCGTCGCCCTGGCCGGTCTGACCATGGCGGAGTACTTCCGCGATGTGCAGAAGCAGGACGTGCTCTTCTTCATCGACAACATCTTCCGGTTCACCCAGGCCGGTTCCGAGGTGTCCACCCTGCTCGGCCGTATGCCGTCTGCGGTGGGTTACCAGCCGAACCTGGCCGACGAGATGGGTCAGCTCCAGGAGCGCATCACCTCGACGCGCGGTCACTCGATCACCTCGATGCAGGCGATCTACGTCCCCGCGGACGACCTGACCGACCCGGCCCCGGCCACCACCTTCGCCCACCTCGACGCGACGACGGTTCTGTCCCGTCCGATCTCCGAGAAGGGCATCTACCCGGCCGTGGACCCGCTGGACTCCACGTCCCGGATCCTGGACCCGCGCTACATCGCGCAGGACCACTACGAGGCCGCCATGCGTGTCAAGGGGATCCTCCAGAAGTACAAGGACCTCCAGGACATCATCGCGATCCTCGGTATCGACGAGCTGGGCGAGGAGGACAAGCTCGTTGTCCACCGTGCCCGTCGCGTCGAGCGCTTCCTGTCCCAGAACACCCACGCCGCCAAGCAGTTCACCGGCGTGGACGGCTCGGACGTGCCGCTCGACGAGTCGATCGCCGCGTTCAACGCGATCTGCGACGGTGAGTACGACCACTTCCCCGAGCAGGCCTTCTTCATGTGCGGTGGTCTTGAGGACCTCAAGAAGAACGCCAAGGAGCTCGGCGTCTCCTGAGTCCCGTGACTCGTGAAGGGGGGCGGGCACGCGTCCTGCCCCCCTTCGTACGCCCCCGGTGTTTGACCGAGGGGCCCGGCGATCCATCGCCGGGCGCCCATTAGACTTATGACCCAACACCCGGCACACGCCGGGTGGTGACCCGAGGAGCCACCCTTGGCTGCTGAGCTGCACGTCGAGCTGGTCGCCGCGGACCGGAGTGTCTGGTCCGGCGGGGCCACCCTGGTCATCGCGCGCACCACGTCCGGCGACATCGGCGTCATGCCCGGCCACCAGCCGCTGCTCGGTGTGCTGGAGTCGGGCCCGGTGACCATCCGTACGAGCGAGGGCGGGACCATCGTCGCCGCCGTGCACGGCGGTTTCATCACGTTCGCGGACAATAAGCTGTCGCTGCTCGCCGAGATCGCCGAGCTTGCGGAAGAGATCGACCCCCAGCGCGCCGAGCGCGCGCTGGAGCGCGCGAAGGCCGAGTCGGACGCCGCCGCCGAGCGGCGCGCCGATGTCCGCCTCCGCGCGGTGGCGGTGCGCTAGCGCACCGCGCCGACAGTTGTGCCCTCAGCCGCGGCCCGGTCTGGAATCATCCAGAACGTGCCGCGGCTGAGGTCGATGCAGGTGCAGGTTGTATTTCGTTGAACGAACGATGCGAGGAGGTCGGTGGAGATGTTCCTCGCTCTGCTGGTGAGCGCCCTGGTCGTCGCCCTGGTGGTGATCGGGCTCTTCGTGTTCGGACTGCGCCGGCGGCTGATCCAGCGTTCCGGCGGCACCTTCGACTGCAGCCTGCGCTGGACCGTCCCGGACGCCGCTGACGCCGCCTCCCGCTCCGCCGGCGGTGCTCCCTCCGGCAAGGGGTGGGTGTACGGCGTCGCCCGCTACAGCGGCGACCGCGTCGCCTGGTTCCGCGTCTTCTCGTACGCGCCCCGTCCGCGCCGCGTCCTGGAGCGTTCCGGCATCGAGGTGCTGGCGCGCCGGATGCCGGAGGGTGAGGAGGAGCTGGCGCTGCTGTCCGACTCGGTGGTGCTGGGCTGCCTGCACCACGGGCATCATCTGGAGCTGGCGATGAGCGAGGACGCGCTCACCGGCTTCCTCGCCTGGCTGGAGGCGGCGCCTCCCGGCCAGCGGGTCAATGTCGCCTGACGCACGGGCCCCCGCTGGACGGGGGTACCCCCGGGCGCGGCTCCGGGGGAGGGGCGGCACGGCGTGAGCGCGGGCATACCGCGGGTGGCGGCGGGGGAGTGCCACGTCTGGTTCGCCGACGCCGTCCGCGTACCGGCGCTGCTGGAGCTGCTGGACGACCGGGAGCGAACCCGTCATGACGCCTTCGTCCGGGCCCAGGACCGCGCGCTGTACCTGACCGCGCACGCGCTGGCGCGGCAGCTCGTCGCGGCGCAGCTGGGCATCGAACCGCCGCGGGTGCGGTACGTCCAGGAGTGCCGGCACTGCGACCGGCCGGAGCCGCACGGGAAGCCACGGGTGGCGGGCGCCGGGCTGGAGCTGTCCTGGTCCCACTCGGGCGACCGGGTGGCGGTGGCGCTGTCGCTCGCCGGGCCGGTGGGCGTCGACGTGGAGGAGGTGGCCGGCGAGGGAAAGGCCGCGGAGCTGTCGGCGTTCGCGCTGTCGGCGGCGGAGCGGGCCGAGCTGGAGCGGCTGCCGGCCGGGGAGCGGACGCGGGGTTTCATCCGCTACTGGGCGCGGAAGGAAGCGGTCCTCAAGGCGACCGGGGACGGGCTCATGGTGGAGCCCGCCCTCCTCACGGTGAGCGCGCCGGACGCGCCGGCCGCGCTGCTGGAGTGGCGGGAGCGCGCGGAGCCGCACCTGCCGGTGCGGCTCCATGACCTCGACGCGGGTGACGGCTACCGGGCAGCGGTCGCCGTGCTGGGGCCCGAGTGCCGCGTGGTGCGTCACGAGGCCGGGTACGGCGGGGACGGCACCCTGTGCCACCCCCGCCGCTGAGTGGCTACTTCAGCCCGCTGCTGATCGCGCCGACCAGTTCGCCGTTCGCGGTGTCACCGCTGAACTCCCAGAAGAACGCGCCGCCCAGGCCCTGGCTCTTCGCCCAGCCCATCTTGGACGTGACGGTGGCCGGGGTGTCGTAGCTCCACCAGTTGGTGCCGCAGTGCGCGTACGCGGTGCCGGCGACCGTCCCGTTGGCGGGGCAGGAGTTCTTGAGGACCTTGTAGTCCTCGATGCCCTGCTCGTACGTGCCCTGGGCCGGGCCCGTCGCGGTGCCGCCCGGCTCCTTCTGGGTGACGCCGGTCCAGCCGCGGCCGTAGAACCCGATGCCGAGGAGCAGCTTGGCGGACGGGACGCCCTTGGCCTTGAACCTGGCGATCGCGTCGGCGGAGTTGAAGCCCGCCTGCGGGATGCCCGGGTACGAGGTCAGCGGGGAGTGGGGGGCCGTCGGGCCCTTCGCCGCCCAGGCGCCGAAGAAGTCGTACGTCATCACGTTGTACCAGTCGATGTACTGCGCGGCGCCGCCGTAGTCGGCGGCGTCGATCTTGCCGCCCGGGGAGGCGTCGGCCGTGACGGCGGCGGTGACGAGGTTGTTGGCGCCGAACTTGGCGCGCATGGCCTGCATCATGTTCTTGAAGGCCGCCGGGCCGCTGGTGTCGCAGGTCAGACCGCAGGCGTTGGGGTACTCCCAGTCCAGGTCGATGCCGTCGAAGACGTCGGCCCAGCGCGGGTCCTCCACCAGGTCGTAGCAGGACTGGGCGAAGGCGGTCGGGTTCTTCACGGCGTCGGGGAAGCCGCCGGACCAGGTCCAGCCGCCGAACGACCACAGCACCTTGATGTGCGGGTACTGCGCCTTCAGCTTGCGCAGCTGGTTGAAGTTGCCGCGCAGCGGCTGGTCCCAGGTGTCGGCCTTGCCGTCGACGGACTGGTCGGCGGTGTAGGCCTTGTCGTAGTCGGCGTAGGCGTCACCGATGGTGCACTTGCCGTTCTGCACGTTGCCGAAGGCGTAGTTGATGTGCGTGATCTTCGACGCGGAGCCGGACGTCACCAGGTTCTTGACGTGGTAGTTGCGCCCGTACACGCCCCAGTTGGTGAAGTAGCCGAGGTTGACCTTGGCGCCGGGGCCCGGACCGGGGCCGGGGTCGGTGCCGCCGCCGGTGGTGCGTACGGCGCGGGCGCCGCTGACCGGGCCGGTCTGGTCGGCCGTGTCGCGGGCCTGGACGCTGTAGGAGTAGTCGGTGCCGGCCGACAGGGCGGTGTCGGTGTACGTCAGGCCGGTGACCGTGGCGACCTTGGCGCCGTCACGCAGCACGTCGTAGTTCTTGACGCCCTTGTCGTCGGTGGCGGCGGTCCAGGTGAGCTTCACCGAGGTGTCGGTGATGTCGGACGCGGCCGGGGTGCCGGGCGCGGAGGGCGCGGTGTCATCGGGGACGGTGGGCCCGCCGTCGCACGAGCCGCCGTTGAGCTTGCAGCCCGTGGGCGATCCGGTGCCGGTGCCGTTGAACCCGAAGGAGACGGAGGCGCCGGGGGCGAGGGTGCCGTTCCAGCCGACGTTCTTGGCGGTCCAGTGGTTGCCGCTGTTGGTGACGGTGGCGTCCCAGGCGGAGGTGACCGACGTGCCGGAGGGGAAGTCCCACTCGACGGTCCAGGAGGACAGGGAGGTGGTGCCGGTGTTCTTCACCGTCCACCGGCCCTCGAAGCCGGAGCCCCAGTCGGAGGCCTTGGTGTACGTGGCGGTCGCCGAGGTGGCGGCCTGCGCGGGGGAGGCGAGGCCGACCATGGCGGCCAGCGGGAGCAGAAGGGCGGTCAGTCCGGCCGTGGCTCGGGCGCGGAACCTCGTTCTGCGCGGAAGTGCTTGAGTGCTCAACGGTGCTCCTCAAGTTGCGGACGGACGAAGTGGGGGTCTCGTCCGTGAGTCCGTGAAAGGTGCGCGCCGCGAGCGTAGGAAGGTCTGGACCAATCGTCAATAGGTCCAGACCATTGTGGTGGTTCTCGTTCACACCCCCAACTCCTGCGCGAGCACCGCCGCTTGCACCCTGCTGCGCAGCTCCAGCTTCCCCAGCAGGCGGCTCACATGGGTCTTCACCGTCGCCTCCGCCATCTCCAGGCGCACCGCGATCTCCGCGTTCGACAGCCCCTCGCCCAGGCACGACAGCACCTCCCGCTCCCGCCGGGTCAGCACGTCCAGCACCGCCAAGTCGGGCGCGTCCGGGGCCCGCGCCGACCGGGTCGGCGCCGCGAACTCCGCGATCAGCCGGCGCGTCACCGCCGGCGCGATCAGGCCCTCGCCGCGCGCCACCGTACGCACCGCCTCGACGAGGTCCCGGGCCTCGGTGTTCTTCAGCAGGAAGCCGGCCGCCCCGGCGCGCAGCGCGCCGAAGACGTACTCGTCCAGGTCGAACGTCGTCAGGACCAGCACGTCGGCGAGGCCCTCGCCCACCACCTGACGGGTCGCCGACACACCGTCCAGGCGAGGCATCTGCACGTCCATCAGCACCAGATCGGGCCGCAGCTCCCGTGCCAGCCGCACCGCCTCCTCCCCGTCCCCGGCCTCCCCGACCACCTCGATGTCGGGCGCGCTGCGCAAAATGAGGACCAGCCCGGCGCGCACCGCGCCCTGGTCCTCGGCCACCAGCACGCGCACGCGCGGGACTCCCGTTCCGGTCATGCCGCCGGCTCCTTGTCGTTTTCCGCCACGGGCAGCTCCGCCCGCACCCGCCAGATCCTCTCCGGTGCGCCGGGACCGCCCGGCGCCGGACCCGCCTCGAACACACCGCCCAGCAGCGCGACCCGCTCCCGCATGCCCACCAGACCGGCCCCCGACCCCGGCGCGCGCGGCCCCCGCCGGCCGCCGTAGGGGCTGGTCACCTCGACGGTCAGGCCGTGTCCCGCGGAGCGCAGCGCGACGGTCACCTCGCCCGCGTCCGCGTGCTTGAGCGTGTTCGTCAGCGACTCCTGCACGATGCGGTACGCGGCCAGCTCGACGGGGGCCGGAACGCCCCCGCCCGGCGGCCGGTCGTCGACCAGCCGGAACGTCAGGCCGCTCGCCGCCCCGTTCGCCCCGGCCTGCCGCACCAGTGCGTCCAGGCCGTCGAGGGTGGGCGCGGCGGCCGGCTCGTCGTGGCCGCCGGTGTCCCGCAGCAGGCCGATCAGGCGGCGCATCTCGGCCAGGCCGTCGACGCTGTTCTCGCGGATGACGCCCAGCGCGTCCCGGGACGTCGCCGGGTCGTCCAGCGAGAGCGCGGCGGTGGAGTGGATGGCGATGGCGGACAGGTGGTTGGCCACCATGTCGTGCAGCTCGCGGGCCATCCGGGACCGTTCGGCGATCACCGCCTCACGGCGGTCCATCTCGGCCAGCAGCGCGGTCTGATCGGCCCGCAGCCGGGCCGTGTCGGCGGCCTGGCGGTGGTTGCGGACCACGGCGCCGGTGATGGCGGGGAAGACCGTGATCAGTGCCGTGACCACGCCCACCAGCAGCGCCTCCGGGTCCCGGTACCGGGCCAGCAGGCCGAGCGTCACCGCGATCGTGATGAGCCCGGCGCCCACCGGGATCCGCCGGGCGGAGGCGGGACGCCCGTACACCACGGCGGCGTACACGATGTCGGCGAACATCACGACCGTCATCAGGTTGCCCCGGGTGAACTGGTCCGCGACGACCGCCACCGTGGCCACGAGCAGCGCCGTACCCGGCATGGTGCGGCGCAGCAACGCCGACGAGGCCACCGTCAGGAGCGGCACGAGCACCACCGGCCCGTCGGGCCGCCGGACGCCGGGCCCCTGCGTGTGCAGCCCGAACGACCACAGCAGCACGCCGCACGCCAGGCCGGCGGCCGCGATCAGCACGTCGTCGCGATGGGTACGGGGAAGTCTCACCCTGCCATCCAACACGCCGCGTGCCGCCCGGACGTCGACGCGCGGTCGGAAGCCGACTACATCGAACGGTGCAGTACCGGTTCGTCAACGGCGACGACGCGACGGCCCGCGACGGCCGCAAGGCTGGAGGGGTACCGAAGGGAGAGAGCCGTGGTCGTCGCGCTCATCGTCATCTGTGAAGTCGGCTTCTGGGTGCTGCTCGCCGCCGGCCTCGCCGCCCGCTACCTGCTGAGGATGCCCCGTACGGGCGCGGCGCTGCTGCTGTGCGAGCCGCTGCTGGAGGTCGTGCTGCTGGTCGTCACCGCGCTGGACCTGAAGGACGGCGCCGAGCCGAGCATGAAGCACGGGCTGGCCGCGCTGTACATCGGGTACACCGTCGGGCACGGCCACCGCACGGTGAAGTGGCTCGACGGGCACGCCGCCCACCGCCTCGGAGGGGCCCCGCCCCCGGTGGGGCCACCCCGGTACGGCATGGCGCGCGCCCGCCACGAGGGCCGGATCTGGCTCGGCACGGCGGTCGGGGCGGCGGTCGCCACGGGACTGCTGTGGCTGGCGATCCTGTACGTCGACGACCCCGCCCGCACCGGTCCGCTGGAGAGCTGGACGCACGTGGCGTGGCGGACGGCGGGCATCCACGGGCTGATCGCCCTGTCGTACGCGCTCTGGCCGAGAAAGGCGCCCGAGGGCCCGGCGGGGCCGGAGAAGACGCGGGACCCGGTCCCGGTGGAACGCCGCTGACGCCCCCGCGGGGGCGTCAGCACCGCCCTGGTGTCCGTCCGCCCGGACGCCGGGTGTCAGCGCTCCCCGCCGGGCACCCACAGCACGTCGCCGACCTGCTTGTTGGCCGTCCTGGCCAGGATGAACAGCAGGTCGGAGAGGCGGTTGAGGTACGTGGCCGTCAGGGCGTTCATCGTCTCGCCGTGGACCTCCAGCGCGGCCCACGTCGAGCGCTCGGCCCGCCGCACGACCGTGCACGCCTGGTGCAGCAGGGCCGCGCCCGGGGTGCCGCCGGGGAGGATGAAGGAGCGGAGCTTGTCCAGGTCCTCGAGGAACCGGTCGCAGTCGGCCTCCAGCTTGTCGACGTAACCCTGCTCCACCCGCAGCGGCGGGTACTGCGGGTTCTCCACCACCGGCGTCGCCAGGTCCGCGCCCACGTCGAACAGGTCGTTCTGGACGCGGACGAGGACCTTGACGACCTCCTCGTCGAGGCCGCCCAGGGCGATGGCGGTGCCGATGACGGCATTGGCCTCGTTGGCGTCGGCGTACGCCGCGATCCGCAGGTCCGTCTTGGCCGTGCGGCTCATGTCGCCGAGTGCCGTCGTGCCCTTGTCGCCGGTGCGGGTGTAGATGCGCGTCAGGTTGACCATACGGCCAGCCTAGTTACGCGCCGGCCCTCCGGAACACACGTGTGCCCACCGTCACGGCGACGCCCGCGAAGGCGGCGGCGACCAGCACCCCGTACAGCATCTCCGGGCCCGCGTAGTCGCCCACGTACCCGGCCCGCACCGCGTCCACCAGGTAGCGGAGCGGCATGAGGCGCGACAGGACGTCGAGCCACGCCGGGGCCAGGGCCATGGGCAGCATCAAGCCGGACAGCAGCATCGACGGCATGCTCAGCGCGTTGACGACCGGCCCGAACTCCTGGGGCCTGGACACCTTCAGTGCCAGCGCGTACGACAGCGACGCCAGCGCGACCGTCAGGACGGCGACGAACGCGAACCCGATCAGGATCCCGCCCAGCGGTGCCCGCAGCCCCATCGCCACGGCGGCCAGCACGAGCAGCACCGCCTGGAAGACGAAGACCGCGGCGTCCCGCAGGACCCGCCCCAGCAGCAGCGCGAGCCGGCCGACCGGGGTGACGCGCATCCGCTCCACGACGCCCAACTGCTTCTCGATGATGATCGCGAAGCCGGCGAACGAGGCGCCGAACAGGCCGAGCTGGAGCAGCAGGCCGGGCACCAGGACCTGCCAGGAGTCGCCTTCCGTGCCGAGCGGCAGGCCGGTGAGGAGCGGGCCGAAGAACAGCAGGTACAGCAGCGGCATCAGGACGCCGAAGAGCAGCTGGAACTTCGAGCGCAGCGTCTGGCGGGCGTACCGCCCGAAGACCAGCGCGATGTCGTGGAACAGCACGGGAACTCCTAGACGGCCACGGGGGCCTGGTCGGCGGGCGCCGGGCCGCGCCCGGTGATGGCGAGGAAGGTGTCCTGGAGCGAGGCGCCCGACGACCCGGCGTACCGCTCCTTGAGCGCGGCGGGGGTGCCCTCCGCGGCGACGGCGCCCCGGTCGACGACGACGAGCCGGTCGGACAGTTCGTCGGCCTCGTCGAGGTAATGGGTGGTGAGGAAGACGGTGGTGCCGTACGTGTCGCGCAGCCGCCGCACCAGCCGCCACAGGTCGGCGCGGCTGCCGGGGTCCAGGCCGGTGGTCGGTTCGTCGAGGAAGAGGACCTCGGGGCGGTGGGTGAGTCCCAGGGCGATGTCCAGGCGCCGCCGCTGGCCGCCGGAGAGCGCCGCGCAGGGGCGGTCCAGCAGCCCGGCCAGGTCCAGGTCGCGCGCCAGCTCGTCCGCCCGGTCGGCCGCCTCGGCCCGGGAGAGGCGGTAGAGCCGGGCCTGGGTGACCAGCTCCTCGCGTACGGAGACGGAGAGGTCGACGCCGCCGGACTGGGCGACGTACCCGATCCTGCGCCGTACCCCGGCGGGGTCGGCGCCCAGGTCGCAGCCCGCGACCGTGGCGGTGCCGCCGGTGGGTGGGAGGAGCGTGGTGAGCATCCGCAGCGTGGTGGTCTTACCGGCGCCGTTGGGGCCGAGGAAGCCGAGGATTTCGCCCGCCCGGACGGTCAGGTCGATGCCGCGGACCGCTTCGACGGGGCCGCCGCGGGAGCGGAAGGTGTGGGCCAGTCCGGCCGTGCTGATGATGGGCATGCCCCAAGAAAAACAGAGTCACTGAAAGTTTGCAATATCTCCAAATTTTCAGTGAATCCAACGAAGCTAGTATGAAGGCATGGCGACCGAAGGACTGAGAGAGCGCAAGAAGCGGCAGACCCGGCAGCACATCTCCGACGTGGCCACGGGCCTGTTCCTGGAGCGCGGCTTCGACGCCGTGACGATCGCCGAGATCGCCAGGGCCGCCGACGTCTCCGTCAACACCGTGTACAACTACTTCCCGGCCAAGGAAGACCTGTTCCTCGACCGCGCCGAGGACGTCGTCGACCGCCTCTCCCGCCATGTCCGAGGCCGCCGCCCCGGCGAGTCCGCCGCCGCCGCCGTCCTGCGCGAACTGCGCGCCGCCGTCGTCGGCCACTCGCCCGCCGTCGGCCTCTTCGCCGGCTGGGCCGACTTCGTGCGCGTCATCACCGACGCCCACGCGCTGCGCTCCCGCCTCTGGGCCATCGAGCAGGAGGCGCTCGCCGATCTGACCGCCACCCTCGCCAAGGAGACGGCCGCCGCCGACGACGACCCGATGCCGACCCTCGTGGCCGGCCAGCTCTCCTGGATCCACAGCACCCTGATGGCCTGGATCGGCGCCGGGATGGCCGAGGGGCGCGACATCGCCGAGGTCGCCCGTGGCGCCCTCGGCCTCCTCGACGAGATGGAGGAACTCCTCGGGGAGAAGGTGCTGCGGTACGCGGAGCGGCCGCCCGGTCGGTGACCCCGCTCACGGCTGTCGGCCCGCCGGCTCACCGCACCGCCCGTAGCGGTGTGATGTCCGTCATCTGAGACGTGACGCGCATCTCTTCGGCGCCACACGGCCGCGCGCGCCCGCTAACCTCCGCGAAGAGCCGATACGTAAACGGGTGTTAAGGGGAAGATCGTGGCCAGGAAGCTCGCCGTCATCGGGGCCGGACTCATGGGATCCGGAATCGCGCAGGTCTCGGCCCAGGCGGGGTGGGAGGTCGTGCTCCGCGACGTCACCGACGCCGCCCTGACCCGCGGCACCGACGGCATCAAGGCCTCGTACGACAAGTTCGTCGCCAAGGGCAGGCTCGAAGCCGCCGACGCCGAGGCGGCCCTGGCCCGCATCACCACCACCACCGACATGGACGCGGCGGCCGACGCCGACATCGTCGTCGAGGCCGTCTTCGAGAAGCTGGACGTCAAGCACGACATCTTCCGTACGCTCGACAAGCTCGTACGCGACGACGCCGTCCTGGCCTCCAACACCTCCGCCATCCCGATCACCAAGATCGCGGCCGTGACGGAGCGCCCGGAGCGCGTCGTCGGCACCCACTTCTTCTCGCCGGTCCCGATGATGCAGCTGTGCGAGCTGGTGCGCGGTTACAAGACCAGCGACGAAACCCTCGCCACCGCCCGTGAGTTCGCCGAGTCCGTCGGCAAGACCTGCATCGTCGTCAACCGCGACGTCGCCGGCTTCGTGACGACCCGTCTGATCTCCGCCCTCGTCGTCGAGGCCGCGAAGCTGTACGAATCGGGCGTCGCCTCCGCCGAGGACATCGACGTCGCCTGCAAGCTGGGCTTCGGCCACGCCATGGGCCCGCTGGCCACCGCCGACCTCACCGGCGTGGACATCCTGCTCCACGCCACCAGCAACATCTACACCGAGTCCCAGGACGAGAAGTTCGCGCCGCCGGAGCTGATGCGCCGGATGGTGGACGCCGGTGACATCGGTCGCAAGAGCGGGCAGGGCTTCTACAAGCACTGAGCCGCCCCGACCCATTCACCATCACCCTTCGGGGTGAATTCGGTATCGGTTCGCTTACAAGGCGCAACTGGTCCGCCGGTCAGGCAGTCAGTTGATGCATAGAAGTACGTGACGACGAAAGACGCGCACGACGCAAAGACGTGACGACAACGCACTCTCGGGGAGCGCATATGCACATCAGGGGCGACCACGCCGAGCTGGTCGTCGGGGGCCGCCTCGACGTCCGCAGCGCGGCGGACGCCCGCACGGTCCTGCACTCGGCCGTCGACGACGGAGCCGGCGACCTGGTGCTGGACCTGACCGGCCTCGACTCCTGGGACGCCACCGGCCTGGGAGTCATCATGGGCGCCCACCGGCGAGCGGGCCGCTGCGGCCGCCGGCTGGTGCTGCGGGGCGTACCGCCCCAGATGCAGCGCCTGCTGGTGGCGACCCGGCTGCACCGCATCCTCGCCATCGAAGGCGGCATCGCCGCCGAAACGTTGCCCCGGGTGTAACGGTACGGGTCTGGTAAACCGCACCAGGCGCCCAATCCTCACAAGACCGTGACGTCTTGGGCGCCGTGCCACCCCGGCTCTTCATTCATACTGAGCGAACGTCTAGGGTTCGGTCGCCTGCCGAATGTCGGACCCACCCGGCGGGCACCGGACCAGAAGCGACAGCGGGCGTGCAGAAAGGCCGGGAGGGGCTTCGGCGCACCACGCTTTTGGGGGCTTTCACCATGGACCCGATCACCCGGGGACCGGAAAACTTCGGCCACGACGACCGCGACGGCGACGGCCGCCCGCGCACCACGCGCGACGGCGGCTCCATGCCCCCCTCCGGGCAGGGCGGCGCACCGCCGGGCCCGGCCAGGACCGCCCAGCTCGTCTCGGGCGACCTCCTGCTCACCATCAACCCCATAGACGGCAGCGAGATCGAGCCCTGTCCGCCCGGGCGCCTGCCGGAGACACCCGGCCGCCGCACCCCCGAGGAGCGCGCCGACCTGGCCCGTACGGCCGGCCCGCCCGTACCGCCGGGCCCCGCGGCCCCGCGGCTGCCCCTGCTGGAACGCCAGGAGGAGCGCGAGCGGCTGGTCCGGCTGCTGTCGCGCGGGCGCTCCGTACGCCTGACCGGCCCGGCCGGGTCCGGGCGCACCGCGCTGCTCGACGCCGTCGCCGCCGACTGCGCCGGCCTCGCGCCCGACGGGGTCGTACGGCTCTCCGGCCACCACCGCACCCCCACCGAGCTGCTGCACGAGCTGTTCGCCGCCGTCCACCGCGCGCCGGCCCACCGCCCCGACCGGGCCGGGCTCAAGGCCGCCGTCCACGCCATCGGCGCCGTCGTCGTCCTGGACGACCTGGAGTTCGGCGGCGCCGCGCTGGACGAACTCCTCGACGCCACGCCCGAGTGCGCCTTCCTGCTCGCCGCCACCCCCGACGTCGCCGCGCCGTCCCCCGAGTCCCACCTCGAAGAGGTGTTCCTCTCCGGGCTGGACCGCAGCTCCGCGCTGGAGCTGCTGGAGCGCGCCGTCGACCGGCCGCTCACCGACGACGAGGCCAACTGGGCCGGCGACCTCTGGTTCGAGTCCGAGGGCCTGCCCCTGCGGTTCGTCCAGGCCGGCGCCCTGCTTCGGCAGCGCGACGAGCTGCGCTCCGGCCCGTCCGGGGACGACGACGAGGACAACGTCTTCACCGACCTCCGCGACGCGCCCCTGCCGTCGCTCCGCGACGGCGCGGCCCCCGCCCCGCTGCTCGCCTCCCGGCTCTCCGAGTCCGCCCGCGAGACGCTCCGCTTCGCCGTCGCCCTGGGCGGGGAGGTGCCGCACCAGGCGCACCTGCCGGCGCTCGTCAACGACACCCACGCCGACGCGGCGCTCGGCGAGCTGCTGCGCTGCGGGCTGCTCACCCCGGTCGGCACCCGCTACCGGCTCGCCGCCGGGGTGATGACGCAGCTCGTCGCCGAGGGCTACGACGAGGGCGCCGCCGACCGCGCCCACACCGCCGCCGCGCACTACGCCTGGTGGGTCGGCCACCCCTCGGTCAGCCCCGAGCGGGCGGCCGCCGAGGCGGACGCCGTACTGGCCGCGATGACGGCACTGGTGAAGGCGGCCGCCGACGCCGGCACGGGCGGCACCGGCTCCGGCTCCGGTTCCCCGGACGTCTCCGGGGTCTTCGGAGGCACCGGTGGCTCCGCGACGTCCGGCGCCTCCGGCTCCCTGTCCTCCGCCGACGCCGAGGAGGAGGGGTACGCCGACACGGCGGTCGTCCTCGCCCGCAGCGCGGCGCCCGCGTTCGCGGCCGGACTGCACTGGGGAGCCTGGGAGCGGTCGCTGCGCGCCGGTGCCGAGGCCGCCCGGCACGCGGGCGAGGTGGCCGAGGAGGCGTACTTCCACCACGAGTTGGGTGTCCTCGCGCTGTGCGCCGGCAACCTGGACCGGGCCCGCGCCGAGCTGGAGGCGTCGATCGCCATGCGCGGCGCCCTCGCCGACAAGCGCGGCACGGTGGCCGGCCGGCGAGCCCTGGCCCTGGTCGCGGACCGCGAGCGCGGGCCGCTGCCTGGAGGCCGGACGGCGGCGGGCGAGGAGGTGCCCGCGGCGCGGTCCGAGGAGTCGGCGTCCCCGCCCGGTGGCGTACCGGCGGGCCCGGTGCGCAAGCCGGAGGTGGCCGTGCCGGCGGCCCCGGGCGGTACGACCGGGCCCCTCACCACCCGCCAGGACCCGCCCGCCCAGGCCCCTGCCTCCGCCTCGGGGGCGACGACGCGGCGCACCATCCTGAGCGGCGCGCGGCGCAACCTGGTCGCCGCCGGGGCGGGCGCCGTCCTCGCGGCCGTCCTGGGCACGGTGGTGACCCTGGGCGCGACCGCGGGCGGTGACGACGGCACCGGCGGTTCGCGGCGGGTGACGTCCGACCAGCCGTCGGACGAGAACGGCGGGGCCGGCGGTCCCGACGCGGACGAGCCGGCCCAGGGTTCCACCCGGGACCCCGGTGACGGCGGCGGCGACGGCGGTACGGGCGGGCACGGCTCGGGCTCCGGCACCTCCGGCGGGTTTGGCGCCCCGTCGGGACCGGGCGAGAGCGGTGCGGCGGGCACCCCGTCCCACCCGTCGGGCGACCCGTCCGCCGCCACCGGCGGGGGCGCCGCCACCGGCGGCGGCACCCCGACGACCGGCGGGACGTCCCCCACGACCGGCGGCACGACCTCCCCCACGACCGGCGGCAGCAGCTCCCCGACGACCGGCGGTACGTCCTCGCCCACCACGGGCGGCACCGGCTCGCCCACGACCGGCGGATCCTCGTCCCCGACCACCGGCGGTACGGACACCACGGGCGGCACCGACACCACGGGCGGTACGGACACCACCGGCGGTACGGACACCACGGGCGGCACCGACACGACCGGCGGCACCGACAGCACCGGCGGTACGGACACCACCGGCGGGACCGACGCGGGCGGCGCCGGCGGCGGCACCAGCAGCGGCGGCACGGACACCACCGGTGGGGCGGGCGGAGCCACCCAGAGCGCCCCCGCCACGAGCGATGGCCCCACGCCGGGCGGAACGGCGGCCTGAGACGCGGTACGGCCCCGGGACGGTGACGTCCCGGGGCCGTACGCGCGCGACGAGGCTCAGAACAGCCGCAGCTTGTCGTCCTCGATGCCGCGCAGCGCGTCGTAGTCCAGCACCACGCACCCGATCCCGCGGTCCGTCGCCAGCACCCGTGCCTGCGGCTTGATCTCCTGGGCCGCGAAGACGCCCTTCACCGGCGCCAGGTGGGGGTCGCGGTTCAGCAGCTCCAGATAGCGGGTGAGCTGCTCCACACCGTCGATCTCGCCGCGCCGCTTGATCTCCACGGCGACTGTCGCGCCGTCCGCGTCGCGGCACAGGATGTCGACCGGCCCGATGGCGGTCGGGTACTCGCGGCGGATCAGCGTGTACCCGTCGCCGAGTGTCTCGATCCGG
The DNA here is from genome assembly GCF_056432045.1 of Streptomyces sp. NPDC045701. Taxonomy (NCBI): domain Bacteria; kingdom Bacillati; phylum Actinomycetota; class Actinomycetes; order Kitasatosporales; family Streptomycetaceae; genus Streptomyces; species Streptomyces sp. NPDC045701. The sequence goes on along the minus strand of NZ_JBWKJV010000037.1, from coordinate 2,508 downwards.
TCGGCGAGCAGTTCCTGGAGGTGTGCTTCCACGCCGTCCTTGATGAGGCCGGGATCGACACCGAGCTCGTGGGACGAGTCATGGAGGATTTCCTCCATGGTGATGATCAGTTTCTCGCCCGCTTTGTTCACCACCGTCCAGACGCGGTCATCACCCTCCTTGAGGGTGCACGGCGGCGACATCCAATTGAGCGGTTTGTACGCACGGTCGTCGGCGTGGATGGACACGCTGCCGTCCGCCTTCACCAGGATCAGACGGGGTGCGGAGGGCAGGTGGGCGGTGAGCCGGCCCGCGTAGTCCACGGAGCAGCGGGCGATGACGAGACGCATGGTCGGCAACGCTACAAGACACACGCTCTTCCGCGCGATTCGGTCCTAAACTCCCGTTCTTCCATGGCCGGTTGTGCACCCAATCTCCTGGTGCGGTCCGGACAGCGCGCTTACCGTGGAAGCGGGAGGTTGTCGCTCGTGCACGCAGCGTGTCGTGCGGGGGTCGTCCTCCTTCCCTGCCCGTAAGACCCCGGTCCCCGGGGTCGCGAGAGGAGAACCCATGTCGCTCGACGTCTCACCGGCGCTGTTGGATCAGGCCGAGCGAGGCGAGGTCGACGAAGCCGACTTCGTCGACTGCGTCCGGACCTCCCTGCCCTACGCATGGGAGATGATCAGCTCTCTGGTGGCCCAGCTGAAGGTGGACGGCGGTGCGTTCGCCGACAACCAGACGCCGCCGCCGGACGAGCAGGCGCGCGGCCAGCTGCTGCGCGCACTGGCGAGTGACGCGATCCGCGGTGCGCTCCAGCGGCACTTCGGCGTGCGTCTGGCATTCCAGAACTGCCACCGCGTCGCGGTGTTCCCGCTGGACTCCTCGGTCGACGAGCGGCTCGCCCGCTTCACCTCCGTACGAGCCCAGTTGCTGAACCAGTCGCCGACCCTGCGCGACTGCTGACGCCCTGGCGTGTCTTTTGGATCGGGCCGGAGCGGGGAGCGGTCCGCCGCGGAGCGGGAGGGGGGCCCGGTCGAGCGAAGCCGAGACCTTGGGAGTCACCGCGGTACGTGCGGACGTGGGGCGGAGGAGGGAGCCACTGCGGGGCGATGGCGACCGACGACGCCACCGCGGACTCGCGTGCCACCGGGGCACGCGAGCCCGGCATGATCCGGAAGACACGCCCCGGTGCTGCCGCTCCGCATCGCGGGAGGTGCGACTGGTGCGGGGCGGCGGCGCGGTGGACCTCATACGAGCCGGGGTGTCACCTCGGTGCCCAGCCGCCGTACGTTCTCCTCGGTGGCCGCGACGTCGCCCGAGCCCTCGACGAGCAGCGCGAAGCGCGTGATTCCCGTACGCTCCGAGGTCGCCGCCAGCCGGTCCGCGGCCACCCGGGGGGAGCCCACCGGATGCAGCCGGCACAGCAGCTCGGTGTAGGCGATGGGGTCGCGCATCGCACGGCGCCTGCCGTCCACGGTCACATGGGCGTCCAGGCCCTGCTTCAGCCAGCCGGGCATCGCCTTGACCAGTGCCTCCGCCGCGTCCGCCGTACGGTCCGCGATCTGTGCCACGCCCGCCGACACATGGCCGTCCGCCGCCCGCGCGACCGCGTCCGGGGTGTGGCCGGCGGCCAGCGCCTCACGCCGCCACAGGGCGACCATGTCCGCCTTCTCCTCGTCGCCGCAGTGCATCCCGAGCAGCATCGGCAGACACCGCTCGGCGGCGAGCCGCACGCTCCGCGCCGAGGTGCAGGCGACGATCGTCTCCGGCACCGGCTCGCCGTCGATGAGCTCTTGCGGCCTCGGTACGACGGCGACCTCGCGGAAGCGGTGGCGCGGCCCCTCCGCCGAGACGCGGGGCTCCCGCAGCCAGCGCAGCAGCAGGTCCAGCGATTCGGGGAAACCCGTCTCGTACGCCGCGAGACCCGCGCCGAACACCTCCAGGTCCACCCACGGCCCGCCGCGGCCCACGCCCAGCGTGAACCGTCCGCCGGAGGTGATGTGCAGCAGCGCGGCCTGCTCGGCGAGCGCCACGGGGTGGGTCGCCGGCAGGACGCTGACGGCCGTCCCGACCCGGATCCGGCGCGTGCGCCCGAGCAGCAGCGCGGCGAGCGTCACGGCCGACGGACAGACGCCGTACGGTACGAAGTGGTGCTCGGCCAGCCATACCGAGTCCAGTCCGGCCTCTTCGGCCACCTCCGCCGACCGCACCGCGCGGTGCAGCGTCTCCCCCTGGCCCTGGCCGGGAAATTGCGCCGCCAGTACGAAAGTTCCCACACGCATCGCCTTATGCCTCCTTGACCGGCCGACGCGGCTCCCCTCACTGGCGACAACGTCTGGCAGGTGCCAAAGGCAACGGCCGGGCGGGAAGTTGTTGCGATTTTCCGGTAACTCGAACCGGACCGTGCGAGTACCCACAGTCGCGGCCTTTAGGCCAAGGCCGTGAAGTTACGGGATGAGCCTTGGTTGCAAGATGTCGATGCTGAGGGTGGCTTTGTAGGTGCGTCGGTCGACTTTGAGGCTTTTGTAG
>NZ_JBWKJV010000036.1:0-53100 GCF_056432045.1 Streptomyces sp. NPDC045701 | reverse complement strand
CAGCCAGCAGCCCCATCAGCCCACGAAGACCCGCACCAGCCGCCTGTCCCGGCTCCTCTACCGACTCGCGGCTTGACAGCCAACCCACTCGAATTAGGCAACGGAGTCGTACTTGGCGACGTAGGCGGCAACCGCCTGTTCCGTCAGCTCCTCGCCATGGCCGAAGGCCCCGATGGGTTGCACGTCGAGCTGGTCGCCCCACCGCAGCACCAGGTCTTGGTCGACGCCGTGCTCCGGGGCGGCGGAAACGGTGACCTCGACGCGTGCGGCGGCGGCCCGGATTGCGTCGGTCAGCAGGTCGAGAGTGGCCCAGGCCGGGGGCGGAGTGTCGGGTCCTTCAGGGCCGTCGAAGCGGATGACGGCGTGAAAGTGCACGGCGCCTCGCTTCTGGTACTCGGCGACCTTGCCGAACGAGACTCGGGACTGCTCGCGGGCGGCCTTCTGCGTGAGGCCGGCACGGCGGGCGACTTCGCGGCGCAGGTAGATCGTGAAGTACCGCCACAGTTCGGAGGCGTGGTTGTTCCACAGCACCGCGCCCGCATAGTCGTACGTTTCCGGGTCGAGTGGCGTGCCGAGTTCGGGCGCGTCTTCCGGGTGCGGCGTGCCGCAGCGGCAGGGGCGGGTGCCGGGGCGGTTGTGGACCGGGGCGGTGAGGGTGGCGAAGACGCGGGGGTGGTCGCGGATCGTGTCGGGGGTGCCCTTGTCGGGGGCGCCGACGAGTCCGGCGCGGATCAGGTGGTAGGTGTCCCCGGCGTAGGTCCAGGCGCAGGCGGGGCAGCGGGAGGCTCGCCGGTTGCCGCAGGCGACGCGAAGGACGCCGCCGGGCTCGTTGTCGGTGGTGTACGCGTGGAGCACGGTCTTGGTGGCGGGGTCGATGAGCTTGGTGCCGCCGGACAGGCGGATGGGTGCGGCGCATCCTCCGGTGCGGCGGATCTGTTCGGTGAGGCGGTCGAAGCCGGGGGCCCCGGCCACCCGGAGCAGGTCGCTCAGGGTGGCCGGGTCCAGGCCCGCCGCGGTGGCGGTGTCCGTCAAGGCGGTCACTTCCCGGCGCGGGCGAGGACCGCGGGGGCGGTGCGGGTGCCGGTGCCCTCGCAGGCCGGGCAGGTGGCGGGAAGGGTGCGGCGCCGCCCGCCCGGCGTGGTGGCGCCGTTGGTGACGTGGACGACGGGGAAGCCGTCGCAGTGGGAGCAGACGCGCGGGGTCAGGTGCTGGGGCATCATGGGTTCTCCCTTTCGGGTCCGTGGATCTGGGATGGGTCCAGGCGCCCGGGGCGGCGGAAGTTTGGCGACCGAGGCCGCCCCGGGGCCGTTCAGTGCTTGTGCATGTCCTTGATGAGCAGCCGCAGGACGACCGTCACGACGGCGACGGACACGCCGGTGATGGCGACGGCGAGGAGCATCGAGACGAGGACGGCGCCGACGACCAGGACCACCGCTCCGCCACCGGCCGCGAGGGCGAGCGTGCTGCCGGGCGTGAGCTGAACTGTCGTGCGGGCGGGGGCGACCGGCGCCGGGGGCTGGGGTGCCGGAACGGGGGTGGTGTGGTGGACCGGGGTGTAGGTGACCGAGGGCGGGTACTTGGGGGTGAACATGGGGTGTGCTCCTCTCAGGCTTTGCAGCGGTGGGTGCGGGCGGCGAGCTCGGCGGCGGCGCGGGTGAGGTAGTCGGCGGAGAAGTCGCAGCCGGGGGCAGTGCATACGGCGGTGTGCTTGGTGCGACCCCGGCCGTCGTGGTGGCTGCCGACGCGCACCGGGCCGATGCAGATGACGTTGTGGAAGCGGTTCGGTCGCAAAGGTGGGTCTCCGTTCGGGTCAGGTGAGTTGGTGGGCGATGGAGTCCGCCAGCGCGGCCGGGACGCCGAGCCGGGCGCGGAGGGTTACCGCGTCGATCGGTGCGCCGGTCTGGGCACGATGGGCGTCCGCGATCTTCCGGGCGTGGTCGAGCAGTGCGGGAGGAACGGGAGCGGCGGGCGCCATCGAGGCGGGCTGCGGTGGTGCTTCGTGCGGGGCGGGGTTGGCCGGCGGCAGCTCGGGCGCACGTTCCGGTACGCGTTCCACAGTCAGGTCCGACACGGGTTCCGGACTGGGCTCTTCAGCTGGGGCCTGCTCCGGTTCGGGCTTTGGGGCTGGTGTGGGTGCGTGAGCGAGGAGCGTGCCGCCAAGGAAGGCGAGTGCGGGCCATCCGGCGACGAGGATGCGCAGCCAGGACGGGACGTCCCGCATGTCGAGCATTCCGGCGGTAGCGACGTTGGCGCCGAGCGATGCGATGAGGGCGATGGCGAACCAGAGCCAAGCGTCGCGGTTGCCTGCGTCCGAACGCATCCGGCGCCAGGCGGCGACCAGCAGCAGGTCGACGCTCACCGGGTAGGCCCACGCCTTCCAGCCGTCCTGCCCGGCCGCTTGCGCCAGGTCGTGCAGGTGGGAGAAGGACAGGGCCCCGGCGATGACGGCCTGGATGATTACGGCGTCGAGGCGGAGGGTGCGGAGCACGGGTCACCTCCTTTCGGGCATGGGTCGGGTAGGGACCTGGCGTGAGACGGTCACGCCGACCGAGGGGAAGGGGCTTCGTCAGTCCGTTGCCGGAATCGGCTTGAGGAGCGGCATGGGCTGGGCGGGTTCGGCTTCGGTGCAGATCACCGGCCGGTATGGGGCGAGGCTGGGAAGGTCCGGCGTCAGGTGCGCGAACTCGGCGCAGATCGCTGCGGCTTCGACTGCGCTCAGCTCGGGGGTGCGGATGCGGGACCAGCCACCGGAGGAGTCACCGGCTACTGCGACGCCGGGCCGGTCGGGCGGGATCGTGGTCACGGCCACCACGGCGTCCGGGGCGATGTCGCCCAGGCCCATGTCGGCGGTCTGCTTGTCGTTGACCCGGTGCACCACCCGGCCGGTGAGCTGGGCGCGCAGCGTCGTGGCGCCCTTGCCCAGCTCGGAGCCGAACCGCTGCCCGCAGATCTCCAGATAGATGCCGGCGGCGCGGGCCATCTGCCCGAGGCGGATCATCTGCATGACCATCCGGTCCCGGCGTTCCTCGTCCTTCTTCCCGGTCACGAGGAACAGCTCCGCGACCTCGTCCACCAGGACCACGACCGGCACGGGACGCACCTTCTCGCAAAGCGCCCAGATGTCGGCGGCGCCGTGCTCGCTGAGCAGGTCGAAACGGTCTTCCATCTCGCCCACCAGCGCGTCCAGGACCTCGGAGGCTTCCTGGGGCGTGACCGCGAGCGCAGACAGCCGGGGCGCGTAGCCGCGCTGCTCGACACCCCGCTTGCAGTCGATCCCGACCAGGGCGACATCGAGCCGGGCAAGCCCGGCGATCAGGTTGCGCTGGTACATGGACTTGCCCGACTGGTTGGCGCCGAGCGTCAGCGCGTGCGGCACCTTCAGGTAGTCCCGCACGAACGCGGTACCGTCCTCCCGAAGAGCCACCGGAACCGTCATCAGCCCGGAGACCACGCGCCGCGGCATCCTCACCCGCCGCAGCACGTCGTAGCCAGTCATCCGCAGCTCGACGAACCCCGGCTTGGTCTCCACCACGTTGACCGAGTGGACGCCCCAGGCGTGCCGCAGCCGCTCGGAGGCCGCGACCACATCGGCAGGCTCAAGACCGGCTGGCAGACGGAGCGTGACCCGCATCCCGGTCGCCGAGCCCCGCACCCGCCGGATTTTCGGCGGCACGGGCTGGACGTCACTGCGGCGGGCGACAGTGCGGACCATGAACGCCCGCAGGCGAGACGGCTGGACCGTCAGCCCGCACACGTCCATCGTGGAGCGGTACGACATCGCGAACCGCACCTGCGTGACCGGCAGTCCGACCAGCGACCAGAACAACCGAGGCGCGCGGGCCTTCGCATATCCGAGGCCACCGGCACCGGCCAGCGGGAGGCCGACCTCCCATAACGTGGACAGATCCGTCATGGTCAGGTTCCGACCGGCGTGACGGCGACGGCGCGGAACGAGATGCCGTGCCGGGTCTGGCCGTTGAACGTGTTCTCCCAGTCCCGGGCCTTGAGCCCGATCACCGACACCGGCATCCCCGGCGCCAGCCCCTCCGGAAGCCCGGTCTCCGGAACGGTCACCTGGTAGAGGTTGCCCTCACCCTCGTCCGAGATCAGCAGACCCACCGTGGACAGTCCGGCACCGGTCTCCCGGTCCACAGCGCGCTCACCGGTCTGCTTGCTCACGAGCTTCGGCACGGGGGCCGTGGCGACGAACACCACGGCGGTCGACGTGTCCACCTTGAACGACGGCATGGTTTCTCCTTCGAGACAGCAGGATGGGACCAGATGACCAACTTGGCTAACCCGGTTGGTCACATCTCGAAGGTAGGAGACATGGCTAGCCATGTCAACAACATGACTGGCATGACTGTCCTGTCTGCGGGGCGTCGCCTACCATCAACCCATGACCTTCGTCCCCGAGCCCTTGGACCCAGACGACGACCGCGCCCCGTATGAGCAGGTGGCAAGCAGTCTTGGAGCTGCCATCCGGACGAGGCGGCTGGCCCCTGGGGAAAAGCTCCCCTCACACAAGGAACTGACGGAGCTTTACGGCTTCGCCCGGGCGACGATTCAGCGTGCGCTGCGCGACCTCGAAGACGAAGGACTCGTGGTGTCCCGCAAGGGGAGCGGGGTCTACGTCCGCAATCGGACCGAAAGGCCGGCGGGGCTCCGGCCGTACGTCGAGCAGGCTTTCGCGAAGGACCACGTGACCATCGACTTCGCCGGGTTTTCCAGCGAGACCCTGCATGGCGCGCTTCAGGAGCCGCTCGACAAGATTCGGATCGGCCGACTCACCCCGTCGAGCATCACCATGCGGATACTCGTACCGGACATGACTGTGCCGCAGGCCGCGCCTGTACGCATGAAGGACGGAGCCGACGACAAGCGGCTCCGCGACCGCATGCGCGACATCATGGTCAGCTACACCCGCAGCATCCGGGATGCCATCGCCGAGCTTCAGCACCTGGGCCTGGTCGCGGAGGCCCGGATCAGTGTCCGCGTGCACAGTGGTACGCAGTTTTTCAAGCTCTACGTGATCAACGGCGAAGACGCGTTCTTCGGGTACTACCCGATTCGCCCCAACAAGGTCGTGGCCCAGGGCGAGACGATCGAGATCTTCGACTTGGTGGGCAAGGACACCACGCTGTTCCACCACTCGATCAATGACGGCGAGTCGTCCAGCGGAGCCCAGCAGGTTCAGCAGGCCCGCATGTGGTTCGACAGCGTCTGGGAGACCATCGGAAGGGACTTCGACCTTGACGCACGATGACCAGCTCTCCGACATCTTGGCGCCCGCACGCGTGATCTTCTTCGACTTCGACGGGCCCGTGTGTGACGTTTTCGCCGGGCTGCCCGCTCCCCAGGTCGCCAAGCAACTCACCGCGCTGCTGTCCGCCGGGGACCAGGTGGCGGGCGCCATGGCTGCCGAGACCGATGACCCGATCGAGGTGCTGCGCATCGCCTATGAGGCGGACGCCGAGCTTGGCCACAGGGTCGAGCAAGCTCTGACGGCATCCGAGGTCGAAGCCGTGACGGTGGCCGGTCCCCCGACGCCGGGGGCGGAAGAGGCTCTAGGCGCCGCAGTCTCCTCGGGGCGTGCTGTAGCGGTGGTGAGCAACAACTCTGCCGAGTGCGTCCAGCACTTCCTGGAGGCGCACGGGTTGGGGGAGTACGTCGCGAAGATCGTCGGCCGACCGTCCGGGCATCCACATCTGATGAAGCCCAACCCGTTCCCGCTCATCGCGGCGGCCGAGCAGATGCACATGGACGTCACGAACTGCACCCTGATCGGTGACTCGCTCACGGACGTCCAGGCCGCTCATGCAGCGGGTACGACGGTGATCGCCTACGCCAACAAGCCCCACAAGGCCGACCTCTTCGCCGAAGCGCAAGCCGACGCCATCACCGAGGACATGCACGCCATCGCCGACGCACTCACCACGGCGTAGCCGAGGTTCAGCGGGGACCTGTTACAGGTTTCTCTACCTCATCAAGCACCCGGCTGCGCTCCGCTCCGCCGGGCGGGCTTCCCGGCTCCGCTCCGCGCGACGCTCCTGCCTTCGGCCCGCTCCGCGCGCGCTGCGCCGACGCCCGCCCCTTCGGCTGGTAGGCCCGAAGGGCATGAGCCGAGCCCCCACCGCCCGCGGTTCCCTCACCGCCACCGACATGCCTCCGGCGGGGGCGCTCCGACTCCGGGATGGCGGGGGCTCCGTAAGCGGGTGCCGGCCGTGGGTGGCTGGGGCGGGGAACTCCCATCCCGTCTGCCATCGACCCAGGACAAGCCGAGCAGACACGGCACCGGGCGTCCAGGTCGTTCGTACAGTGGCGCGCTCCACCTGGACGCCCGGCACCGCGCCCGCTCCACATACGTGTGGGTCGACGGCAGACGGGATGGGAGTTGGGGTGAGTGGTGGGTTGAGGCCGGTGGCCGGAGGGACCGACACGTTCACGTATCCCTCGTTGCTGAACCGCCGCATCCTGGATGCTTACCGCATGGATCAAGGAGTAGCGGCACTCATAGCCGGGCTCGCAGGCACGATAGGTGCCCTTGGCGGAGCTGTGGCAGGAGCAGTTGGTGCCGTTCGAGGCGCCAGGGTCGGCGCGGAGACGACGGCTGAAGCCACGCGCCAGCAGGTCAGGGACCAAGCATCGGCGGAACACAGTCACTGGCTTCGACAGCAGCGACAGGCTGCCTACAGCGCATTCATCGCGGCGAACCAAGTCGCTGAACGAGCTGCCAAGGTCGCAATGGATTCAGGCGTGCCAAGACGCAATGCGATCGAAGGCCTTGATGAAGCAATTGATTCTCTGAACGACGTTTCCAGTCAGGTCTGCGTGCTAGGGCCGGAGCCCATGATCGCGTTGTCTGCCCACGTGTTCCGCACGCTCTTTATTCTCCGGGCGGCGCTCGACTCGTACGACCACGCCGCACAGTTCACGCAAGAGCACCAAGACCGAGTTGACGAATGCTGGGATGAGTTCGTCGAAGCTGGCCGCCTATTCCAGGAGAAGGCCCGCAGAGTCCTGGTCGGTGAGAGTGAGTAGCGGTACAGCACTGAAGTACCGCAACCTCAGTATCCGATGGTGTCCGGTGCCGTCCCCCAGAAGCCTGGTGGCAGCCGAAATGGTCGTCGCTGACCAGCCTGGCTAGAGCTACGGATCAGAAGGTTGCAGGTTCGAATCCTGCCGAGTGCACAGAGTCGAAAGGCCCCCGGGGAAATCCGGGGGCCTTTCGCGTTGCCGGGCGGAACGCCAGCAAGTACAGCAACCCCAGGCGTCTCGGAGTCGGGGGATCCGCTGTGCCACTTTCGGGTGCGCTTCGACGTTGCACGCGGGTCACAGACCCCGTGGTTACGCCGGCGCGGTGTGGGCGAAGCCGAGGCAGGTCAGTCCTTCGGCCTGGCACAGCCGGTCGGAGGGGCCGCCGGCCTCGGTCTGAAGGAGCTGGTAGGCAGCGCCGTGGACCTGGCCCCAGTGCATCGCGGCCCGCCAGAGGATACGACCCAGGCCCTGTTTCCGGCTTTCGGGCAGGACGGCGAAGTACTGGGGCATGAGCTGGGGGCGCCCGATCGCGTCGGGGTGACCTCCATGGGGCCGATCGCGCCCAGTGTCGGTCAGTGGGGGTTGTCGTCCCCGGCGTCGCAGGAGCACTCCGCGCTCTCCACGATCACGTCGTCCTGGACGGCGGTGAGCGACGCGGTCGCGACGGGCGGTGCCGCGCGGGGTCATGTGGACGATCGCGGCGAAGGCCACCCGGAGGACGGCCCGGACGGTGCCGATGACTTCGATCCACAGGGCTGCGGACAGTAGGCGCATCATCGGCGGTGGCGCCCGGCCGCGCGGGCGTTCCGGGCGGAAAGGGGAAGGGGCCGCGGGGTACGGTGCGGCGGTGGCGGGTTGGCGATGTGCGGGGATGCGGTGGACGGGCGGGGGGCCCGTGCTGGTGTGGGAGGGCGGGCGGGGGAGTTCGCCGGCGTACGGGCGGGAGATCGGGTTCCGGGCGGTGGGGGAGCGCCGGTGCCTCGGGGCGCGGGGGAATCCGTGTCCGGTGGCGGCCGTCGTGGGCGGGCGCGGTACCGGGGGGCGGTGCGCCGAGTGCGCGCGGCTGGACCGGGCCCGGTCCGTGGCGGCGGACACGGCGGCGGACGACCCCCGGACGTACCGCGTGTACCTGGCCTGGTTCGGCGCCGGCATGGTCAAGGTGGGGATCACGGCGGAGGAGCGGGGGGACGCCCGGCTGCTGGAGCAGGGAGCCGTCGCGTACGGCTGGCTGGGGCGCGGGCCGCTGATGGCGGCGCGGCGGACCGAGGAGGTGCTCGGTACGGCGCTGGGGGTGCCCGACCGGATCCCGTACACGGCGAAGCGCGCCGCGCGCGTGGCGCTGCCCGGCGTGGCGGAGCGGGCGGCGGAGGTGGCGGAGCTGTACCGGCGGGCCGTGGGGGTGCCGGGGTGGGCGGAGACCCTGGAGCCGGTGGGGCTGCGGGTGGTCGACCACGCGGAGGTGTTCGGGCTGGAGCGGGTCGGCCGGATCGACGGGGTGGTGACCGAGCTGGTGGACGGCGGGTGCGTGCGCGGGACGCTCACCGCCGCGGCCGGGCCGGACCTGCACCTGGAGGACCCCGACGGGCGGGCGCTGGTGCTCGACACGCGGCTGCTCACCGGGTGGGAGCTCGTGGCGGCCGGAAGCGCGGCCGGAAGCGCCGCCGGGAGCGCCTCCGGGACGACCGTGCCCGTGGCAGTCCCGCCGCCGGCGCCGGGGTTGCAGGACGGGCTCTTCTGACCGGGCGGCCGGGAGGACCTGGACACCGCCCCCTGCCCCGGCGGAGGGTGAGGCGCATGAGCGATCAACTCGTCGGCGGCATCGATCCGCCGTACTACACCGTCGTGTTCACCTCGGCGCGGACCGAGGACGACCACGCGTACGCGGAGACCGCGCGGCGCATGGAGGAGCTGGTGCGGGAGGTCCCCGGCTTCCTCGGATACGAGTCGGCCCGTACGCCCGGCGGCATCGGCATCACCGTCGGGTACTTCAGGGACGAGGAGGCCATCGCCGCCTGGCGGGCGAACGCCGAGCACCAGGACGCGATGCGGCGCGGGCGCGCGGACTGGTACGACCGGTACAGCGTGCACGTCGGCAGGGTGGAGCGGAGCTACGGCTTTGAGCGCCGGTGACGAGGCGGAGCGGATCAGGGCGTTCTGGGGGCGGCTCGGGCTGCCCGGGCTCGTCGACGTGCACACGCACTTCATGCCGGAGCGCGTGCTGCGGAAGGTGTGGGCGTACTTCGACGCCGTCGGGCCGCTGACCGGGACGCCGTGGCCCATCACCTACCGGGAGGAGGAGGACCGGCGGGTCGGGCTGCTGCGGGAGTTCGGGGTGGTGCGCTTCACGTCGATGGTCTATCCGCACAAGGCCGGGATGGCCGAGTGGCTCAACGGGTGGGCGGCCGGTTTCGCCGGGCGGGTCGAGGGGTGCCTGCGGACGGCGACGCTGTTCCCGGAGGAGGGCGTGGAGCGGTACGTCGGCGAGGCGGTCGACGGGGGCGCGCGGGTCTTCAAGGCGCACCTCCAGGTAGGCGCGTACGACCCGAACGACCCGCAGCTGGACGGCGCGTGGGGGCTGCTGGCCGAGGCCGGCGTACCGGTCGTGATCCACTGCGGTTCGGGGCCCGTGCCGGGCAGGCACACCGGGCCCGGGCCGGTGGCGCGGCTGCTCGCCCGGCACCCGCGGCTGCGGCTGGTCGTCGCGCACATGGGGCTGCCGGAGTACGCCGACTTCCTCGGTCTGGCCGAGCGGTACGAGGAGGTGCGGCTCGACACGACGATGGCGTTCACGGACTTCAGCGAGCGCATGGCGCCCTTCCCGGCGGGGGAGCGGGGCCGGCTGCGGGAGCTCGGGGACCGGATCCTGCTGGGCAGCGACTTCCCCAACATCCCCTACGGGTACCTCCACCAGCTCCGGGCGCTGGAGCGGCTGGAGCTGGGGGACGACTGGCTGCGGGCGGTCTGCCACGACAACGGGGCCAGGCTGTTCCCGGAGCTTTCTCAGGAGATTCACAGGAAGGGGAAAGACTCCTCTCAGCGGCCCGGGTGACCGTCGGAGCATGACCGTCTCCTCGCCCCAGGGGCGCACCGACCTGCTCAGGCCCGACGGGAGCGCCGTCCGGGTGCTCGTCGTGGACGACGAGGACCCGCTCGCCGAGCTGCTGTCCATGGCCCTGCGGTACGAGGGGTGGGAGGTCCACAGCGCGGGTGACGGGGCCGGCGCGGTGCGCTCGGCGCGCCGCTTCCGGCCGGACGCCGTCGTGCTGGACGTGATGCTGCCCGACATGGACGGGCTGGCGGTGCTCGGCCGGCTGCGGCGGGAACTGCCCGACGTGCCCGTGCTGTTCCTCACCGCGAGGGACGCGGTGGAGGACCGGATCGCGGGGCTGACGGCGGGCGGCGACGACTACGTCACCAAGCCGTTCAGCCTGGAGGAGGTGGTGGCACGGCTGCGCGGGCTGATCCGGCGGTCCGGGGCCGCGCCGGGGCGGGAGGCGTCGCTGCTGGCGGTGGGCGACCTGGTGCTCGACGAGGACAGCCGCGAGGTGTCCCGGGGCGGGCACGCGATCCACCTGACCGCCACGGAGTTCGAGCTGCTGCGGTTCCTGATGCGCAACCCGCGCCGGGTGCTCAGCAAGGCGCAGATCCTCGACCGGGTGTGGAGCTACGACTTCGGCGGCCGGGCCAACGTGGTCGAGCTGTACATCTCGTACCTGCGGAAGAAGATCGACGCGGGCCGCCCGCCGATGATCCACACCCGGAGGGGCGCGGGTTACCTGATCAAGCCGGGCGAGTGACGCGCCGCCGCTCGCTGCGGACGCGGCTGGTCGTCTCGGCGGTGGCGCTGATCGCGGTCGTCGCGGCCGTGATCGGTACAGTGGCAACCATCGCGCCGCGGTCGCGCCTGGTCGGCCAGAAGGACGAGCAACTCGTGGAGGCGGTGCGGCGGGCGCAGGGCGACCGGTGGGGCGACCTGGGGTTCGTCCCCGCGCCGGGGCAGGACCTCGGCACGGTCGGGGGGCGCGTGGACGCGCCGGGCGCCGCGCTCGGCCCGTCCGGCCGCCTGGTGGGCGAGCGGCCCGGCGACCCGCCCGCCGCCCTCGACGCCGCGCAGGCCGCCGCGCTGTCGGCCGCCCCCCGCGACGGCCGCGTCCACACCGTCTCCCTGCCCGGCCCCGGCGACTACCGGGTGCCGGCGTCTCCGGACCGGACGCTGGTGCTGGGCTTCCCGCTCGGCGCGGCACCGGGCGGCACCCGACCCGACGGTGGCGGGGCCCCGGGCCAGGGCCAGAACCCGGTTCCGCGCCAGGGCCAGAACCCGGTTCCGCGCCAGGGCCAGAACCCGGCTCCGGGCGGCCGGGGCGAGGGCCCCTGGGGCCCGGCGGAGGGGGCGGCATGGGCGGGCTGCCGGACGGCGCCGACGTGAGCTCCGCCGTCGAGGCCCGGCTCGGCCGGGACGCCGGCGCCTACACCTGGGTCGCCGCCGCCATCGGCTCCCAGAACGCGGCGAGCCGTCAACTCGCCACCGAGAGGCCGGTCACGGCCATCGGTGGCTTCAACGGCAGCGACCCGTCCCCCACTCTCGCGCGCTTCCAGCGGTACGTGGCGGACGGCCGGATCCACCACTTCGTCGCGGGCGGTCCGGGCGGCGGCTCGGAGATCGCGAGCGGGGTCGCGGCCACGTACACGAAGGTCACCGTGGACGGCGTCACGCTCTACGACCTGACGGATCCGGTGGCGTCGGGGAAAAAGCGTTATACGGCGTAAGGCAAACCCTTGTACGGTGTAAGGGACCCAGTCCCGTACACCGCGCAAGGAGCTTCCCCCATGACGGCGACCACCGCCGGGAGCGGACAGAAGTCCCCCGCCGCCACGAGCGGCGGCGGCCACCCGCAGCGCTGGCTGATCCTCGGCGTGATCTGCCTCGCCCAGCTCACCGTGCTGCTCGACAACACCGTCCTCAGCGTCGCGATCCCCTCCCTCACCGAGGAGCTCGACGCCTCCACCGCCGACATCCAGTGGATGATCAACGCCTACTCCCTCGTCCAGTCCGGGCTGCTGCTCACCGCCGGCAACGCCGCCGACCGCTACGGCCGCAGGAAGATGCTGCTCGCCGGCCTCGCGCTGTTCGGCATCGGCTCCCTGGCCGCCGGACTCGCCCAGACGTCCGCCCAGTTGATCGCCGCACGCGCGGGCATGGGGATCGGCGGCGCGCTGCTGATGACCACCACGCTCGCGGTCGTCGTCCAGGTCTTCGACGACACCGAGCGCGTCAAGGCCATCGCCCTGTGGTCGACGGTCAGCTCACTGGGCTTCGCGGCCGGGCCGCTGCTCGGCGGCTTCATGCTCGACCACTTCTGGTGGGGCGCCATCTTCCTGGTCAACATCCCGGTCGCGCTCATCGGCCTCGTCGCCGTCGCCGCCCTCGTACCGGAGTCCAAGTACAAGCAGGGCGACCGGCCCGACCTCCTGGGCGCCGTCCTGTCCACGACCGGCATGACGGCGGTGGTGTACGCGATCATCTCCGGGCCCGACCACGGCTGGACCTCCGGCCGGGTGCTCGGCCCGGCGGCCCTCGGCGCGGCCGTCCTCGGTGCCTTCGCCCTGTGGGAGCTGCGCACCCCGCACCCCATGCTCGACATGCACTTCTTCCGCAACCAGCGCTTCGTCGGCGCCGTCGCGGGCGCCATCCTGGTCGCCTTCGGCATGACCGGCTCGCTGTTCCTGCTCACCCAGCACCTCCAGTTCGTGCTGGGGTACGGGCCGCTCGACGCGGGCCTGCGCACCGCGCCGCTCGCCCTCACCGTCGTCGTGCTGAACCTGACCGGGGTCGGCGCGCGGCTGCTGCCCCGGCTCGGTACGCCCTGGACCATCGCCATCGGCATGGCCCTGGTCGCCGCCGGGCTCGCCGCCATCGCCGTCCTGGGCGGGGCGCACGGGTACGGCGGCATGCTGCTCGGGCTGGTCGTCATGGGCGCGGGCGTCGCGCTCTCCATGCCCGCCATGGCCAACGCCATCATGAGCGCGATCCCGCCGGAGAAGGCCGGCGTGGGCGCCGGGATCAACGGCACCCTCGCGGAGTTCGGCAACGGGCTCGGCGTCGCCGTCCTCGGCGCCGTGCTCAACTCCCGCTTCGCCGCGCTGGTCTCCGTGCCGGCCGCCTCCCTGCCCGCCGCGCTGGCGGCGGCCGGCGGGCCCGCCGAGAAGGCCCGGATCTCCGACGCGTTCGCCACCGGCCTGGAGACCAGTCAGCTGGTCGGCGCGGTCGCGGTCCTGGCGGGCGGCCTGCTGGCGGCGGTGCTGCTGCGGCGGGCCGAGCGCACCGGCGCGGCCCCCGCCGGGGCATAGCATCGGGCCAGGAACGAGGAGGAAAGCCCATGGTGTCGGCGCGACGGACGAGCGTGTGGCTGGAGGGCAAGTCGCCCCGGGCGCGGAAGTCCGACCAGCCGTCCGGGCTCGACCGCGAGAGGATCACCGAGGCGGCGGTCCGGCTGCTCGACTCCGAGGGCCTGGCCGGGTTCTCGATGCGCAAGCTCGCGGCCGGGCTGGACGTCACCGCGATGTCGGTCTACTGGTACGTCGACACCAAGGACGACCTCCTGGAGCTGGCGCTCGACCGGGTGATGGGCGAACTCGCCCTCCCGGACGCGGGGCCCGGCGCGGACTGGCGCGAGCGGCTCCGGAAGCTGGCCACCTCGTACCGGGCGCTGTTCGTCGCCCACCCCTGGGCCGCCTCGCTGGTCGGCCGGTTCCTCAACATCGGCCCCCACTCCATGGAGTTCTCCCGCACGGTCCAGCACGTGATCGCCGAGACCGGGCTGCCGCTGCGCCTCCAGACCGGGGCGCTGGCGTCGGTGTTCCAGTTCGTCTACGGCTTCGGCACCATCGAGGGCCAGTTCCGGCAGCGGTGCGAGGAGGCCGGGATGACCCAGGACGAGTACTTCCGGCACGCCATGGGCGCCTTCCGCGACCAGCCCGCGTACGGCAAGGACTTCGAGCGGGCCGAGCGGATGATGGAGGCCCGGGGCGGGGACACCGTGGGGGAGATGCGGGACCGGGACTTCCGGTTCGCGCTGGACGTGCAGATCGCGGGCATCGAGGCGATGGTCGCCCGGGGCGCCTGACGCGCGGGGCCCGGCCCTGCGGCCGGGGGAGCCCGGGTGCGCGCGGGCCCGGCGCCGCGGTGGACGCGCGGGGCTCAGCCCTGCGGCAGCATGTCGCCCTGCACCGCCTGGATGTCCAGCTCCACCCGCAGGGTCGTGCCGATCGCCGAGATCCCCGCCTGGACGACCTGGTTGTAGTTCATGGCGAAGTCCTCCCGGTGCAGCTGCGCCGTCGCCCGGAAGGCCGCCCGTACCCCGCCCCACGGGTCCGGACCCGTGCCCAGGTACGTGAGGTCCAGGCCGACGTCCCGGACGACACCGTGGAGGGACAGCGCCCCGTGCACGGTCCAGCGGTCGGGGCCCGCCGGGGTCAGCCCGTGACCGCGGTAGGTGATCTCCGGGTAGGCGTCCACGTCCAGGAAGTCGGGCGACTTCAGGTGCTTGTCCCGCAGCGCGTTGCCCGTGTCGATGGACGCGGCCGATATCACCGCGTCCACCCGGGAGGCGGTGAGGTCCGGCGAGATCTCGATCCGGCCGCCGAAGTCGGTGAACCGGCCGTGCACGCTGGAGATGCCCAGGTGCTGGGCGACCGCGCCCACCGACGAGTGCGCCGGGTCCAGCGTCCAGACGCCCGGCGGGGGCAGTTCCACACCGCCCGCCCGCGCCAGGACCACCGTGCCGACCTCGGCCCGGCCGCTCGCCGTCACCAGCGCGGTGGACGCCGCCGGGGCGTACCCGACCGCCGTCACGATCACCGTGTACGGGCCGGGGGCCAGGGGCGTGTCCGCGACGACGGCGCCCTCGGTGTCGGCCTCGGCCCGCAGCACCTGCGCGCCGGTCATGTCGGTCACGGTCACCACGGCGTGCTGGACGGCCCAGCCGTCGCGGGTGCGTACCTGTGCGTGAAGTCCCATTCCCGTCTCTCTCCTCGTACAGAAAAAAGGGGCGGCAGGCCGTCCCCTGCCTGCCGCCCCGCCCGGCCGTGCCTCCGCTCGACGCGCGGCCGGGGTCCTTGG
Source organism: Streptomyces sp. NPDC045701 (assembly GCF_056432045.1). Taxonomy (NCBI): domain Bacteria; kingdom Bacillati; phylum Actinomycetota; class Actinomycetes; order Kitasatosporales; family Streptomycetaceae; genus Streptomyces; species Streptomyces sp. NPDC045701. Next base: position 37,943 of record NZ_JBWKJV010000036.1, on the reverse strand, counting down.
GTCCCGACTACTCGCCGGGGTGCGCGAGCTCGATGTCGTGGCCGTCGACTCCGCGTCCGGCCACCGTCAGGGCGCCCGCCACCGGCGGGTAGCCGGTCGCGATGACCGTGTACTCGCCCGCGTCCAGGTCGGCGAACCCGTAGGCGCCGTCCTCACCGGTGGTCGCCGTCGCGACGACGTTCCCGGCCGCGTCGACCAGCGTCACCCGCGCGTCCGCCAGCGGACGGCGGTCCGCCCCGGCGCGCACCGTGCCCTGGAGCCGGGCGCCGGCCCGGAGGAGCGCCTCCACCCGGGTGACGCCCTGGCCGCCGATGTCGACCGGCAGGGCGAGCGGACGGTGGCCCTCGGCGTTCACCGCGACGGTCACCGTGCCCGGCACCAGCTCGGCGAAGGCGAACGTGCCGTCCTGGGTGGACGTACCGGTGGCGAGGACGTCACCGCGCACATCCGTGACGATCACCATCGCGCCCTCGACGGGCTTCCCGCCCTCGGCGCTCCGGACGGTGCCGACCAGCCCGCTGGTACCGGACAGGAGGATGTCGTACGCCAGCGCCCCCTCGCCCACCACGACGGTGGACGCCTGCGGCTGGAAGCCGTCGGCCGAGGCGATCAGCACGTAGGAGCCCTGCCCCGGCGCGTCCAGCGCGTACCGGCCGTCTGCCTGCGCGACCGCGCGGCCCAGCTGGCGCCCGCCGAGGGAGATCAGCGTGACGGCGGCACGGGCGACCGGGGCGCCCTCGGCGGTGCGGACGATGCCGTGGACGGCGGTGCCGCCGCCGGCCGGCACGGCGGCCGGCGCGTCGGCGGTGGCCGCCGGGGACGCGGACGCCTCCGGGGCGGCGGCCGCGGCCGCGGCCGCGACGGCTGCCGTCGCCGCGTCCGGCGTCGCGCCGGGCTCGGACTCCGGCTTGGCGTGGCTCTTCAACGCGACCTCCTTGATGAACAGCGTCACGAGGAAGGCGATCAGGGCGAAGGGCGCGGAGTAGAGGAAGACGTCGGCCACACCGTGCCCGTACGCCGTCTCCATGACCGTGCGGAGCGGGACGGGCAGCGCGTCGAGGTCGGGGATGCCTCCGCCGCCCGTGCCGCCGTGGCCCAGGGCCGCGCCCTGCGGACCGAGGTCGGCGAGGCCGTCCTGGACGTAGCGGGTGACCCGGTTGGCCATGACCGCGCCCAGCGCCGAGACGCCGATGGCACCGCCGAGGGACCGGAAGAAGGTGACGACGGACGAGGCGGCACCGAGGTCGGAGGGGGCGACCTGGTTCTGGGTGCACAGCACGAGGTTCTGCATCATCATGCCGAGGCCCAGGCCCAGGACGGCCATGAAGACCGCGATGTGCCAGTACTCCGTGTCGTACCGGATCGTGCCCAGCAGGCCGAGGCCCGCCGTGACCAGCGCGCCACCGGCGACCAGCCACGCCTTCCAGCGGCCCGTCTTGGTGATGATCTGGCCGCTGACCGTCGAGGACAGGAACAGCCCGCCGATCATCGGAATGGTCATGACGCCGGACATCGTCGGCGACTTGTCGCGGGCGAGCTGGAAGTACTGGCTGAAGAAGACGGTGCCCGCGAACATGGCCACACCGACGAAGAGCGAAGCGAGCGAGGCCAGCGTGATCGTACGGTTGCGGAAGAGCCGCAGCGGGATGATCGGCTCGCTCGCCCGGGACTCGACCAGCAGGAACAGCGCACCGAGGACGACGGAGCCGCTGACCATGGTGTACGTCTGCCACGACGCCCAGTCGTACTTGTCACCGGCGAAGGTGACCCACACCAGCAGCAGCGAGACCGCCGCGCTGATGAAGAACGCGCCCGACCAGTCGACCTTCACCTGGCGCTTGACGACCGGCAGCTTCAGCGTCTTCTGGAGCACGATCAGCGCGATGACGGCGAAGGGCACGCCGACGTAGAAGCACCAGCGCCAGCCCAGCCAGTCGGTGTCGGTGATGACGCCGCCGAGCAGCGGGCCGCCGACGGTGGCGACGGCGAACGTGGCGCCGAGGTAGCCGCTGTACCGGCCGCGCTCGCGCGGGGAGATCATCGCGGCCATGACGATCTGCGCGAGGGCCGACAGGCCGCCGACGCCGACGCCCTGGACCACGCGGCAGGCGATGAGCATGCCGGCGTTCTGGGAGAGGCCGGCGACGACCGACCCCAGCACGTAGATGACCAGGGATATCTGGACCAGCAGCTTCTTGGAGAAGAGGTCCGAGAGTTTGCCCCACAGCGGGGTGGTCGCCGTCATCGCGAGCAGCGAGGCGGTCACGACCCAGGTGTAGGCGCTCTGGCCGCCGCCGAGATCGGAGATGATCTCGGGAAGGGCGTTGGAGACGATCGTCGAGGACAGGATGGCGACGAACATCCCGAGCAGCAGCCCGGAAAGCGCCTCCATGATCTGCCGGTGCGTCATCGGCGCGCCGTCGTCACGGGTCTTGGCGTGGCCGCCCCGCACACCGGCCGGTGTGGTCGTAGCCATGAAGTTCCTTTGCTTACGTATCGACGTACTTACGCGGGTGTACGGGTGGCGTGCGCCCGGCAGTCCCCGAAGGAGTCCCGGAGCCGGGCGAGCAGTGCGGTCAGTCGGCCGACGTCGTCGTCGGACCAGTCCTTGAGGGTGCGGGCGAACATGTCCGTGGTCCGACGGCCGAGGTCGTCGAGCATGTCCTGGCCCGCGGGGGTCAGCCGCAGGATGCGTGAGCGCCGGTCGTCCGGGTCGGGCAGCCGCTCGATCCAGCCCCGGTCCACGACGTGCGCGACATGGCGGCTGGTGACCGACATGTCGACGGCGAGCAGCTCGGCGAGGCGACTCATCCGCATGCCGCCGTGGTGGGCGACGAGGGACAGCACCGCCGCCGAGCCGCCGGGGCACTCGGCGGGCAGGGCCCGGGTGAGCCCCCGCTTGACGGCGCCGATGGCGCTCAGCTGCCTCGCCAGTTCCTCGTACTGACTCCGCTCGGCCATGGGCACCCCCACATCTTGTTGCTTAGGGCAACCATAGAAGCCGTTGGTTGCTACAGGCAAACTAAAAACGGGCGAAGGCGCCTAAAGTCCTGGCAAAGGCAGGCGAGGGTTGGGCGGTGGGGTCAGGTTCGCTAGGGTCCTGCCCCATGGCACACAACCCCCAGGGCCCCGACGGCAACTACGATCCGGCGGGCAGCACGCAGATGTTCCGCGCCTTCGTCGACGAGGGCACGCCGCGGCGGCCGCAGCAGGCGGCGGCCCAGTCCGGCCCCCGGGTCGGCCTGATCGCCGGCGTCGTCGCGGTCGTCGTGATCGTCGCCGCGGTCGCCTGGCTCGCGCTCGGCTGACCCCCGGCCGGGGCCCCGGCCCGGTTTCTCGTCCGGGGCCCCGCCCCGGGTCTCGACGCGCGGGCCCGGCGGTAGCCGTACGTCGCCGTCCGCGCCGGACCGGCGGCCGAGCGGTGCCGCCGCGGCCCGGTACGGCGCACGGCCCGGTACGGCGCACGGCCCGGCGCGCGGTCGGGCGCTCCGTGTGTACGGCGGAGCGCCGTCCCCGGCGCGCCGGGCCGACGGAACGGTTCGTCGCGCCCGTACGGCCGACGTACCGTCAATCGCGCATGGGGGCGGGTCAGTCGGAGATGAGGCCCTCGCGCAGCTGTGCGAGCGTCCGGGTCAGCAGGCGCGAGACGTGCATCTGCGAGATGCCGACCTCCTCGCCGATCTGCGACTGCGTCATGTTGGCGAAGAACCGCAGCATGATGATCTGCCGCTCGCGGGGCGGGAGTTTGGCGAGGAGCGGCTTGAGCGACTCGCGGTACTCGACGCCCTCCAGGGCGGTGTCCTCGTACCCGAGCCGGTCCGCCAGCGAGCCCTCGCCGCCGTCGTCCTCGGGGGAGGGCGAGTCGAGCGACGACGCCGTGTAGGCGTTGCCCACCGCGAGGCCGTCGACCACGTCGTCCTCCGACACGCCCAGTACGGCGGCGAGTTCGGGCACGGTCGGGGACCGGTCGAGCTTCTGCGCCAGCTCGTCGCTCGCCTTGGTGAGCGCCAGGCGCAGCTCCTGGAGCCGGCGCGGCACGCGCACCGACCACGAGGTGTCGCGGAAGAACCGCTTGATCTCCCCGACGACCGTCGGCATCGCGAACGTCGGGAACTCCACGCCGCGTTCGCAGTCGAAGCGGTCGATCGCCTTGATCAGGCCGATGGTGCCGACCTGGACGATGTCCTCCATCGGCTCGTTGCGCGAGCGGAAGCGGGCGGCGGCGTACCGCACGAGCGGCAGGTTCAGCTCGATGAGCGTGTCGCGGACGTACGTGCGCTCCGGACCCTCCACGCCTTCGGCGTCCAGGGCGGCGAGCCGCAGGAACAGCGAGCGGGACAGAGTGCGGGTGTCGATGGCGTCGGACGTCGACACCGTGTCCGGAGCCGCCGCGGGGCCGATCTGCGCGGGTACGGGAACCGGCGCCGGCACGGACTCCGGCACGGCTACGGGCACGGACGCCGGCACGGGCGTGAGCGTGAGCACCTTCGAGCTGCCCTGTTCTGCGGACATGCCACCCCCTTGAGGTCGCGGACGGTCGCGTGGGCCGCGACCATCGGAGGAACGCAGCCTCCACCTGAATACCGGAGCCGAGACTGCGGCAAACGCGGTTCCAGCAGAATGTCACATGTCGGCAACGCGCTGTAGTGACTTGTCGACAAGAATGCGGCAAGTATGCCCAGGAAGCTGTGGGTGTGGGGCTTTTGGGCCCCCGCTTCTGGGCTGAAAGGGTCTACCCGATCAGGTTACGCATCGATTCGATTTGCGGATCTCAGTCGGGCAAAACTGCGGGCCAGGAGCCGTGACACGTGCATCTGCGAGACGCCCAGTTCCTGACTGATCTGGGACTGCGTCAGGTTGCTGTAGTACCGCAGCATCAGGATCCGCTGCTCCCGCTCGGGCAACTGGACGAGGAGGTGGCGGACCAGGTCGCGGTGCTCGACCCCGGCCAGCGCCGGGTCCTCGTAGCCGAGCCGGTCGAGGAGGCCCGGCATGCCGTCGCCCTCCTGGGCCGCCTCCAGGGAGGTGGCGTGGTACGAGCGGCCGGCCTCGATGCAGGACAGCACCTCGTCCTCGGAGATCTTCAGCCGCTCGGCGATCTCGGCGGTCGTCGGGGATCTGCCGTGAGCGGTCGTCAGGTCCTCCGTCGCACCGTTGACCTGCACCCACAGTTCGTGCAGCCGGCGCGGTACGTGGACGGTCCGCACGTTGTCCCGGAAGTACCGCTTGATCTCCCCGACGACGGTCGGCATCGCGAACGTCGGGAACTGCACCCCGCGGTCCGGGTCGAACCGGTCGATCGCGTTGATCAGGCCGATCGTGCCGACCTGGACGACGTCCTCCATCGGTTCGTTGCGGGACCGGAAGCGGGCGGCGGCGTACCGCACCAGCGGGAGGTTCGCCTCGATCAGCGCCCCACGCACCCGGGTGTGTTCCGGGGTGCCGGGTTCCAGCGTCTTGAGCTGGCCGAACAGCACCTGGGTGAGCGCACGGGTGTCGGCGGCCCGCCCCTGTGCCGCGGTGCGGGCCTCCGGTTCGTTCTGGGGCGGCACCTGTTGAGGCGTCGTACTGGCCGGCACGTTCACGCCACCCCTTCACGATCGGTCTCGCGGTCAATAACGGTCAACTCATCCGTCAAAAGCGGTCATAGCATCACAAGACATGTCCACTGTGTGCAAGCACCTGATAACGTCGTGTTGTCGCCGTACAGCGCGAAAAACCCCGCACCGTAGGGTGCGGGGCTCACGTTCCGTCAGGCGCCGGGTGCCGGCGTACGGCTCAGAACTCGTAGTCGGCGATCACCCATGTGGCGAACTCGCGCCACTGTCCGGCGGCGGCCTGATGGGCGGGGTGCTCGATGTAGCGCTTCAGCGCGTCCTTGTCGGCCACCGCCGAGTTGATGGCGAAGTCGTACGCGATGTCCCGGTCGGTGATGTTCCAGGCGCATTCCCAGAACTCCAGCTCCGGGACGATCCCGCCCAGCTCCTCGAACGCCTTCACGGCCTCGGTGACGCGCGGCTCGTCGCGCCGCACCCCGTCGGCGAGCTTGAAGAGGACCAGGTGGCGGATCACGGCGGACTCCTAGTTGACGAGCTCGGTCATGAAGTCGCCGACGCCCTGCGCGGCGCTCGAAATGCCCTCGAACCCTACCCCCACGAGGTCGGCGGCGCGCTGGGGTGAGTTGATGATCGTGTACAGCACGAAGACGACGACCACGTACAGCGTGATCTTCCTTGCCTGCACCATCGACGCGGTCTCCCCGTCTCCCCTGTGATCCCCTCGGCGGTCGGGTGAGTCTAACCGAGCGTCCAAGAGTCAAGGTCCCGTCATACCGGGCCCTTTGCCGGTCCCCGCGAGGGCCCCCGGGGCGGTGCCTCCCGCTCGCGCCGCGCTCGGGATGCCGCGCCCGGCACGCGCGAAGGGCCCCGACGCCGAGGCGTCGGGGCCCTTCACACAAGAGCGGTAGCGGAGGGATTTGAACCCTCGGTGACTTGCGCCACACTCGCTTTCGAGGCGAGCTCCTTCGGCCGCTCGGACACGCTACCGAGAGAGAGCTTAGCCCAAGGGGGCCGCTACGAAGAAATCCGTTGTCAGCGGTCGCGGAAGAAACGGGTGAGGAGGTCCGCGCACTCCTCCGCCAGCACTCCCTGGACGACCTCCGGCCGGTGGTTGAGCCGCCGGTCCCGTACGAGGTCCCACAGCGAGCCGACGGCGCCCGCCTTCTCGTCCAGCGCCCCGAACACCAACCGGTCCACCCGGGACTGGACCAGGGCGCCCGCGCACATCACGCACGGCTCCAGCGTGACCACCAGCGTGCAGCCCGTCAGCCGCCACTCCCCGTGAGCCTCGGCGGCCCGGCGCAGCGCCAGCACCTCGGCGTGCGCGGTCGGGTCGCCCGTCACCTCGCGCTCGTTGTGACCGGTGGCGAGCACCGCGCCGTCCGGGGACAGGACGACCGCGCCGACCGGCACGTCGCCGGCCCGCGCGGCCCGCCCGGCCTCCTCCAGCGCGCGGCGCATCGGGGCCCGCCACGGCTCCCGGACGGGATCGGTCGCGGTGGGCGGGGGTGTCGTGGCCGGACGCACTAGCGGACGGCCTCCAGCACCTCCGCGGCGCCGAGCGCGTCCGCGATCTCGGACAGCGCGTCGGTGTCGAGCGCCATCAGTTCCCTCTCGGACAGGCCGAGGTCGGCCAGGATCAGCCGGTCGCCGACCGGCTCCGCGGGCACCACCTCGGCCGCCACCACCGATTCCTCCTCCTCGTCGTCGTCCTCGTCCGGCTCCCCGTCCTCGGTGCCGTCGAGGTCCAGCGCGTCCAGGTCGGGGCCGTCGTCCTCCTGGTCGTCGCCCAGCAGCTCCTTGGTGAGGATCTCCCCGTACGAGGAGCGGGCGGCGGCCGCTCCGTCGGAGACGTAGATGCGAGGGTCGTCCTCACCCTCCACGCGGACGATGCCGAACCATGTGTCCTCCTGCTCGATGAAGACGATCACTGTGTCGTCGTCCACCGAGGCATCACGGGCCAGCTCGGTCAGATCCGACAAGGTCTCCACATCGTCGAGCTCTGTGTCGCTCGCTTCCCACCCGTCTTCGGTGCGCGCGAGCAGTGCGGCGAAGTACACCGTGACTCTCCCACTGATCAGAGGTGTGACGATCGGGCGGCACGCTCCTGAATGCCCCGCCCACTCGGCATCGTGGCAGATACAAGGCCCTCAGGAGAGGTGTTCCGCTCTTGCGTCGTGCACCAGTCTGAGCCCGGCACCCGGTCCGTGTCACCAGCGGCCCGCCGCCCGGCCCCCGGCGGATCCCCGCCCGCGCCCCCGGCCGCTCACCAGCGGAACGTGCGCATGCGCATCTGCTGGCGCATCCTCGCGGCCCTCGCCCGGCGCGGCTGGACGCGGTCGCGCAGCGCCTTCGCCTCGTTCAGCTCCCGCAGGAACTGGGCGCGCCGCCGCCTGCGCTCGGCATCGCTCTCCAGACGGTCCTGCGCCCGGCCGTCCTGCTTCCGCTCCGGCTCTTCCGGCTCCGGCATCGCGACCACCCCCAGGCTGGGTCCGTCCACCCCACCTTCCCTCAGCGGCGGGGGTTGATGCCAGTGCGGCTACTGTTGAGGACATGCGGATCCACGTCGTCGACCACCCGCTGGTGGCGCACAAACTCACCACGCTGCGCGACAGGCGCACCGACTCCCCGACCTTCCGGCGGCTCGCCGACGAGCTGGTCACCCTGCTCGCGTACGAGGCCACCCGGGACGTGCGCACCGAGCAGGTCGACATCGAGACCCCGGTGACCCGGACGACCGGCGTGAAGCTGTCGAGCCCCAAGCCGCTCGTGGTGCCGATCCTGCGGGCCGGCCTGGGCATGCTCGACGGCATGGTGCGGCTGCTGCCGACCGCCGAGGTGGGCTTCCTGGGGATGATCCGCAACGAGGAGACGCTCGAGGCGTCCACGTACGCCACGCGCATGCCGGAGGACCTCTCCGGGCGCCAGGTGTACGTCCTGGACCCGATGCTGGCCACGGGCGGCACGCTGGTCGCCGCGATCCAGGAGCTGATCAAGCGCGGCGCGGACGACGTGACGGCGGTCGTGCTGCTGGCGGCGCCCGAGGGCGTCGAGGTCATGGAGCGCGAGCTGGCGGGTACGCCGGTGACGGTCGTGACGGCCTCGGTCGACGAGCGCCTCAACGAGCACGGTTACATCGTGCCGGGTCTGGGCGACGCGGGCGACCGGATGTACGGAACGGCCGACTAGCGGTTCGCGGTACCGCTCAGCACTTCCCGGAGGGCGCGGGCGCGGGCTTGGCCAGGGCGGCCAGGGCCGCGGTCGCGTCCTTCGGCGGTGCGAGGGTCTTGAAGGCGGTGCCGATGATCAGGTCCACGTCCGCCGTCGCGCGGGCGTCCATCTTGAGCGTGGCGCCCTTGAGCTGCGTGCTCAGCACGGGGAACGCGTTCTCCCGGGCCCCGGTGGCGCCCAGCAGCATGCCGGGGCCGGGGACCTTCTTGTCGTAGGCGGCCGGGGCGTTGCCCACCTTGCCGATGGCGAAGCCGCGCTTCTTCAGCTCGTCGGCGGTCGACTTGGCGAGGCCCGCCCGGGGGGTCGCGTTGTAGACGTTCACCGTGATCTGCGCCGGCCTGAGCGGTACGTGGACCGGGGTGACCGGGTTCTTCCGCGGCTTGCAGCCGGGGCCCGCCGCGGTGCGCGCCCGGATGTCGCCCGAGCCGCCGCCGAAGACGTCGATGAGCTGCAGCGTCCCCCAGCCGGCCAGGCCGAGGGCGACCACTGCGGCGAGGGCCGTGACGACGATCCGGCCGCGTCGTCGGGGGCGGCGCATGCGCGGGTAGGCATTACCCGTGATGCGGTACTTTCCGCCCATACCGGGGGGAGTGAGCATGCTCATGAGCGCAGCGTAATGCGGCCCGGTGACTATGCCTACTAAAGGATCAGCGGATGGGGCCGGACGGGTGGTAAAGGGCCCGAAAGGCTGACGTCGCCGGGTGGGTCCGCTCAGTCCAGCTCGAGCACGCGGGCGTGGAGCACCTGGCGCTGCTGAAGGGCCGCGCGCACGGCGCGGTGCAGTCCGTCCTCGAGGTAGAGGTCGCCCTGCCACTTCACGACGTGCGCGAAGAGGTCGCCGTAGAACGTCGAGTCCTCGGCGAGGAGCGTCTCCAGATCCAGCTGGCCCTTGGTGGTCACGAGCTGATCGAGGCGGACCGGGCGCGGCGCGACATCCGCCCACTGCCGGGTGCTTTCCCGGCCGTGGTCGGGATACGGCCGCCCGTTACCGATGCGCTTGAAGATCACACGGAAAGCCTACCGGGCGAGCGGCTCCTGGCGCAGCCACGCGACGCCGGTGCGCTGCGATTGGATTTTCCGCGAACCGGGACAGGTGGGGGTGCGGCGGTGGTGCCGGTCGGCGGGCGGGGCCGGCCGGGGGGCCGGTGCGGGCCGGGTGTGACGGGTCACGCGGGGAGGGGCGGGGCGGCGCCCCGGTGGGTCACCGGGGCGGGGCGCGCGTACGGGCGGAGCGCGGGACGGCGCGCCACGGGGGTGACCCGTGGCGCGCCGTCCCGGGCGTGTTGCCCGGCCTGCCCGTGTCCTGCCGGGGGCCCTACTCGGTCACGTCGTGGTCGTGGCCGTCGTGCAGGCCGCCGCCGCTGCCCGCGTCGCCGTCCGTGGGGACGGTGACGACCGGCTTGCGCAGCGAGCTGAGGTCGTGGGCGTAGACGCCCACGGCGTTGGCGATGACGTCGATGTTGGCGTCGAACGCCGTCATGTTGATGTTCTTGATGTCGTCGCACTTGGCGTGGTAGCACGCGTCGTACGCGGCTCCGGCCGTGCCGCCGAACTTCTCCGCCTGCTTCGCGGTCTTGAGGCCCTCGGCGCCGGTGAACGTGCCACCGGACGGGATGCCGACCTCGATGAACGGGCCGTAGTCCGAGCGGCCGGTGAAGTCGGTGCCCTCGTGCGGGCGGCCCTGCTTGTCCATGAACTCGTTGATGTCGCGCTCGATCTGCGCCGAGCCGGCCGGACCGGCGGGCGCGCCGACGGCGTCGGAGTCGTCGCCGTCGTACACGAACAGTCCGTAGTTCGGCGACGCGATCATGTCGAAGTTCAGGTAGAGCTTGAGCTCCTTGCGGTCCAGCTCGCTGAGGTTCGCGACGTAGTGCTCGGAGCCGAGCAGGCCGTTCTCCTCCGCGGACCACCAGGCGAAGCGCACCTTGTTGGTGGGCTTCTCCTTGGACTTGGCGAGGTCCAGGGCGACTTCCAGCAGACCGGCGGAGCCGGAGCCGTTGTCGTTGATGCCGGGGCCGGCCGTCACCGAGTCGAGGTGCGCGCCGAGCATCACGGTGTTGGCGGCGTTGCCGCGCGCGGTCTCCGCGATGACGTTGTTGGTGGTCCGCTTCTCCTGAAGCTGGCGGATCTCGAAGTTGACCTCGACCGGGCCCTTGGCCAGGTCGGCCACGAACTTCTCGCCGTCGGCCTGCGATATGCCACCGGTCGGGATCTTGCCGGCCGCCGGGTCGCCCAGGGTGCCGCCGAGGGAGCCGGGGACGTTGTTGTAGACGATGGCGCCGATCGCGCCCGCCGCGGCGGCCTGGGCCTGCTTGTCGGCGAAGGTGCAGCCGCCGCGCTTGATGAGGGCGATCTTGCCGGTGAAGGTGCCGGACGCGTAGTCGGCGGCCTCGCAGCCGGGCGTCGTGTCGGCGGCGGGGGCCGGGACGGCGGCGAGGCCGGCCCTCACCCCGCCGACCGGGGTCGACTTGGTGTACGTCATCGCCCCGATGGTGACGTCCCGCGGCGACGGCGAGACGACCGAGAGCTTCTCCGCCTGGGTCTGGGTGTAGATGAACTCGAACTTCTGGTACGAGACCTGGTAGCCGGCCTTCTTCAACTGCTGATACACGTACGCGGCCGAGGCGTCGTGTCCGAGCGAGCCGGCCGCCCGGTGGCCGTCGGCCGAGTCGGCTATCTGCTGGAACTTCTCCAGGTGCTTGTAGGCGTCCTTGCCGGACGCCTCCCGCACCAGCTTCTTGGACAGCTTGGCGGCGTCCTTGGCCGCTTCGGCGCCGGGGTCGTGCCGGCCGGCGGAAGCGGGGGAGGCGGAAGCCAGCAGGAGCGGGGTCGCGAGTGCGGCTGCGGCCAGGGTGGCCACGGCTCTGCGGTGGGATGCGTTCACAGAGGTCCTTCCCGGTGCGAACGAGGTTTAAGGGAAGCTAGCGATCTCCCACGCTCCTGTGAACAGATGTGCCGTAACTCACGTGATATTCCGTACGATTGGCAACGGAACATGTCACTCCGCCGCCGAAGATCCTGCGTCGGTGGCCGATTCGGCGTCCTGGGCGGTCTTGGCGCTCCTGGCCGGTTCGGCGCTCTTGGCGGCCTTGGCGGCGCGCTTGGCCTCCTGTTTGTACGCGCGGACCTTGGCGAGCGACTCCGGTCCGGTGATGTCGGCGGCCGAGCGGTACGCGCCCTCCTCGCCGTACGCGCCCGCCGCCTCCCGCCAGCCCTCGGGCCGTACGCCGTACCGCTTGCCCAGCAGTGCCAGGAAGATCTGCGCCTTCTGCCTGCCGAACCCGGGCAGGGCGAGCAGCCGGTCCAGCAGCTCCGCGCCGGAGGCGGCGTCCGACCAGACGGAGCTCGCGTCACCGCCGTACTCGTCCACCAGGTACCGGCACAGCTGCTGCACCCGCCTGGCCATCGAGCCGGGGTAGCGGTGCACCGCCGGCTTCGCGGACAGGAGGGCGACGAAGGCCTCCGGGTCGTACGCCGCGATCTCGTGCGCGTCCAGATCGTCGGCGTCCATGCGCCGCGCGATCGTGTACGGGCCGGAGAACGCCCACTCCATGGGGACCTGCTGGTCCAGGAGCATGCCGACGAGCGCGGCCAGCGGGCTGCGGCCGAGCAGCTCGTCGGCCTCCGGTTGCTGGGCGAGGTGGATCGTGGTCGTCATGGTTCGATGATCGCGCCGGTCCCGGCGGGCCGCACGGCGGAGCCGCCGGGCCGGCCGGTCGCCGGTGCCGGCGGGGCCGCCGGTGCCCGCCGGCCCCGCGCCGCATCCGGGCCGAGCGCGCCGGCTCAGGTGGTGAGTTCCTCGCCGCTCTCCGCGATGGGCCGGATGACGACCGGGTACTCGGGCGCGCCCTCGGGCTGCGGGCAGCGGGCGACGCGCGCCGCGATCTCGGTGACGCGCTCCAGGCTCGCGCAGTCGAGCACCCAGTACCCGGCCAGCAGCCGCTCGGTCTGCCCGTACGGGTCGTCCGTGACGACCGGCCGGCCGTCCTCGCCGAGGCTGACGAACCGGGTCTTCCGGGGTTCGGCGAGGCCCTGGCCGTCGACCAGCTCACCGTTCTCGGCGAGCTCGTCGTTGACCTCCCGCATGAAGGCGAACATCGTCTCGATGTCCTCCTCGGTCCAGGCGGGACTGTCCCTGGAGGGCCTGCCGGTCATCGCGTCGTAGTCCGCCTGGGTGCCCTGCACCATCATCAGGTACTTCATGACGCCGCTCCTCACGGTCGCTGCCTCGACCAGCGCGGGCGTCCGTCCGGCGCCCCGTCCACCGGCCTCTTCCAGCGTCGTGGAGGAACGCCCGGTCCCGGGCGGGCGACTGGGCCCGTTGGCCGCATCCGTCGCCCGCCCGTGAGCCGGTGCGCACCCGATCGAGGGAAGCCACCCTCCCCACCCGGGAATCCGGTCATACGATCACCGCGGTTTCCCGAACCTTCCGACCGGACCAGAGGGCCGCCGCGAAGATCCGCCGTCTGTTCGCGACCGTCGCCGTCGCCGCCGTGACCGCGTACGCCGTACTGATCACCGTCACTCCGGCGTTCGCCCACACCGCTCCGGCGGCCCGCCGGCCGCAGGCCCCGCCCCCGGGCCGGCCGGCGGCGGACGACGTCGCCACCCCCTCCCCGATGGAGCCGGAGTACGGCTTCGACGTCGTCGCCGGGGCTCCCCTCGCCGTCCCGACCGCCACCCGGGCGGCCTCCCCGGCCCCTCCCGGAGCGCGGGGCTCGGCCTCGGCCCGGCCGGCCGGCTCCGCCGCGGGCACCCTCGCCGACACGGGCCCCGCCTCCGCCCTGCCCGCCGCCGCCCTCGCCGGCGCGGCGGCGGCCGCGGGAACCGGCGCGCTCGTCGCCGTACGCGCCGGACGGCGGACGGCGGACGGCGGGGCGTGACCCCGGAGGCCGGCTCCCCGTCCCCGCCCGCGGCTCATTTCCGCTGATCAGGCTGGCAGAAGCCATTGCTCTGGAGGGCCGCGAGACTAGGATCGCCGCACCAGGAAAGGGGGCGCGCGTGGGTTTCGGGGCAGGAGTGCGGTTTCACGTCCTCGGCACGGTGGAGGCCTGGTGCGCCGGGGAGCGGCTGCGACTCGGCGGCGTGATCCAGGAGCGCATCCTCGGCACCCTTCTCCTGGAGCACGGCAGGGTCGTTCCCGTCGCACGGCTCGTCGAGGCGGCCTGGGACGAGGCGCCGCCTTCCAGCGCGGGGCACCAGGTGCGCAAGGCGGTGTCCGATCTGCGCCGGCGCATTCCGGGTGGCGCGGGGGTCATCGTCACGGACGGGCCGGGGTACCGCGTCGAGGGATCCGGGTACGAACTGGACCTGGCCGAGTTCGCCGACGCGCTGCGCGCGGCACGGGAGGCGGTCACGCTCGGCGGACACCAGGAGGCCGCCGACACCCTGGGCCGGGCGCTGGCGCTGTGGCGGGGGCCGGTCATGGCGGGGCGCGGCGGCAGGGTGATCGAGGCGGCGGCGGCCGTCTGGGAAGAACGCCGACTGGCGGCGGCCGAGCAGTACTACGCACTGCGCCTCGGCCTGGGGGAGGCCGATGAACTGGTCGGCGATCTGCGTGGGCTCGTGTCGCAGCACCCGCTGCGGGAGGCCCTGCGCGGGCACCTGATGCTCGCCCTGTACCGGGCGGGGCGGGGCGCGGAGGCCCTGGAGGAGTTCCGCGCGGGGCGGGCGCTGCTCGCGGAGGAACTGGGCATCGACCCCGGGTCGCGGCTGGTGGCGCTGCACGAGCGGATGCTGCGGGAGGACCCGGCGCTCGCCGCGCCCGACCGGACCGCCGATCCCGCCGTAGCGGTACGCGTGCCCGTACGCGCACCGGGCACTCCGGCGGCGGGCACGGGCGGCGGCACGGGCCCGGACGCGGCGGGTTTGGGGGAGTCTCCGGGGCCCGCGGATCCGGACACGGACGGCGGGCCCGTGCGGGAGGTGGCGGCCCCGGACGGCGGGCGCGGCGGGACGGGCGCCGGAGCAGCGCCCTTCGCCGCTCCCGACCCGGCGCACGGGCAGGGCATCCGCGCACTCCCGTACGACCTGCCCGACTTCACCGGCCGCGACGAGGAACTGGAGTCGCTGCTCGCCCACGCCCGCCGTCCCGGCGGCGAGTCGACGCGCGTCATCGCGATCGACGGAATGGGCGGCTCCGGGAAGACGGCGCTCGCCGTGCACGCCGCCCACCGGCTCGCGCCGTACTACCCCGACGGCCAGCTCCACATCGACCTGCGCGGCTTCACCCCCGGCGAGAGCCCGTTCGAGCCGGGTGCGGCCCTGGAGAGTCTGCTGCGGGGGCTGGGCCCCTCCGACCTGCCCCTCCCGGACGGCGTGCAGGAGCGTGCCCGGGTGTGGCGGGCGGCGCTGGCGGGCAAGCGGGTCCTGGTCCTGCTGGACAACGCCGCCGACACCGCGCAGGTGCTGCCGCTGCTACCCGCGTCCCCGGGCTGCCTGGTGCTGGTCACCAGCCGGGCCCGGCTGGTGGACCTCGACGGCGCCGAATGGTTCTCCATCGGCATGCTGGCGCCCGGGGACAGCGCGGCGCTCCTCGCCGAGACCCTCGGCGCCGCGCGTACGGCCGCCGAACCGGAGGCGGTGGCCGAACTGGCCGAGCTGTGTGCCGGGCTGCCCCTCGCACTGCGCATCGCGGCGGCCCGGTTGCGCAACCGGCCCCGGTGGACGGTGCGCCACCTGGTCGAGCGGCTCCGGCACGAGACGCGGCGGCTGGACGAGCTGAGCGCCGGGCAGCGCAGCGTCACGGCCGCGCTGGAACTGTCGTACCAGTCACTGGGGGCCCGGCAGCGGGCCGTGTTCCAGCTCCTGGGACAGCACCCCGGCGCCGAGATCGACATCTGGTCGGCGGCGGCGCTGGCGGGTACACCGGCCCGTGAAGTGGAGGACGTACTGGAACACCTGCTGGACGTCCACCTCCTCCAACAGCACACGGAGGAGCTGTACAGCTTCCACGACCTGGTGCGCAGCTTCGCCCGGTCGCTCCGGGTCCACGGGAGCGAAGGGAGCGGCGGAGCGGGCGGAGCCGGTCAGGCGGACGGGAACGGTCAGACGGGCGGGAACGGGGACGGGGACGGAGACGGTGTCGGCGTCGTGGCCGAGCGCCTCCTGCCGTACTACCTGGCCGCGACGGAGGCCGCGTGCGAGGTGCTGTACCCCGACCGGCTGCGGTACGCGACGGGTGCCACCGTGCCGACGGAGCTGCCCCCGTTCCCCGGCGCCCACGAGGCGCTGGCCTGGTTCGACCGGGAGCGGCACGCGATCCGGCTCGCCCTGGACCGGGCCGGAGACGTCGCGGACCAGCGGTGTGTCCTGCACCTCTCCCGGAACCTCGCCTTCTACTTCTACACGCGCAGCCGAGTCGAGGAGCAGGCGGCGCAGGGCGTCGCCGCCGTCCGCGCCGCGCGCCGCCTGGGCGACCCGACGCTGGTGAGCCTGAGTCTGAACAACCTGGCCGTGGCCCACTGGAGGCTCGGCCGGTTCACCGACGGTGTGGCCGCCGCCTCCGAGGCGCTGGAGATCTCCCGGCGGTCCGGCGACCGGCAGCACGAGGCCATCAGCGTCGGCAGGCTGGGCCTGCTGCACAGCGCGCTCGGGGACGTCGACACCGCGCTGCGCCACCTGGAACGGGCGGTGGTGCTGCGCAAGGAGAGCGGGGACGAGGTCGGCGAGGCCGAGAGCTGGACCAACCTCAGCCCCGTCTACCGCTGGCTCGGCCGATTCCCCGAGGCCACGGGGGCGGCACGACGGGCGGTGCTCATCAACCGGCGGATCGGCTCGTACGACAACGAGAAGATGGCCCTGATCGAACTGGCGGCCACCAGCCTCGCCACCGGTGACGTCCGGGAGGCGCTCGGCACCCTCGAACGGGCCCTGGCGCTCGGTGACGAGACCCGCAGGTCGGAGAACCACGCCCTGGCGCTGGCGTTCGCGGCGGAGGCCCGGCAGTTCCTCGGCGACGGAGTGCGCGCCCTGACGGACGCGGACCGGGCCCTGGACGTCGTCGCCCGCTCCGGGGCGAGGCTCAGGTCCGCCGAGGTCGAGAACATCGTGGGCCGGGTCCACCGCCGGAGCGGCGACCCGGCCGGGGCCCTGCGACTGCACACGAGCGCCCTGCGGCGCTGCACGGAACTCGGCTACCGGGTGGAGGCCGCCTGCGCCCTGGCGGGTCTGGCCCGCGCCGCCGAGGAGGCGGGGGACGCCCGGGCGGCGCAGGAGCACCGCCGCGAGGCCGACGCGCTCTTCGACGACCTGGGCGTACCGGCCACCCACCGCGCCTGGGCCTGACGAGTCCCCGGCCGGCCGGGGCGGGGCCGGGCCCCCGCGGCGGTTCAGGCCCTGGGGGGGACCCCCGTGATGACGACGGGCACGCCGGGCTTGGGGGTCGACGGCCCCTCGTCACCCGCGACCACCGTGGTCGTGCCGCCGGGCGCCCGGCCCGTGTGCGCCGCCGTGGCCGCGCCCCCCAGCGCGATCGCGAACACCATGGCGAGTACTCCGGTCACCCTGGCCACCCTGCTGTGCATGTCCCACCCCTTGGATCAGTCCGTCCGGTTGCTCTTGGTCCTTCCGATACTGGTGGTGGGGGTTCCCGAAGCCGTCCCCTTCCCTTCCCCCGTCTTCTCGGGGGACGGTACCGAGCGGCCGCCCGTACGTCAGGAGGGCCGCTCGGGAAAGGCCGGTCAGGAAGGGGTCGGCGCGGTCGCCCGCTCCTTCTCCTCCCGCGGGCCCGCCGTACCGCCGGCCGCCGCCGTGCCGTGGTCCTGCGCACCGCCGTCCGCGTCCGGCCCGTCGGGGCGCGGTGCCCGCAGGTCGACCCACCGCACGGTGGCCAGCGTCAGCAGGACGGGGAGTACGCCGCCGAGCACGAACAGCCAGACCATGAAGTCGCGGTCCGGGCTCAGGCCGGCCAGCACCGCCGACAGCGGGACGAGCGCCAGGGAGCCCAGCCAGTCGATGCTGATGACCCGGCCCCGGACGGCACTGGGCACGGAGGTCTGCACCAGCGTGGACCAGTACACGTTGCCGACGGTCGAGAAGAAGCCGTACATGGCGCCCAGTGGCAGCAGCATCCAGAAGGACGGTACGAACACCATCAGCGCGAGCGGGGCGGCACCGGCCGTCCAGGCGAGCAGCATCCGGCGCGGGTAGTCACGGGGCGGCTTGCGCGAGGCGAGCACCAGCGATCCGACCACCGCGGCGATACCGGTGACCGCGATGAGCGTGCCGTAATCACGGGCGTCGCCACCCAGGTCGTTGTGGATGACGAACGGCAGCAGGATCTGTCGCGGCCCCGACTGGAGGAGCAGGACCACGCCGGACCAGACGATCAGGACCCACAGCCAGCGCTCGCCGAACAGGTAGCGCAGCGCCTCGCGGTACGGGACACCGTCCGCCTCGGCCGTCGCGTCCCCTTCCTCGGCGGCGCCGGCCGACCGGGGCACCACGATCATCGCCACGCACATGGCCGCGGCACCGAAGCTGACCGCGTTCAGCACGATGATGCTGAGCGCGTCGATCAGCGAGATGAGCAGCCCGCCGACCGCCGGGCCGACCATGCGGACGGCCAGGGACCGGACGACCGACTCCATCGCGTTGGCCGCGTGCAGGTCGTCCTTCGGCACCAGGTCGGGGGTGAAGGCGTCCGACGCCGGGCCGCTGATCGCCGCGGCGGCGCCCAGGACGAAGGCCGCGCCGACCAGCTGCCAGATCTGCAGACTGCCCGTCAGGTGGACGACCGCGAGTGCGGCGAGCACGGTGAAGGCGGCCGCGTACGACCAGCCGATGACCAGCTTGCGCGGGTACCGGTCGGCGAGCGCGCCCCCGACCAGCACGCAGGAGATGAGGCCGACGGACTCGGCGCCCACCACCATCGCCAGGTCGGAGCTGTTGCCGCCCAGCTCCATCGCGACCCACGGCAGGGCGACCAGCCAGACGCCGTCCCCGAGCATGCTGATGACGAAGGAGATGAAGAGCAGGCGGTAGTTCCGGTGCCGCAAGGGCGCCAGTGACGTGGACAGGGACAGCATCGGATTCCCAACTCCGGTAGGGCGGGGGGCGAGGACGGGGCAACGCGTGGCGCCGTGGACGCGGCCGGCGTCGTCGCGGCGGCCGCGCTCACGGTCGTGGGAGGGGGAAGGAGGACCGGCCCGGGCAGGGGCCGGGGTCAGGAGGCGGCGGAGACCTTCCTGCGCAGGGCGACCCGGATCTCCTTGCCGTCCCGGCCTTTGATCATCATCACGGACGGTGTGGAGTGGGTGACCGGCATCTCCCGCAACTGCTTCTGGTCGGCGACCCTTGCCTCGTAGTACTCGCGGCCCGCCGGCACGGTGTTTGCCCGCAGGGACGGGATCGGGCGCTTGGGGACCGGCCAGTCGATGACGTCGTTGCCCGGCTGGTACTCGCTCCCGTCCTCGGGCAGGAGGGTGCGCGGCCGGTTGATCGTGTAGACGTTCTCCAGGTGCTCGAAGGCGTGGCCGACTCCCGGCGGGATCAGCAGGTAGCGCTCGGGGTCGGGGAAGAACCGGTAGGCGACGTCGGCCCCGTACGTCGGCGAGTCCACCCGCGTGTCGATGAGGTGGAGGGTGACCTCCTGGTCGCGGGGCCCGGCGAAGGTCAGCCGGTCCTCCTGGCCCAGGTGGATCCCGTACGCGTCGTGGGTGTAGCCGGTCTCGCCGTGGTCGATGAAGTAGAGCGGGTGCCGGTCCAGGAGGGCGGAGAAGCCGGACTCAGGGCCGGAGGAGATCACCGGGTGCCGCACCCATCCGACGCCGAACACCTCGGCCAGGGGATCCCAGTTCTTCCGCTCGTCGCGCTGGAGGAGCCGGCGCAGTTCCACACGGCGGACCGTGCCGTCGGCCAGCCGCACGTCGCGCGTGACGGGGTACTCGTACGCCACCTTGGGGATCATGGCGCGCTGCTGGGCGGCGACCATGTCGTACCAGAGTTCGCTCGCCGGGTGGGAGTTGGGCTTGTAGAGCGGCAGGTCCTCGTCGGCGACGTCCAGCGGGAGGTTGATGATGTCCGCGTCGGGCTGCCAGTCGAGGGTGCCGTGCACCCATTCCTCCGGATCGGGCAGGAAGAGCTCGTACGAGTTGATGGTGTTGACGTACTCCAGGCCGTCGAACGTGTGGGCCACGCCCGGCGGGATGTAAAGCGCCCGGGCGGAACCGGGGGCCCAGGTGTGCTCCTCCCTGACACCGGCCGTCGGGGAGCCCTCGCGGCAGTCGATGAAGTGTCCGGTGACCGTTCCGGTGCTCGGACCGAGGAAGGTCAGGACGTCCGCCTGGCCGAGGTGGATACCGTAATGTCCATAGCTGAATTTGGTTTCGCCGTGGAATACGAGAGTCGCCGGCCGCAGCGTCGGAAAGGGGACGACATAGGAATCGTTCCCGTTCTCGATCCGCCAGTTTTCCTGCCAGCGCAGTCCATCAATGGAGAACGACCCGTTCACAATGTCCCTCTTTCTTTCGTCGTGTCGGCCGGTGGTGGGGCGGTGGCCGGAAAGGGCCGGAGGGGGCCCGTTGGGCGGTTCCGGGGCGGCCCGGTCCCGGACGCCGAGGTCCGGGACGGGGCCGTGCCGCCCCTGCCGTGTCAGGCGAGGATCTCGACCTCGTAGCCCGCCGCCTCGGCGGCGGCGCGCAGGTCCTCGATGGACGTGGTCGGGAGCTCGTCGAAGATCTCCGCGACGGCCGCCTGCTTGATGCCGGCCAGCGAGGCGGAGAGGCGAGCGGCCTGGTCGGCGCCCTCGAACTTGGTGAACGCCAGGTTCGTCAGCAGCGACTGCAGGGCCTCGTCGCCGGAGGCGGCGGCGTCGCGGAGCTTCGCCATGGTCTCGTCGTCCACGCCGCTCCAGTCGGCGTCGAACTGGGCACCGGAGGCGTACAGGCCGGTCAGCATCTGGTGGGCCTCGGTGGTGGTGATCGCCTTGTCGTTCATGGTCGACTCCTTTTTCGCCGAGCACGGTCACGGTATTTCCGCTGTGAGGGGCGGTCCGTGTTGATGATGTGATTTCATCAGCCGGTGGGATGCCGGTCAATGAATTCCTCATCGGCTTACGGCAATCCAGAATTCGGACATTCCGATGGGTCGGCTTCCGGTGCCGGGAAAGTCCTGGTGGTTCATGCCGCGGCGGTTTCCTGGTCCTCGGCGAGGACAGCGCGGGCCTGTTCGGCGAAGAGCCGCATTTCCCGGGTCGGGGAGGTACGGGGACGCCGGACGAGCTGGGTGAACACCTCGAAGGGCGGCGTCCAGGCCAGAGCGACGAGCGCGCCGGACTCCACGTCCTCCCGAACGGCGACGGCGGGCAGCAGCCCCACCCCGAGACCGGCCGCGGCCCACCGCTTGGTCGACTCGACCGTCCCGGACTCCAGCAGCGGCACGGGAGCGCCCGGCCGGCCGCGCGACTCCGTCTCCAGCAGCCGCCGGTGGCCGCGCCCCGACTCCGGAGCCAGCACCGGCACATCCCGCAGGTCCGCCGAGCCGACCCGCGCCCGCCCCGCCAGCGGGTGGCCCGGACCGGTGACCGCGACGAGCGGCTCGGGACCGAGGACCTCGCTGTCCACTCCGCGGTGCCGCGTCTCCGCCGACATCAGCAGGCCGATGTCGACCGTGCCCTGCCGCAGCGCGTGCAGTACCTCGGCCCCGGAGCCCGGTCTGAGCACCAACTGGAGCCCGGGGTAACGGTGGTGGAAGTACTCCAGGACGGGTGGCAGCCGGTAGGTGGCGAGGGTCTCCATGGTGCCGATGACCAGTTGCCCGGACGGCTCGGGCGGACCGGCCGTCGCGCCGCGCGCCTCGTCGGCGAGGGACAGCAGGCGTTCGGCGTAGGGAAGCAGACGCCGGCCGGCCGGGGTGAGCCGGACCTGCCGGCCGGAGAGCCGCTCGAACAGCTCCACCCCCAGCGAGTTCTCCAGACCTCTGATCTGTCCGGTGACGCTGGACTGCGCGTAGTTGAGTTCGGCCGCCGCCCGGCTGAAGCTGAGCAGCGTGGCGGCCCTCTGGAAGGTCGTGAGCTGGCGAATGTCCACCTGTGGTCCGTCCTCCGGTTCGTTGCGTCCTGCTGACTTCCCTGGTCGGCGTCGGTTGTGTTCCACGGGCCCGTACGCCTTCACGGACCCGTACGCGTCACGCGGTGCGTGCCGCTTCCGGTCGCGTCCCGTACGGCGCCCCCAACAGCCGCCGCGCGGTGGCCAGACGCCGGGCCGCCTCCTGCGGCCCGTCACCCACGACGACCACCCGCGCGCAGGACCCGGGGGTTGTACGTGAGTTCGGGGGCCGGCTCCGTACGTTCACGGCGCGGACGTACGGCAGGGCGTGGAGCGCGTCGGTCGCGGGGGTGCCGGGCGGGCGGTCGGCGGGGAGCCTGACGAAGCCGGCCATGGCGGTGCGGCGGAGGGTGGGCGGGGCCAGGAGCCCGCCGGTGAGCGCACGGAACGACTCCGTCTCCAGGTCGGTGCCGCGGGCCAGCTCCACGAGCAGGGGGATGCCGTCCCCGCCGAGGCCCGCGCGGGCGGCCAGGACGCGGGTCCCGTGCGGTGTCCGCACCACCGTGGTGTGCGTGGGGCCGTTCTCGAATCCGGCGAGGTCCAGCAGCGCGCACACCGCCGACCGGATCTCCGCCTCGGCGCGGTCGCCGAGCGGCGCGGGATGGACGTGGGAGACCGTCTCGAAACGCGGTGGGCCCGTGGTCCGGGTGGCCGTGACACCGACGACCTGGTGCATCCCGTCGACGCTGAGGGTCTCCACGGCGTACTGCGGGCCGGGCAGGTACTCCTCGACGAGGAAGGGCCCGGGGGTGTCGCGGGCCGCCGCTTCCCGTTCCCAGTCGGCCGACCCGTACGGCCCCCGGACCAGCGTCGCGCCGCACGGGCTCGCCGCCCGGGCGGACTTGACCACGACGGGTGCTCCCCCGAACCGCGCCACGGCCCGCGGGACCGCTGCCGCGTCGGCGGCGCGCTCGGCCCGTACGCGAAGCCGGGGGTAGTCCCGCAGCAGCTCCCGCATCGCGCCCCGGTCGCCGAGCGTCCGTACCGCGTCCGCGGGGTTGGCGCCGAGCCCGAGGGCCTCGGCCTCCGCGAGGACGGAGGCCACCGCGTGCCCGCCGCCGAGGTGCATCACATGGGTCACCCGGTGCTCGTGGGCGGTACGGGCGATGAGGGCGCGCAACCCCGCCTCGTCGTCCAGGTCGGCCAGCAGCAACCGCTCGGAGTGCCGGGCCACCTCGTCGAGGTCGGCCCGCTCGCGCAGTGCCGGGTCCCACACCGACCACACGCGGCATCCGGCCGCGGCGGCCGTGCGTACGAGCCGGTCCGAGGGCAGCACCATCAGGACGCGCTCCGCGGACCGGGCGTCCGGGGGATGGTCGGACGGGTCGTCCGTCATGGGCCGGCCTCCTCGATCGACTGCGGCGAGTCTGGCGGGAGGGCTTCCCGATCCGTTCCCTCACGGTTCCGGCACCCCGGGAACCCGGTGCTGGGACGATGTGCGCATGAGCGCAACGGAAGACGACGGGCTCGAAGAGACCCGCCGCGAACTGCTGGACCTGGCCGCCCGCGACCCGGACGACGCGCGCGTGCAGTACCGCGCGGCCTGCGTCCACGACCGGCTGGGCCTGGAGGCCGAGGCGGTCCCCTTCTACGAGCGCTGCCTCGCCGGCACCGGCCTCCCCGACGAGGACCGCCGCGGCGCCCTCCTGGGCCTGGGCAGCACCTACCGGGTACTCGGCCAGTACGCCCGCGCCGTCGAGACCCTCCGCCGCGGCGTCGCGGAGTACCCGGACGACGGCGGCCTGCGGACCTTCCTGGCCATGGCGCTCCACAACACGGGCGACCACCACGAGGCCATGGGCATCCTGCTGGACCTCCTCGCCACCACGAGCCGGGACCCCTCGGTCCAGCGGTACCGCCGCGCCATCGGCCTGTACGCCAAGGACCTCGACGCCACGGCCGGGCCCCCCGCCGGCTGAACACCAAAGGGCCGGCCCCTTTTCCCTCGACCGAGACGGAAGACGACGAAGGGCCCCACCGCGAACGGTGGGGCCCTTCGACATCGTGCCCGGTGAGGCACTGGCGGAGGATACGAGATTCGAACTCGTGAGGGGTTGCCCCCAACACGCTTTCCAAGCGTGCGCCCTAGGCCACTAGGCGAATCCTCCGCCGCAAACAATACAAGACGTTGAGGAGTGCTCGCGAACCCGTTCCGCCGGCCGCCGGCCGATGGCGTCCGGAGTGACCGGGGGTGCCCCGGCGGGTCACGGCATCGGGTAGGCTGGGCGCAGCCCCTCACGTGGCGCTATCTGACTGAACTCCCCCAGGGCCGGAAGGCAGCAAGGGTAGGTCGGCTCTGGCGGGTGCGTGAGGGGCGCTTGCGTCGGGGGGCGGGGGTCCCGGTGGGCCGGGTCGATTGTCGGTGGGGCCCGATATCGTCGTAAGGGTGTCGTCCCTTGCGCTGTACCGCCGCTATCGTCCCGAGTCCTTCGCCGAGGTCATCGGGCAGGAGCATGTCACCGACCCGCTGCAGCAGGCCCTGCGGAACAACCGGGTCAATCACGCGTACCTGTTCAGCGGGCCCCGCGGGTGCGGCAAGACGACCAGCGCGAGGATCCTGGCCCGCTGCCTGAACTGTGAGCAAGGTCCCACGCCCACCCCCTGCGGGGAGTGCCAGTCGTGCCAGGACCTGGCCAGGAACGGGCCGGGTTCGATCGACGTCATCGAGATCGACGCCGCGTCCCACGGTGGCGTGGACGACGCCCGTGACCTGCGGGAGAAGGCCTTCTTCGGGCCGGCGAGCAGCCGGTACAAGATCTACATCATCGACGAGGCCCACATGGTCACCTCGGCGGGCTTCAACGCCCTGCTGAAGGTGGTCGAGGAGCCGCCGGAGCACCTGAAGTTCATCTTCGCGACGACCGAGCCCGAGAAGGTCATCGGCACCATCCGGTCGCGGACGCACCACTACCCGTTCCGGCTCGTGCCGCCCGGGACGCTCCGGGAGTACCTGGGCGAGGTGTGCGGCAAGGAGGGGATCCCCGTCGAGGACGGGGTGCTGCCGCTCGTCGTGCGGGCCGGGGCCGGGTCGGTGCGTGACTCGATGTCCGTCATGGACCAGCTGCTGGCCGGCGCCGCCGAGGACGGTGTGACGTACGCCATGGCCACGGCGCTCCTCGGGTACACGGACAGCTCGCTGCTCGACTCGGTGGTGGACGCCTTCGCCGCCGGGGACGGGGCCGCCGCGTTCGAGGTGGTCGACCGGGTCATCGAGGGCGGCAACGACCCCCGGCGGTTCGTGACCGACCTGCTGGAGCGGCTGCGCGACCTGGTCATCCTGGCCGCGGTGCCGGACGCCGCCGACAAGGGGCTCATCGACGCGCCCGCCGACGTGATCGAGCGGATGCAGGCCCAGGCGTCCGTGTTCGGCGCCGCCGAGCTCAGCCGGGCCGCCGACATCGTGAACACCGGGCTCACCGAGATGCGGGGCGCCACCTCGCCGAGGCTCCAGCTGGAGCTGATCTGCGCCCGCGTGCTGCTGCCCGCCGCGTTCACCGACGAGCGGTCGCTGCTGGCCCGGCTGGACCGGCTGGAGCGCGGCTCGGTGGTCCAGGGCGCCGCGTTCCAGGCGACGGGGCCGGGCCCCGCCATGGGGTACGTGCCCGGTCCCGAGGCCCACGCCCAGGTGCCGCCCGCCGTGCCGGGTGGCGTGCCGGGCGGCGGACCCGCCGCGGCTCGTGCGGCGGTACGGGGCCCGGGCGACGCCCCGGCTCCGGGACCCGCGCCGGCCCAGGTGCCCGCGCCCGACCCGGTGGCGGCGCCCGAGCCGGGCCCGGCGGCCGCGCCCGCCGCCGCGCAGCCCGCGCCCGCCGCGCCGCCCGCCGCTTCCCGTCCCGGCGCGTGGCCGTCCGCCGTCGCGCCCGGGGCCCAGGAGCCGGCCGGCCGGCCGGGCGCCTGGCCCTCGGCGTCGGCGCCGGGCCGTCCCGGCGGCCTGGCGCAGCCCGGGCCGTCGGTGCCCGCGCCGGCACCGGCCGCCCCGGCGCCCGCGTCCGCGTCCGCGCCCGCACCGGCCGCCGGGCCGGGGACGGCCCAGGGCGCCGCCCAGGTGCGGAACATGTGGCCGGACATCCTGGAGGCGGTCAAGAACCGCCGCCGCTTCACCTGGATCCTGCTCAGCCAGAACGCCCAGGTCGCCGGCTTCGACGGCACCACCCTCCAGCTCGGCTTCCTCAACGCCGGCGCCCGGGACAACTTCGCGAGCAGCGGCAGCGAGGACGTCCTGCGGCAGGCGCTCGCCGAGCAGTTCAACGTCCAGTGGAAGATCGAGGCGATCGTCGACCCCTCGGGCGGCTCAGCGCCCCCGCCCGCGTCCGGAGGCGGCGGCTACGGTGGCGGTGGCAGTGGCTACGGCGGCGGCGGTGGCGGCGGTGGCGGTGGAGGCCGCCCGCCCGCGCCCCAGGCCGCCCCCGGCCCCGTACAGCAGGCACCGCAGGCGCCGGCGCCCCGGCCGTCCTCCGCGGCGCCCTCCGGTTCCTCCGGGCCCGAGCCCGCGCGCGCCCCGGCGGCCCGGCAGCCGGTGAGACCCGAGGACGACATGCCGGAGGACGACGACCCCGACCTGGTCGACTCCGCGCTCTCCGGTCACGAGCTGATCGTGCGCGAGCTCGGGGCGACGGTCGTGGAGGAATACACGAACGAGTAGCGGCGGCGCCCTCGGCGGCCCGCACAAAGGCCCCACCGCCGCGCGGGCTACTCTGGCTCGCGTGAAGGTCCTCGTCATTGGCGGCGGCGCCCGCGAACACGCCCTGTGCCGCTCACTGTCCCTCGATCCCGACGTCACCGCTCTGCACTGCGCGCCCGGCAACGCCGGAATCGCGGAGGTCGCCGAGCTTCACCCGGTCGACGCCCTCGACGGCGCGGCCGTGGCCCGCCTCGCCACCGGTCTGGGGGCCGACCTGGTCGTCGTCGGACCGGAGGCACCGCTCGTCGCGGGTGTCGCCGACGCCGTCCGGTCGGCCGGCATCCCCTGCTTCGGCCCCTCCGAAGAGGCCGCGCGGCTGGAGGGCTCCAAGGCGTTCGCCAAGGACGTGATGGCCGCCGCCGGCGTCCCCACGGCCCGCTCGTACGTCTGCGCCACCCACGAAGAGATCGACGAGGCGCTCGACGCCTTCGGCGCCCCGTACGTCGTCAAGGACGACGGCCTCGCGGCCGGCAAGGGCGTCGTCGTCACCGACGACGTCGAGCAGGCCCGGGCCCACGCCCGCTCCTGCGACCGCGTGGTCATCGAGGAGTACCTGGACGGCCCCGAGGTCTCCCTCTTCGCGATCACCGACGGCACGACGGTGCTGCCGCTCACCCCCGCCCAGGACTTCAAGCGCGCGCTGGACGACGACGAAGGCCCCAACACCGGCGGCATGGGCGCCTACTCGCCGCTGCCCTGGGCCGACCCCAAGCTGGTCGACGAGGTCATGGCGAGCGTCCTCCAGCCCACCGTGGACGAACTGCGCCGGCGCGGTACGCCCTTCCAGGGCCTGCTGTACGCGGGGCTCGCGATCACCTCGCGCGGCGTGCGCGTCATCGAGTTCAACGCCCGCTTCGGCGACCCGGAGACCCAGGTGGTCCTCGCCCGTCTCCGTACCCCGCTCGCCCGGGTCCTGCTGCACGCCGCCAACGGCACCCTCGACAGCGAGCCGCCCCTGACGTGGCACGACGACGCCGCCGTCACCGTGGTCGTCGCCTCGCACAACTACCCGGGCACGCCGCGCACCGGCGACCCGATCGAGGGCCTGGACGAGGTCGCGGCGAAGGACGCGCCGCACGCGTACGTCCTGCACGCCGGGACCAGGCGGGACGGCGACGCGGTCGTGAGCGCCGGTGGCCGCGTCCTGTCCGTCACCGCGACCGGGAAGGACCTCGCCGAGGCCCGGGAACGGGCGTACGCGGCGGTCGGACGCATCCGGCTCGACGGCTCCCAGCACCGTACGGACATCGCGCGCAAGGCCGCCGGGGAGTGAGCGCCGTAGCGAAGCGGGGAGTGAACCGGGAAGTCAACCGCGCGCTTCGCTGAACCGTCCGCACCTTTACCCAAAGCCATTCCATCGAGTGACGGCTGAGCCATCCGGATGACGCCTGCCGGTGCCCCAACTAGGGTGCCGCGCAGGCGTTCCGGCACTTGGCCCACCGGCATTGCGATGTCAGTGGCGGGTGCCACAGTGGGGGAGTGACCAACACCGCCGCGAGGCAGTCCGCCGCAGGGCAGAAGGGGGTGACGTACGGCCGTGTCCGATTCCGGTACTCGTTTCGGGATGGGTGAGGAGCGGGGTGCGCGGGCGGCGTACGCCCACGCCCTGGCCGTGCTGCGGGTCCGCAGCAGGGCGCTGGCCGTGGCGTTGCTGCCGGCCGCCTTCGCCGTGGTGCTGTCGACCGGTGCCGCCACGGGCCGTCTGTCCGGCGCCGGCTGGGACGCCGCGCGCTGGGTGGTGTCGGCCCTCGCGGCGGTGGTGCTGGTGGCCTGGGCGGCGGTCGCGGTCGTGATCGCGCGGGCCAGACCGGCGCTGACACCGACGGTGGAGATACCCGAGGCGTCGGCCCCCGACCTGTACGGGATGGTGCGGGACCTGGCGGGGCGCCTGGACGTCCCGGTGCCGTCGGGCATAGCGCTGACCCCCGACTGCGACAGCTGGCTGGAGGACCGGACGCACCCGGCGCACGGCCGGCCGGCCGTACCGGGCCTGCACCGCTCGGACACCCCGCCGGTCCTGGTCATAGGGTCGCCGTTCCTGTGGTGGATGCGGGTCGCCGAGCTGCGGGCGGTGCTGGCCCCGGTCGTCGCCGGCACGGGACCGTCCGCACACCCCGACATAGCGGCCGCCCGCCGTTTCGTCCGGGGCCTGGACGCGGCGGTCGCGGTGGCGGACCGGCCGGGACTCGATCCGGTACGGCGGCTGGGCGCGCGGTTCGTCGGCGCGGTCGCGCGGGTGCTGCTGCGCGGCTGCCGGACGCACGCCGCCGAGATGGAACGGGGCGTGGCGGCGGCCGCGTCGGAGCGTGCACAGGCTGTGGACTACGGCCTGCGGATCGTCGCCCAGGAGCAGGTCGGGCTGGCGTACGCGGGCTGGGACCGGCTGCTGACGCGGGTGGCCCTGCCCGCCTGGCGCATGGGCCGCTGGCCCTCCCGGCTGGACGCGGGCGTCGTCTCGGCGCTGACCGAGCTGTCGCGGCGCGACCGGCTGGCGGAGGGCTTCACCTCCCGGCTGGGTGAGCGCCCGGCGTGCGACCTGCTCGAAGAGCCCGGGCTCGTCGACGAGGCCACCTCGCTGCTGGCCGCCCGCCTCTTCCACGGCGGACCCGCCGAGGTGGGCCCCGACTGGGCCCCGGTGGACTGGCAGCAGTACCCGGACGAGGTGGTCGACCGCAAGTGGCGTACGGAGGCGGCGCGCCTCCACCGGGCCCTCGACCGTCTCGGGGTCGACCAGGCCGCGGAGGCGACGCTCGCCCGGGTGATGGACCACCTGTCCGCGACGCGCACCGGCGAGACGCTGGCCGCCGCGATAACGGCGGAGGTGTCCCGCGAGGCCACGGCCGGGGCCTCGCTGCCCGGCGCGGAGCCGGAGGCGCCCACCGCCCCTGCGCCCGGCCCCGTCCCCGTTCCCGCCTCCGTCGACGCCGCCGCGGCCCCGGCGCAGGGGCCGGACCCGGAAGCCGGCCGGGCCCCGGACGACCCGCACACCGCGCCCGCCGCACCGGCCCCGTACGACCCGCCCGCCCCGCAGGACCCGCACACCCCGCACGCCCCGATCACCCCGCACGCCCTCCGAGATCCGGACCTCCCGCACCCGGCCGGCCCCCCGCACCCGGACCAGGGCCTCCCGCCCGCTCCGCCGCCGCTCTCCGTCCCCGGCGACCTCGACCACGCCGCCTGGAGCCCCGGCGGGGACGCCCTGCCGCTGTTCCCGCTGCAGCCGCCCCGCAGCGGACGCGAACTGCTGGCCGATCACGTGACCGCCATGGTGTGCTGCGCCGCCGTCGACACCGCCGGCGCCGCACCGGGCCTGGACTGGCTCGACGGGCCGACCCTCCTCGTGGGCGGCAAGCGCCATCCCGACCTCGCCGCCCGGGTCCTGAGCCTCATAGAGGACGCCGATCCTGAGCCACTCCGCTCCTGGCTGACGACCGTCGGCGTGCGCCCGGAGAAACCCGTGCGCCTCGTCTGAAAGCCGGAGGACCGGCGCGCCCGGAGCGGAATGCCACGATCCGTTCTCGCCGATTAACGACGAACGGTGACGGACTGCGTGCGTTATGTGATGTGCTGGAGACCGGCACTGACAGTCGCAGGGGAGTCGAGGGAGGGGCGCACCTATGGGGGCGGAGCAGATTCGGCGGTGGGAATCCGGGGCCCTCGCCCATGCCGTCACGGACCCGTTCGGCCAGGGACCGCTGCCCTGGCTCCGGGGCAGCGAGCAGTACATCGGCGACACCGGCCAGGTCGTGCCCTGGTACGCCGATCCGGCCCTCGCGCGCGGCGGCCACGGCGGACCGCGCTCCGCCGACGACGTGCGCCGCCAGATCAAGGGCTTCGCCTCCGCCGGCGCGGTCGCGCCCGGCGAGGCGATCGACTTCCACATCACGGTGGACCCACCGCAGCAGTTCTCGGTCGACATCTACCGGATCGGTCACTACGCGGGCGACGGCGCAGCCAAGATCACCACGAGCCCCCGTCTCTCCGGCATCGTCCAGCCGCCCCCGCTCACCGCCGACCGAACCGTCTCCTGCCACCACTGGTGGCTCTCCTGGCGCCTCCAGGTCCCCTCGTACTGGTCGATCGGCGCGTACGTGGCCGTGCTCACCACCGTGGACGGCTACCGCTCCCACATCCCGTTCACCGTCCGCGACAGCCACCCCGCCGACCTGCTCCTGCTCCTCCCGGACGTCACCTGGCAGGCTTACAACCTCTACCCGGAGGACGGCCGTACCGGCGCCAGCCTCTACCACGCGTGGGACGAGGAAGGCCGCCTGCTCGGCGAGGAGGACGCCGCCACCACCGTCTCCTTCGACCGCCCGTACGCCGGCGCGGGCCTGCCCCTGCACGTGGGCCACGCCTACGACTTCATCCGCTGGGCCGAGCGGTACGGCTACGACCTCGCCTACGCCGACGCCCGCGACCTGCACGCGGGCCGCATCGACCCCACCCGGTACCGGGGCCTGGTCTTCCCCGGCCACGACGAGTACTGGTCGGTGCCCATGCGGCGCACCGTGGAGCGCGCCCGCGACCAGGGCACCTCGCTGGTGTTCCTCTCCGCCAACACCATGTACTGGCAGGTCGAGCTCTCGCCGTCCGCCTCCGGTGTCCCCGACCGCCTGCTGTCCTGCCGAAAACGTCGCGGTCCCGGCAAGCCCGCCCTGTGGCGCGAGGTCGACCGCCCCGAGCAGCAGCTGCTCGGCATCCAGTACGCGGGCCGGGTCCCCGAACCGCACCCCATGGTCGTCCGCAACGCCGAGCACTGGCTCTGGGACGCGACCGGCGCCGGCGAGGGGGACGAACTGCCCGGCCTCGTCGCCGGCGAGGCCGACCGGTACTTCCCGCGCACCGCCCTCCCCGAGCACCGGCGGCGCATCCTGCTCGCCCACTCCCCCTACCGGGACGGCGACAACCAGCTGCGCCACCAGGAGACGTCCCTCTACCGGGCCCCCTCCGGCGCCCTCGTCTTCGCCTCGGGCACCTTCGCCTGGTCCCCCGCCCTGGACCGGCCGGGTCATGTCGACCTCCGTATCCAGCGCGCCACGGCCAACCTCCTGGACCGCATCTGCAAACGGGACTAGAACGCACCCAGGAGTTCCGTTCCCGGCCCCCACCCGACCCACGACGACCGCACTCCACCGCCCCACCGGGGGCCGACCCGGCCCCGCCCGAGGACACGACCCGCATCCACCGGAGAGGGTCTCGGACGGACCGGAAAAGGCTCCGGGCCCACCGGGGAGGATTCCGGGGCGCGGTCCCGGGAAGAGTTCCGGGGCACGGTCCCGGAAGAGGCCCCGGGAAGGGACTCCGGGAAAGGACTCCGGGCCGTGCCCGGGGACCGCTCCGGAAAATGCTCAGAGATCCTTCCCGACCATCCCGTGCGATCCGCGAGACCCCTGGCCAAAGCCCGGCCCCGCATGCGGGAGAATCGGAGCCGATTGGACAGAACCACGGGGAGGAACCGTGTCCGGATTCGTCGAAAAGCCCGAACCGCTTGAGGTGCCGGGCCTGGTACACCTGCACACCGGCAAGGTGCGCGACCTGTACCAGAACGAGGCGGGAGACCTCGTCATGGTCGCCAGTGACCGCATCTCCGCCTACGACTGGGTGCTGCCCACCGAGATCCCGGACAAGGGCCGCGTTCTCACGCAGCTCTCGCTCTGGTGGTTCGACCGGCTCGCCGACCTCATCCCCAACCACGTCATCTCCACCGAGCTGCCCGCCGGCGCCCCCGCCGACTGGGCGGGCCGCACCCTGATCTGCCGGTCGCTGCGCATGGTCCCGGTCGAGTGCGTGGCCCGCGGCTACCTCACCGGCTCCGGCCTGGTCGAGTACGAG
This sequence comes from Streptomyces sp. NPDC045701, assembly GCF_056432045.1. Taxonomy (NCBI): domain Bacteria; kingdom Bacillati; phylum Actinomycetota; class Actinomycetes; order Kitasatosporales; family Streptomycetaceae; genus Streptomyces; species Streptomyces sp. NPDC045701. The sequence goes on along the minus strand of NZ_JBWKJV010000036.1, from coordinate 5,592 downwards.
GAGTCCCGTACGGTCTGCGGCCTGGCCCTTCCCGAAGGTCTCACCGACGGCTCGGAGCTCCCGGCCCCGATCTTCACCCCCGCCACCAAGGCGGCCGTGGGCGACCACGACGAGAACGTGTCGTACGAGGAGGTCGCCCGCCAGGTCGGCGCCGAGACCGCCGCCCAGCTGCGGCAGTCCACCCTCGCGATCTACTCCCGCGCCCGCGACATCGCCCGGGACCGGGGGATCATCCTGGCGGACACCAAGTTCGAGTTCGGGCTCGACGGCGACGGCCTGGTCCTCGCCGACGAGGTGCTGACGCCGGACTCCTCCCGCTTCTGGCCGGCCGACTCCTGGGAGCCGGGCCGCGCCCAGCCGTCGTACGACAAGCAGTACGTGCGCGACTGGCTGACCTCGCCGGCCTCCGGCTGGGACCGCAGGGGCGAGCAGCCGCCGCCGGCCCTGCCGCAGCAGGTCGTGGAGGCGACCCGGGCGAAGTACCTGGAGGCGTACGAGCTGCTGACCGGCAAGACCTGGCAGTAGGCACGAAGAAGCCCCCCGGCCGACCGGCCGGGGGGCTTCCATCTGAGCGGACGACGAGGCTCGAACTCGCGACCTCAACCTTGGCAAGGTTGCGCTCTACCAACTGAGCTACGTCCGCATGCGCCGTGGCGCGAGACCACTATACCCAACCTCGCTCGCGGGCGAGACGCGCCGCCGTGTGGCGGTTCTCGGCGCCCAGCTTCGAGGCGGCCGACGACAGGTAGTTCCGTACGGTCCCGGGGGACAGGGAGGCCCGCTCGGCGATCTCCGCGATCGGCGCCCCGTCCACCGCCAGCTCCAGCACCTCCGCCTCGCGGGCGGTCAGCGGCGAGTCACCGGCGGAGATGGCGTCGGCGGCCAACTCCGGGTCGACGTAGCGGTGCCCGCCGTGCACGGTACGGATGATCTCGGCGAGCCGCTGGGCGCTGACCGTCTTGGGCACGAATCCCCGCACGCCCGCCGCGAGGGCCCGCTTCAGGTGGCCGGGGCGTCCGTGGCCGGTCACGATCATGGTGCGGCAGCCGGGGAGTTCGGTGCGCAGCGATGTGGCGACCTTCACACCGTCGGCGCCCGGCATCTGCAGGTCCAGCACCGCCACGTCCGGCCGGTGCGCCCGCGCCATGGCGAGCGCCTCGGGCCCGGACGCCGCCTCGGCGACGACCACGAGGTCGTCCTCCAGCCCCAGCAGGGCGGCCAGCGCGCCCCGTATCAGGTGCTCGTCGTCGGCCAGCAGGACGCGCACGGGGGCGGTCACCGGGCCGCCCCCGTCACGGCCGTCCCGACCGGCACCCGGGCCGTCACGCGGAACCGCCCGCCGCTCACCCGGCCCGCCTCCAGCGTCCCGTCCAGCGCCGCGAGCCGTTCCCGCAGTCCGGCCAGCCCCGTCCCGGCCCCGGCGCCCGAACCGGCCCCGGCGCCCGGCCCGGCGGCCGGACCCGCACCGCCGTCCGCTCCGTCGTTCTCGACCACCAGCACCGCGCACCCCTCCTCCGCACCAACCGGCCCGGACACCGACACCGACACCGAGCACCGCCGCGCGTCCCCGTGCCGCAGCACGTTGGTGGTGCCCTCCCGTACCACCCAGGCGAGCGCCGACTGGACCGGTGCCGGCAGTTCCCCCGTCGCGGCCTCCACCGTGCAGGTGATCCCGGCCGCCGCCAACACGCTCCGCGCGCCCTCCAGTTCCGTGTGCAGGTCGGCCTCCCGGTAGCCCCGCACCACGTCCCGGACCTCCCGCTGGGACTCCTGCGCGATCCGCTGCACCTCTGCCATCTGGTCCACCGCCGCCTCCGCCTTGCCCCGCCGGGCCAGCTGCACCGCCAGCTCGCTCTTCAGCGCGATCACCGACAGGTTGCGGCCCATCACGTCGTGCAGGTCCCGCCCGAACCGCAGCCGTTCCTCGGCGACCGCGAGCCGCGCCTGAAGCTCACGCGCCGCGTCCAGCTCCCACACCGCCCGCAGCAGCCAGCTGGAGAACCCGCTGGTCGAGGCGAGGGACACGCCCGCGATCAGGACACCGACCGCGAAGCCGACCGCCTCCGCGGGCCGCAACCCGAGCCCGAGGCCGGTCCCGGCGGTGCCGACCCCCGAGGCCAGCACCAGGCCGAGCATGTGCCGGGTCTTCCTCAGGCCCAGCACCACTCCGCCGATGCCGAAGGCCAGCACCCCCACCACCATGGTGGCGACGGCCTCCACGTTCCTCTGCCCACCGAACCGGTACAGCGCCAGCGCCGCCGTGGCGAGCACGCAGGACGCCACCCCGAACACCACCATGAGCCGGCCCGGACGGGCCCGCCGCCCCACGGTCCAGTCCAGCGCCCGGGACGCCAGCACACCACCCAGTACGGAGTGCGCGGCGACCAGCAGGAACAGCCACCCGCCCAGCGGCAGCGGGGTCCGGCTCAGTACGCCCAGCCCGATCGAAGCCACTTCGAGCAGCGCGAACAGGTGGTACGACCAGCGGGTGTACAGCTCGACCTTCTCCGGGTTGCTCCGCCGGCTCCACCACCCCGTGAGCCTCATCTTCCCGCCCCCGCCCCCCTGTCAACGCCGTGGCTCCCAGCGGAACCACCGCTGCACAGCAAACACCGAGATCACCGTCCAGGCCAGCGCCGTCAGCGCCGCACCCATCGAATCACCCGCGTCGCCCCAGTCACCCAGCCAGCCGGCCCGTACGAGCGTCATCACACCGGACAGCGGCAGCAGTTCGCACACCGAGGCGACCCTCTCCGGAAGCACCTCCAGGGGGACGAACAGGCCGGAACCCATCGCCGAGACCAGGAACAGCGGCATGGTGGTGATCTGCGCGCTCTCCACGGTGCGGGTGGCCGCCGCCGTCGCCCCGGCGAGGGCGATCAGCATCACGATCCCCAGCAGCAGACCGGCAGCCAGGAGTTCCGGCCGCGCGGGTGTGCGCACATCGAGCAGGACCACGCCGGCCCCCACGATCAGCGCGCTCTGCGCCACCGCGAGCACGACCGCCGGCAGCGCGGTGCCTGCGAGGATCTCCCGGTCGGAGGCCTCCCCCGTCCGCAGCCGCTTCAGCACCAGCTCCTCACGCCGGGACACGTACGCGGAGACGAGGTTGAGGTAGACGACAAGGATCAGCATCATCACCACACCACCGCTGAGCGCCGCCTCCATGGCGCTCATCCCGGTCCGGTCCAGGCCCACCCGGTCGAGGGAGGACCGCAGCACCCCCACCATCAGCACCGGCATCAGCAGTGCCGTGAACAGCGCGTACCGGTTCCGTACGAGGAGCGTCAGCTCGGCCCGCCCCAGCGCGCCCATGCGCGCCGTCATCGTGGTCGCCACGTCACACACCCACCGTTTCGTTCCGCGCGATGTCGAGGAAGGCCTCTTCGAGGGAGGCCGACCGGGCGTCGAGCCCTTCGAGCCGTACGCCCGTCTCCCGGGCCCACAGCAGGAGTTCGCCGAGCGACTCCTGAAGGGTGTGGGTACGGATCTCGACGTGCCGCCCCGTGGCGGCGGCCCGCAGCGACAGCGGCAACCGCGCGGCCGGGACCCCCTCGGGCAGCACGAACCGGATGCGTGAGGGGCGCGCGGCCGTCACCTCGGCGGGCGTCCCGGCCGTCACGATCCGGCCCCCGTGCATGATCGCCAGCCGGTCGGCGAGCGCCTCGGCCTCCTCCAGGTAGTGCGTGGTCAGCAGCACGGTCGTACCGGCGTCCCGGAGCCGGCGCACCAACTCCCAGGTGTCGCGCCGCCCCTCGGCGTCCAGCCCGGTCGACGGCTCGTCCAGGAACAGCACCTCCGGGTCGCCGAGCAGTGCCAGCGCCAGGTCGAGCCGCCGCTTCTCGCCGCCGGACAGCTGCTTGACGCGCACCCTGGCCCGGCCGCCCAGGCCGACCATGTCCAGCGCCTCCCCGGCCGGCCGCGCACCGCTGGTGCAGCCGGCCCACATCCGTACGGTCTCCCTGACCGTGAGGTCGGCGGGGAAGCCGCCTTCCTGGAGCATCACGCCGATCCGCGGCCGGACGGCGGCGCGTTCGGCGTACGGGTCGTGGCCGAGCACCCGCACGGTGCCGCCGCTCGGGCGGGCGAGCCCTTCGAGCAGCTCCACGGTGGACGTCTTGCCGGCGCCGTTCGTACCGAGCAGGGCGAAGACCTCGCCGTGCGACACGGTGAAGGTGATCCCGGACACGGCCTCGAATCCCCCGGCATAGCTGCGCCGTACGTCCTCCGCCTCAATCACTTGGGTCATGCCTCAAGGCTTCCGCCGGCCAACGCGCGCGGGCAGGTCGCGGTGTCACCGCATGTCGATGACAAATGTCATCGGTGCGCCGGACGGCCCCCCGGCACCGGTAACAGGTCGCTCAACTCGTCGGAACGGAAACGCCGAAGGCCCCGGTCGTGATGACCGGGGCCTTCGTTCTCTGAGCGGACGACGAGATTCGAACTCGCGACCCTCACCTTGGCAAGGTGATGCTCTACCAACTGAGCCACGTCCGCATTGCTGCCGCTCGGCTTTCACCGGGCGGTGCGAACACCACTGTACCTGATCCATTCCATCGGAGTGGACGGTACGTGATGCAGAGCGGGTGACAGGGATCGCACACTGCGCCTTCCCCCTGGAAGGGGGATGTTCTACTACTGAACTACACCCGCACGCTGCGTGAGGTTCGGGCCTTTCGGCCTTGCCCCTCGGCGTGATCCAAACTCTAGCGGATCACCCGGGGTGTTGCGCAACTCGGCGGTGCGAGGTCCGTCCGGGCGGCCCGGACGGGCGGCCCGGACGAGCCGGGGGATCGTCAGCTCGCGTCGCGGAACGCCTCGTAGACCCGCTTCGGGATCCGGCCGCGCGCGGGGACGTCCATGTTGTGGGACTGCGCCCAGGCGCGGACCGCCGCCGGGTCGGGTTCGAGCGAGGTGTGCTTGTACGAGGAGCGCGGGCGCCCCGGCCCCCCGCCGCTGCCGCCGGCGGCGGACTGTCTGCGGGCGGCCGCCAGGTACGGGGCGAGGGTCTTGCGCAGTTTCTTTGCATTGGCAGGATTGAGGTCGATCTCGTACGACTTACCGTCGAGGCCGAAGGTGACCGTTTCCGCCGCTTCGCCTCCGTCGATGTCGTCGAAGAGCGTCACCACTACGCGCTGCGCCACGGATATCGGTCCTTTCCACGGTGTGCCGCCCCCACCTGTCAGGCACGGCTCCTGCCCTGCCTGACGTGCGGCGATACCGGATTAACGGCTGTTGAGGTGCAATGCTGCTTTCCTCTGTATTCCTTTGTACAGCGGAACGCGCGACATTGTGAAGCCCAGCCAATTGCACCAGCGTGTCCGGCGGCAATCACCGGGGGCATTTTTTTGCGCGATTTTTCCCGCGGTTCGGCGACTGTTCCCGTCGTCATTTGTAGGGACCTCCAGATGTCTACTCGCGTAGATTTTGGAGACAGGTACGCTGAGGGAACCGCCCACGCAACACACCACCGGGAGTGCCAGTGGCACGCGTCGTAGTCGACGTCATGCTCAAGCCGGAGATCCTCGACCCGCAGGGACAGGCGGTGCAGCGTGCACTGCCTCGCCTGGGTTTCGGGGGGATCGCCGACGT
>NZ_JBWKJV010000035.1:0-59068 GCF_056432045.1 Streptomyces sp. NPDC045701 | reverse complement strand
ATCCGGGTCTCGCTGTCGGCGCCTCCGGCGGAGGAGGTCAAGGTCGGCATCCAGATCCTGGAGTCGCTGAACCTGCGTCAGCGCCGGCTGGAGATCGTCTCGTGTCCGTCGTGCGGCCGGGCGCAGGTGGACGTCTACAAGCTGGCGGATCAGGTGAGTGCGGGTCTGGAGGGTATGGAGGTTCCGCTGCGTGTCGCGGTCATGGGCTGTGTGGTGAACGGTCCGGGTGAGGCGCGTGAGGCGGATCTGGGTGTGGCGTCGGGCAACGGCAAGGGTCAGATCTTCGTGAAGGGCGAGGTGATCAAGACGGTGCCGGAGTCGAAGATCGTGGAGACGCTGATCGAGGAGGCGATGAAGATCGCCGAGCAGATGGAGAAGGACGGCGTGATGTCCGGGGAACCCGCCGTCACCGTCAGCTGACCGCAGCCGCCACGCCCCGCCCGGCCCGCGCCCTCCACCCACCACCTGCACCCGGCATCCGGGCCGGGGTGGGGCGGGCCCGCCCGGCCCGCGCCCTTCCCGCCCGTCCCGCGGTCGGCATCCGTGGCCGGGGTGGGGCCGCGCAGGGGCGTCCCCGCAGGGGTTCGCGGCGTTGTGACGGCTCCCTCGCCGGGGCCCAGGGCCGCCCGCCCCGAGCAGACGAGCCCGGAGGGCCCCCGCCTCCCACCCACCGGTGGCACCCGCTGCCAGGGCCCCGTGTCACGGGGCGCCGGGGGACGGGGGACCCGCCCCGCTCCCGTCGTGCCCACCCGTCCCGCCCTGCGGGACGACTGCCCACAACGGCGGGGGCCGCCCGCGCAGCACGGAACCGCCACAGCAGGAGCGCCGCACCGCGGCGGTGTGGCGCGGGCGTCGGGGCGCGCCCGCAACGGCGGCGGAACCGCCCTCCGCGGGCACCGCCCGCGCAGCGGGGAGCCGTCCCGGCCGGAGCGCCCCTCGCCGCAGGCGGGGCGCCGCCCCGGGGGGCGGGGAGGCGGGGGCCGGGTCCTGCCGTTGCCCCCGTGGCGCCGGGTACAGTGCCAGGACCCGTATGGAACGCATGGTGAGGCCCCCTCGTGTTGACGCAGACCACCACCCGGGTCCTCGAGCCCAGCGACCTCGGCGCCGCGCTCGCCGTTCTCGAGAGCGAGCCCGTCGCCAACGCGTTCGTCACCTCCCGCGTGCAGGTCGCGGGGCTCGATCCGTGGCGCCTCGGCGGCGAGATGTGGGGCTGGTACGCGGACGGGCGACTGCGCTCGCTCTGCTACTCCGGCGCCAACCTCGTCCCGATCTGCGCCACGCCGGAAGCCGTCCGCGCCTTCGCCGACCGCGCCCGCCGGGCCGGCCGGCGCTGCTCGTCGATCGTCGGCCCGGCGGAGCCCACCGCCCAGCTGTGGCGGCTCCTCGAACCGAGCTGGGGCCCGGCCCGGGACGTCCGCGCCCGCCAGCCGCTGATGGTCGCCGACCGGCCGTCCCCGGACGTCGAACCGGACCCGCTCGTCCGCCGGATGCGCAAGGACGAGATGGACGTGATCATGCCGGCGTGCGTGGCGATGTTCACCGAGGAGGTCGGCATCTCGCCGATGGCCGGTGACGGCGGTCTGCTCTACCAGGCCCGGGTCGCCGAGCTCGTCGGCACCGGCCGCTCGTTCGCCCGCGTCGAGGACGGCAAGGTCGTCTTCAAGGCGGAGATCGGCGCGGCCACCTCCCAGGCCTGCCAGATCCAGGGCGTCTGGGTCGCCCCCGAGTACCGGGGCCGCGGCCTGTCCGAGACGGGGATGGCCGCCGTGCTGCGCTACGCCCTCGACGACATCGCACCGGTCGTCTCGCTGTACGTCAACGACTACAACCTCCCCGCCAGGGCCGCGTACCGCCGCGTCGGCTTCGAGGAGGTCGGCACCTTCATGAGCGTGCTCTTCTGACCCGCTCGGAGCCACTTGTAAGGTTCGGTCGCATGGATGACGTCGTGATCGGGCCGGTCGACCTCGCCGCACGCGTGGACGCCGCCCTCGCCGTACAGGCCGTCGCCTTCGGGCTGTCCGAGGACGAGGTCGCGGTACGTCGCCACATCGTGCTGCGCCACCTCCGGAGCCCGGGCGCCCGCGCCTACGGCGCGACGACCCCGGCGGGGCGGCTGGTGGGCTTCGTGTACGGGATGCCCAACGACCGCACGCACTGGTGGTCGACGGTCGTCCAGCCGTACCTGGTCCGCGAGGGCAACGCCGCCTGGCTGGACGACTCCTTCGTCATCACCGAGCTCCACGTCCACCCCGATTTCCAGGGCCTGGGTCTCGGGCGCGGGCTGATCACCACCATCACGGACGCCGCCGAGCAGCCACGCTCCATCCTGTCCGCCATCGACGTGGAGAACCCGGCCCGGTTCCTCTACCGCTCCCTCGGGTACACCGACCTGGCCCGCCGGGTCCACTTCCCGAGCGCCGCGAAGCCGTACGCGGTGATGGGCGCGCCGCTGCCGTTGCGGCGCCGGGAGGAGTCCCCGGGGCGGAACTGATTTCCGCCAGCACCCGCCCCGCGGCTAACCTCCTAGCCATCACACTTTTCACCGCAGGAGAGTTCCCCATGGCCCAGGTCCAGCGCATGTCCCGGTTGATGGTCAAGACACTGCGCGACGACCCGGCGGACGCCGAGACGCTCAGCCACAAGCTGCTCGTCCGCGCCGGTTACGTCCGCCGCAACGCCGCGGGCATCTGGTCCTGGCTGCCGCTGGGCAGGAAGGTCCTGGAGAACGTCTCCCGCGTGGTGCGCGAGGAGATGGACGCGATCGGCGCGCAGGAGGTGCTGCTGCCGGCGCTGCTGCCCAAGGAGCCGTACGAGGCGACGGGCCGCTGGGAGGAGTACGGCGCCGAGCTGTTCCGCCTCAAGGACCGCAAGGGCGCCGACTACCTCCTCGGCCCGACCCACGAGGAGATCTTCACTCAGCTGGTCAAGGACCAGTGCACGTCCTACAAGGACCTGCCGGTGATCCTCTACCAGATCCAGACGAAGTACCGCGACGAGGCGCGTCCCCGGTCCGGCATCCTGCGCGGCCGCGAGTTCCAGATGAAGGACTCGTACTCCTTCGACACCACGGACGAGGGCCTGGCCGAGTCGTACGCGCTGCACCGCCAGGCGTACATCAGGATCTTCGACCGTCTCGGCCTGCGGCACAAGATCGTCTCCGCGGTGTCGGGCGCCATGGGCGGCTCGGCCTCCGAGGAGTTCCTGGCCCCGGCCGCCGCGGGCGAGGACACCTTCGTCTACTGCCCGAACTGTGACTACGCCGCCAACACGGAGGCCGTCACGTTCAAGCAGCAGCCGGAGGACCCGACCGGGCACGGCCCGGTCGAGGAGCTGGACACCCCGGACACGCCGACCATCGAGACGCTGGCGGCGCACCTGGGCGTGCCGGCCTCCCACACGCTGAAGAACCTGCTGGTCAAGGTGGACGGCGAGATCGTCGCCGTCGGTGTGCCCGGCGACCGCGAGGTGGACCTCGGCAAGCTGGAGGACCACCTGGCCCCGGCCACCGTCGAGCTGGTCACCGCCGAGGACTTCGAGGGCCGCGACGACCTCGTGCGCGGTTACGTCGGCCCGCAGGGCCTCGACAAGGTCCGGTACATCGCCGACCCGCGCGTCTCGCCCGGCACGGCCTGGATCACCGGCGCCAACAAGCCCGGCACGCACGCGAAGAACGTCGTCGCCGGCCGTGACTTCGAGGTCGAGCAGTACCTGGACGTCGTGGTGGTGGAGGAGGGCGACCCCTGCCCGAACTGCGGCTCCGACCTCAAGATCGACCGCGCCATCGAGATCGGCCACATCTTCCAGCTCGGCCGCAAGTACGCCGACGCCTTCCAGCTCGACGTCCTGGGCCAGAACGGCAAGCCGGTCCGCGTCACGATGGGCTCGTACGGCATCGGCGTCTCCCGCGCGGTCGCGGCCCTGGCCGAGCAGCACGCCGACGAGCAGGGCCTGTGCTGGCCCCGCGAGATCGCCCCGGCCGACGTCCACGTCGTCGCGGCCGGCAAGGCGCTCCAGACCGAGCTGGCGCTGGACGTGTCGGAGAAGCTGAAGGTGGCCGGCCTGCGGGTGCTGGTCGACGACCGGGCCGGGGTGTCGCCGGGTGTGAAGTTCACGGACGCCGAGCTCATCGGCGTACCGAAGATCCTCGTCGCCGGCCGCCGCTCGGCCGAGGGCGTCCTGGAGCTCAAGGACCGCCGCACCGGTGAGCGCGAGGAGCTGACGGTCGACGAGGCGATCGCCCGCCTCAGCGCCTGACACCCCCAGTGCCGAAGCGCCTCCGCGCGCCCGTGCGGGCGCGTCCGGGCGCTGCGCGCGCTCAGATGCAGCCCGCCGTACCGGCGTCGTCGTCCCGCACCACCTGGGGCGCCGGCGCCGGTTCGGGTACCGCGTCCAGCGGCTCGTGCAGGTGCGGGTCGTGGACGTGCAGGGAGGCGGGGTGCGGGGTGGCGGCGGGCCGGGGGTCCGCCGGGGGCTGGTTCTGGCCGGCCCGCTCCAGGAAGCGCAGCAGCTCCACCGGGAACGGCAGCACCAGCGTGGAGTTCTTCTCGGCGGCGACCGCGACGATGGTCTGGAGCAGCCGCAGCTGGAGCGCGGAGGGGGTCTCCGACATCACGCCCGCCGCCTCGGCCAGCTTCTTCGACGCCTGGAGTTCGGCGTCCGCGTTGATGACCCGGGCCCGCCGCTCACGGTCGGCCTCGGCCTGGCGGGCCATCGATCGCTTCATCGTCTCCGGCAGCGAGACGTCCTTGATCTCGACCCGGTCGATGGTCACACCCCACTCGACGGCCGGGTTGTCGATCATCAGCTCCAGCCCCTGGTTGAGCTTCTCCCGGTTGGAGAGCAGGTCGTCCAGGTCGCTCTTGCCGATGATCGAGCGCAGGGACGTCTGGGCGATCTGCGAGACCGCGAACCGGTAGTCCTCGACCCGGATGATCGCCGCCGCCGCGTCGACGACCTTGAAGTAGATCACCGCGTCGACCCTGACCGTGACGTTGTCGCGGGTGATGCCGTCCTGGGCGGGCACCGGCATGGTCACGATCTGCATGTTGACCTTGTGCAGGCGGTCGATGAACGGGACCACCATGGTGAACCCGGGGCCCCGGACGCCGCTGCGGAGCCGCCCGAAGCGCAGCACCACGCCCTTCTCGTACTGCTTCACGACCCGGGCGGCGGCCGCCACGTACACCACGGCGGCCGAACCCGTGGCCGCCACCGCTGCCAGCACTTCCACGACCATGACGGCCCTCCCGTCCGAGCGGGGTGGTACGGGTGCTTTATGCCAATATCGCACCTATGGGGCCATTCGGGGAGTTCTAGAGCCAGCCGGCGAACTCCAGCAGCAGCTCCCCGTCCTGCCGCCGCCCCACCGCCAGGGCCCGCGTCCCCGACTCCACGGCCCGGAACAGCGTCCAGCCGCGCAGCCGCTCGCGGTCCACGTCCAGGGAGTCGGCCAGCTTGTTCACCCGGCGGCGCCCCGACGTGGGGCCGGAGGCCGCCGCCACGAGGTCCTCGACCCGGTCGCGGACCAGCCGCGCCAGGTCGTACGCCCGCTCGCCCACGAGGGGCTCCGGGCCGACCGCCAGCCAGGGCGCCCGGTCACCGGCGAGCACCTTGCCCTGCCGGAAGTTCCCGTGCAGCAGCAGCTCCTCGGTGGCGTCCGCCACCAGCGCGTCCCGGGCCTCCAGGGCGGCGGACACCAGCGCGGCCGCCTCGGCGTCCTTCACCGCCCGCATCGCCTCCGCCTGCCGCGCGGTCCGCCCGGCGACCGACTCGAAGCCGTGGGCCTCCGGCGGAGCCACCCACAGCCGCCGTACGATGCCGGCCGCCTCCAGCAGCGCCTTCGCCTCGGGCAGGGACCGCAGGCTCACCTCCGTGTGCAGCCGCTCCAGCAGCAACCCAGCCCCCGCCGCGTCCGTGCCTCCGCCCGCCCCGGCCGCCTCCGCGCCCGCCGCGTCCAGCAGCTGCACCGTCCCCCAGCCGTTCCAGTGGGCCAGCGCCGCCCGCTCCAGGTCCGGCGCGGCGAACGGCGGCGCTACCTTCAGCGCGCCCGCCGTGCCGTCCGGCAGGCGCACCAGGGCGACGAGGCTGCTGCGGCCGCCCGGGGCGACCACCCGTTCGACGTCCAGGTGCCGCGCGCCGACCGCCCGCCGGGCGAGCTCCGGAAGCCGGGCGAGCCAGTCGGCCGCGGCCGCGTCCCCGTACGTCTCGCCGAGGGCCCGCACCAGTCGCTGCGGCGGTTCAAAACCCATGCGTGCGTCGTTCCCTCTCGAAGCCGGGGCTCTCGGTCCTTGTGCTCGCGTTCGGTCCTTCGCGCGCGTTCCCCCGCGCGCCACCGCCGCGGGCGGGTGCCGCCGTCGGTCCTGCGGCTCCGCTCAGCCGCCCGGTCGCTCGGCGAGCCCAGGAAAGGCTACGCCGCTGCCCCGCCAGCGCACGGCCCGGACCGCCGCCTCCCGCAGCGCGCTCGCCGCCTCGCGGCGCAACTGCCCCTCGGCGGCCCGTACGAGGTCGGAGTAGACGCCCGCCACCCGGTCCTCCAGTTCCGAGGCCAGCCGGACGGCCGCCGCCGCGTCCGGCACCGGGAACGGCAGCGCGTACGCGGCGGCGGACGCGGCGGGCCTGCCGCCAAGGTCCCGCACGGCGCGCGCCAGCGCGTCCCGCCGGGCCCGGTGCGCGGCGTACGCGGCGGTCGCCTCCGCGGCCCGTGCGTCGCCGATCCGGCCGCCGACGACCCCGTACCCGTACACGGCCGCGTGCTCGGCGGCCAGCGCCGCCTGGGCGGCCTCCAGGGCGGCCTCGCTCATGACGGGGTCCCTTCACTGGTCAGCAGGTACCCGTGCGCGGCGGCCGCGGCGGCGACGGACGCCAGCAGCCGGGCGTACTCGGGCGGGGCGGTGAGCAGGGCGGCGGCGTGCGCGTCGGCGGTCCGGCGCGCGGCGGCGGCCAGCTCGGCGAGCGCGACACGGGGATCGGCGGGCACGGTGCCCACGGGAGCCGCCGGAGCACCCGATGCCGCCGGGGCCGTCGAGGTGCCCGGGGCAGCCGCCCGTGCCGGGGCGTCCGGCGCGGTGGGTGCGCCCGGGGTGGCCGCGCCGCTCGGGGCGGGGGAGGCGCCCGGGGGCGCGAGGGCGGCGACGTGGGCCGCCACCGCCGCGCGCAACGGGGTCAGCCGGGCGGCCAGCGTGGGGTGCACGGAGAGGACCTCGTCGTACCGGGCCAGCAGCGTCGCACTCGTCGCGGCCGACCGGCGCCGCAGCGCCGCCTCCGTCCGCGCGGCCTCCTCGGCCGTCGGGGTGGACGCCGAGCCGCCCGGGCCGTCCGCCGTGCACGCGCCGAGCACGCCGGCCGCCGCCACCGCGCCGGTCGCGATGAGCGCGCGTCTGCGTGTCGTTCCCGTACGCCTCACGCGTCACTCCCTCAACAGCCGGACCAGCGGTCCCGAAGATCACCGCAGGCGAGCGTACCTGCGGCTCGTCACGAGGTGGACGGCAACACCCCTCGCGACCGGATACCCTTTGATCTGACACGCGACGATCCCACAACAGCACACGCGGCCGAGGAGTCACCCGGATGAGCACCACCCAGAGCGAAAGGCTGCGCGGGCTGCTGGAACCGCTGGTCAGCGCGCAGGACCTGGACCTCGAGGAGATCGAGGTGTCCCGGGCGGGCCGGCGGCGGATGCTGAGGATCATCGTCGACTCGGACGAGGGCGTGGAACTCGACGCCTGCGCCGAGCTGAGCCGCGCCATCTCCGACAAGCTCGACGAGACGGACGCGATGGGCGACGAGGAGTACGTCCTCGAAGTCGGCTCACCGGGCGCGGACCGCCCGCTGACCGAGCACCGCCACTACGTACGCGCCACCGGCCGCCTGGTGAAGCTCCAGCTGCGCGAGGAGGGCGAGCTGGTGGCCCGCATCCTCTCCGTGGACGACGAGGGCCTCGATCTCGAGGTGCCGGGCGTGAAGGGGCGCAAGCCCACCGCCCGGCGTGTCGCGTTCCCGGACATCGTGAAGGCGCGCGTGGAGATCGAGTTCAACCGCAAGGACAAGAAGGAAGAGGAGGCGTAGCCGTGGACATCGACGTGAAGCTCCTGAGGGGCTTGGCACAGGAGAAGGAGATTGCCTTCGACCTGTTGGTCGAGGCCATCGAGTCGGCCCTCCTCATCGCCTACCACCGCACCGAGGGAGCCCGCCGTCACGCCCGTGTCGTGCTGGACCGGCAGACCGGTCATGTGACGGTGTGGGCGAAGGAGGACCCGGCCGACCTGGAGGAGGGGCAGGAGCCCAAGGAGTTCGACGACACGCCGTCGGACTTCGGCCGGATCGCGGCGAGCACCGCCCGTCAGGTCATCCAGCAGCGTCTGCGGGACGCCGAGAACGACGTCACCTTCGGCGAGTACGCCCGCCGTGAGGGCGACATCGTCGCCGGCATGGTGCAGCAGGGCAAGGACCCCAAGAACGTCCTGGTGCGGCTGGACGACAAGCTGGAAGCCATCCTGCCGGTGCAGGAGCAGGTGCCCGGCGAGGAGTACACGCACGGGCTGCGCCTGCGCACGTACGTCGTCCGCGTGGCCAAGGGGGTGCGCGGTCCGTCGGTGACCCTCTCGCGCACGCACCCCAACCTGGTGAAGAAGCTGTTCGCGCTGGAGGTCCCGGAGATCGCGGACGGGTCCGTCGAGATCGCGGCGATCGCCCGTGAGGCCGGTCACCGCACCAAGATCGCGGTCCGGTCCACCCGTTCGGGTCTGAACGCCAAGGGTGCCTGCATCGGCCCGATGGGCAGCCGGGTGCGCAACGTGATGGCCGAACTGCTCGGTGAGAAGATCGACATCGTGGACTGGTCGGACGACCCGGCCGAGATGGTGGCGAACGCGCTGTCCCCGGCCCGGGTCTCCAAGGTCGAGGTCGTCGACCTCGGCGCCAGGTCCGCCCGGGTGACCGTGCCGGACTACCAGCTGTCGCTGGCGATCGGCAAGGAGGGGCAGAACGCCCGTCTGGCCGCCCGTCTGACCGGCTGGCGCATCGACATCCGTCCGGACACCGAGCAGCAGCAGCCCGGAGCGGACCAGGACTGACGTGTGTTCCCCGGCCCGCCCGGGGAATAGAAACCACCGTCGTCACGTTGTGCGGTGGCGAGATCACGACAACAACCGTTCGATTTTTGCCCCAAAGGGGTGAGGTCGGTGCGGGGAGGTAGACTTAGCCGTGTCTGGCCGGACGCACGCCCGATCCTGCCCTGAGCGAACCTGTGTGGGATGCCGGGAGCGAGCGGCCAAGCGCGATCTGCTGCGCATCGTGTTGATCAAGGGCGAGTGCGCCCCCGATCCACGCGGTACGCTGCCCGGCCGGGGTGCTTATGTGCATCCCGCCTCGGTCTGTCTCGACCTGGCGGTCCGCCGCCGGGCGTTCTCCAGGGCCCTCAGGGTCCAGGGGCCGCTCGACGCCGCGGACGTCCGCCGGTACGTCGAGCGGTCGGCACCGTAAGAAGAAGCACGGCACGGAAACACCGTGCGGTCAGGTACCTCGCGAGTTGGAAGTAGGTCGAGATTGCGATGAGCACTCGATGAGTACGCGATGAGTACGCCCATGAAGTAGCGACGGTCCGGCGGTAACCCGGACCTAAAAGGAGCGATGTGGCTAAGGTCCGGGTATACGAACTCGCCAAGGAGTTCGGTGTGGAGAGCAAGGTCGTCATGGCCAAGCTCCAGGAACTCGGTGAATTCGTCCGTTCGGCGTCTTCGACCATCGAAGCGCCGGTTGTACGCAAGCTGACCGACGCGCTGCAGGGGCCCGGCGGCAACGCCGGCAAGTCCGCAGCGAAGCCCGGCGCGCCCCGCAAGGCCGCGCCTGCCAAGCCCGCCGCCCCCGCGCCCTCCCCGGCGCAGGCGGCACGTCCCGCCGCCCCGAAGCCCGGCGCTCCCGCGCCGAGGCCCGCGGCGGCCGAGAAGCCCGCGGTGGCGGAGAAGCCGGCCACGCCGGCCTCCGGCCCGCGTCCCGGCCCGAAGCCCGCGGCGGCGCCCAAGCCGGCGCCCGCCTCGCCGGCTCCGGCGAACCCGGAGTTCACCGCGCCCCCGTCGGCCCCGGCCGCCGGTCCCCGGCCCGGTGCCACCCCCGGTCCCCGTCCCGCCGGCCGCCCGCAGGGCGAGCGCGGTCAGGGCGGCGAGCGCGGCGGCCGCCCCGGTGGCGCCGCGCGTCCCGGTGGCGAGCGTCAGGCCCCCCGTCCGGGTGCCCCGCGTCCCGCGGGTCCGCGTCCGGGCAACAACCCGTTCACCTCTGGTGGCTCCACCGGCATGGCGCGCCCGCAGGCGCCCCGTCCGGGCGGTGCCCCGCGTCCCGGTGGCCCCGGTGCCCCGGGCGGTCCGCGTCCGCAGGGCGCCGGTCAGGGCGGTCCCCGTCCGCAGGCCGGCCCCGGTGGTCCCCGCCCGACTCCGGGTGGCATGCCGCGTCCCCAGGCTCCGCGCCCGGGTGGCGGCCCCGCCGGTAACCGCCCGAACCCGGGCATGATGCCGCAGCGTCCGGCTGCCGGTCCCCGCCCCGGCGGTGGCCCCGGCGGCGGTGGCCGCGGTCCCGGTGGTGGCGCGGGCCGTCCCGGTGGCGCCGGTCGTCCCGGCGGCGGTTTCGCCGGTCGCCCGGCCGGCCCCGGTGGCGGTGGCGGCGGCTTCGCCGGCCGTCCCGGCGGCGGCGGTGGCGGCGGTCGTCCCGGTGGTCCCGGTGGCGGTGGCGGCGGCTTCGGCGGCCGTCCCGGCTTCGGTGGCCGTCCCGGCGGTCCCGGTGGCCGTGGTGGCACGCAGGGCGCCTTCGGCCGTCCCGGCGGCCCGGCGCGTCGTGGCCGCAAGTCGAAGCGGCAGAGGCGCCAGGAGTACGAGGCCATGCAGGCCCCGTCGGTCGGCGGCGTGATGCTGCCCCGCGGCAACGGCGAGACCGTTCGCCTGTCGCGTGGTGCGTCCCTCACCGACTTCGCGGAGAAGATCAACGCCAACCCGGCGTCGCTCGTCGCGGTCATGATGAACCTCGGCGAGATGGTCACCGCCACGCAGTCCGTCTCCGACGAGACGCTGCAGCTGCTCGGCGACGAGATGAACTACCAGGTTCAGATCGTCAGCCCCGAGGAGGAGGACCGCGAGCTGCTCGAGTCCTTCGACCTCGAGTGGGGCGAGGACGAGGGCGGCGAGGAGTACCTCGTGTCCCGTCCGCCGGTCGTGACCGTCATGGGTCACGTCGACCACGGCAAGACCCGACTGCTGGACGCGATCCGCAAGACGAACGTCGTCGCGGGCGAGGCCGGCGGCATCACGCAGCACATCGGTGCGTACCAGGTCGCCACCGAGGTCAACGGCGAGGACCGCAAGATCACCTTCATCGACACCCCGGGTCACGAGGCGTTCACCGCCATGCGTGCCCGTGGTGCGAAGTCCACCGACATCGCGATCCTCGTGGTCGCGGCCAATGACGGTGTGATGCCCCAGACGATCGAGGCGCTGAACCACGCCAAGGCGGCCGACGTGCCGATCGTGGTCGCGGTCAACAAGATCGACGTCGAGGGTGCCGACCCGGTCAAGGTGCGCGGTCAGCTGACCGAGTACGGCCTGGTGGCCGAGGAGTACGGCGGCGACACCATGTTCGTCGACATCTCCGCCAAGCAGGGTCTGCACATCGACTCGCTGCTGGAGGCCGTGATCCTCACGGCCGACGCCTCGCTCGACCTGCGGGCCAACCCGGAGCAGGACGCGCAGGGCATCGCCATCGAGGCCCACCTGGACAAGGGCCGCGGCGCCGTCGCGACCGTCCTGGTCCAGCGAGGCACGCTGCGGGTCGGCGACACGATGGTCGCGGGCGACGCCTACGGCCGGGTCCGCGCCATGCTCGACGACAAGGGCGAGAACGTGGAAGAGGCGGGTCCCTCGACCCCGGTCCTCGTCCTCGGTCTCACCAACGTCCCGGGCGCCGGCGACAACTTCCTGGTGGTCGACGAGGACCGTACGGCCCGTCAGATCGCCGAGAAGCGTGCCGCCCGTGAGCGCAACGCCGCGTTCGCCAAGCGCGTGCGCCGCGTCTCCCTCGAGGACCTGGACAAGGTGCTCAAGGCCGGCGAGATCCAGCAGCTCAACCTCATCATCAAGGGTGACGCTTCCGGTTCCGTCGAGGCGCTCGAATCGTCGCTGCTCCAGCTGGACGTCGGCGAAGAGGTCGACATCCGGGTCCTGCACCGCGGTGTCGGTGCGGTCACGGAGTCGGACATCGACCTGGCGATGGGCTCCGACGCCATCGTCATCGGCTTCAACGTCCGCGCGGCCGGCCGTGCCGCGCAGATGGCGGAGCGCGAAGGCGTCGACGTCCGGTACTACTCGGTGATCTACCAGGCCATCGAGGAGATCGAGGCGGCCCTCAAGGGCATGCTCAAGCCGGAGTACGAAGAGGTCGAGCTCGGTACGGCGGAGATCCGCGAGGTCTTCCGCTCGTCCAAGCTGGGCAACATCGCCGGTGTCCTCATCCGCTCCGGCGAGGTGCGACGCAACACCAAGGCGCGCCTCATCCGCGACGGCAAGGTCATCGCGGAGAACCTCAACATCGAGGGTCTGCGTCGCTTCAAGGACGACGTCACCGAGATCCGCGAGGGCTTCGAGGGTGGTATCAACCTCGGAAACTTCAACGACATCAAGGTCGACGACGTCATCGCGACGTACGAGATGCGCGAGAAGCCGCGCGGCTGATCCCAGCCGCGGCAGCCGGGGCCGGTCGGCGGAAGTATTTCCGTCGATCGGCCCCGGCCGTTCCGTGTACGGTTCTTGGTGTCCCTGCCAAGCGGTTGGCGGGGCACTGAACCCGAACCGGCGGGACATCCGGGCACACATGTATGTGGGGACTCTGTCCTTCGACCTGCTCCTCGGCGACGTACGGTCGCTGAAGGAGAAGCGCTCCGTCGTCCGCCCGATCATCGCGGAGCTGCAACGCAAGTTCGCGGTGAGCGTGGCGGAGACCGGCTCCCAGAACCTCCACCGCAGGGCCCAGATCGGCCTCGCGGTGGTGTCCGGGGACGTCGGACACCTGACGGACGTGCTGGACCGGTGCGAACGCATGGTCGCGGGCCGGCCCGAGGTGGAGCTGCTGTCGGTACGACGGCGCATGCACACCGATGAAGACTGAACGTGCCGCACTGCGGTACGACGAACGTAGGACGAAAGAGGAGAAGGACCGGTGGCCGACAACGCGCGGGCCCGCAAGCTGGCCGATCGCATCCAGGTCGTGGTCGCGGAGACCCTGGACCGGCGTATCAAGGATCCGCGACTGGGTTTCGTGACCATCACGGACGCCCGTGTCACCGGTGACCTGCGGGAGGCCACGGTCTTCTACACGGTCTACGGCGACGAGGAGGAGCGGGCGGCGTCCGCGGCGGCGCTGGAGTCCGCCAAGGGCGTCCTGCGCTCCGAGGTGGGCCGGCAGACCGGTGTCCGCTTCACGCCGAGCCTGACCTTCGTCCCGGACGCCCTGCCGGACAACGCCCGCACCATCGAGGACCTCCTCCACAAGGCGCGGGCCAAGGACGAGGAGGTGCGTGAGGTGTCGACCGGCAAGACGTACGCCGGCGAGGCCGACCCGTACCGCAAGCCGGAGGACGAGGACGAGGACGACGCCTCCGCATGACACAGCACACCAAGACTCCCGACGGCCTGGTCATCGTCGACAAGCCGTCGGGCTTCACCTCGCACGACGTCGTCGCCAAGATGCGCGGGATCGCCAGGACCCGCCGCGTCGGACACGCGGGGACGCTCGACCCGATGGCGACCGGCGTGCTGGTCCTCGGCGTCGAGAAGGCCACCAAGCTCCTCGGTCACCTCGCGCTGACCGAGAAGGAGTACCTGGGCACCGTCCGGCTCGGGCAGGACACCGTCACCGACGACGCGGAGGGCGAGATCACCTCGTCCACCGACGCCTCCGGGGTCACCCGTGAAGCCGTCGACGGCGAGGTCGCCAAGCTGACCGGCGCCATCATGCAGGTGCCGTCCAAGGTCAGCGCCATCAAGATCGACGGCAAACGGTCGTACGCGCGCGTGCGGGGCGGCGAGGAGTTCGACATCCCGGCCCGCCCGGTGACCGTGTCGTCCTTCCAGGTGTACGACATGCGCGACGCCGTCGCGGAGGACGGCACGCCCGTCGTGGACCTGGTCGTCTCGGTGGTCTGCTCCTCCGGCACGTACATCCGCGCCCTCGCCCGCGACCTGGGCGCCGGGCTCGGCGTCGGCGGCCACCTGACGGCCCTGCGGCGCACCCGCGTCGGCCCGTACAAACTGGACGCGGCCCGCACCCTGGACCAGCTCCAGGAGGACATCGCCGTCATGCCGATCGCCGACGCCGCGGCCGCCGCGTTCCCCCGCTGGGACGTGGACGAGCGGCGGACGAAGCTGCTGCTGAACGGCGTACGGCTGGACATGCCGGCGTACGACAGCGCCCCGGTGGCCGTCTTCGGCCCGGAGGGCCGGTTCCTGGCGCTGGTGGAGGAGAAGAACGGCAAGGCGAAGAGCCTCGCGGTCTTCGGCTGACCCGCCCGGCCCGCCCCGTGAGGGCGCAACGGCCCACCGTGGAGCGGGCTGCGGGCGTCCCGGCGCCGGCGGCCCGCTCCACGATCCCCCTCTCCGACGGTCTATCCGTCCGACGGTCCGAATTCACCCGGTTGGCCAGGCGCTCGGAGTGAACGGCGGGAGCACTCGGGGGCGCTTTCCCATCAGCTCCTTCTCCCGGTGATCAACACCGCCCTACCGTCGGACCATGGAACGCGGGAAACGGGCGACGCTGGTGCGGATCTGTGATCCGGCGGGCCGGACCCGCGGGGTCGGCTTCGTCGCCGACGACGAGGGCACGGTCCTGACCAGCCACGAAGCGGTGGACGGACTCGTACGGGTCGTGGTGCGCGCACCCGGCGCGGAGGACGGGCGCGCCTGGGTCGCGGAGGGCGACGCCATCACCCCGCTGCCCGGGGCCGACCTGGCACTCGTGCGCACCGAGGGGCTGGGAGTGGCCCCGCTGCCCGTCGCGGCCCGGCAGCGCGTCGAGGCCGGGACGTACGTACGGATCGCCGCGCGCGGCTGGCGCGAGGCGCGGGTGCTCGGCACCGCCCGGGTCACCTACACCGCCTCCGACCGGTTCCACCCGCTCGGTGACGTGCTGGAGCTCGCCATCGGGACGGAGGGCCGCGAGGCGCTCCGGCTGGGCGGCGAGGCCGCGGGCGGCCCTGTCCTCGACGCCTCGACCGGCGCCGTGCTGGGCGTGCTCGGTACCGCCCTGCACGCCGGGCACCGGGCGGCCGGGCTCGCCGTGCCGCTCGCGCGGATCGCCGCCGCGGCGCCCGACGGCCCGCTGGCCGCCCTGCTGCGGCGCAACGCCGCCACCGTCCCCGCGTACGGCGACGACCTCAACCTCGCCGGCGCGCTCCACCTCGCCGCCACGACCGTCGCCCCCGGCGGCCCCGGCACGGGGACCGGCGCGGTGGAGGAACGGCGTGCCGTCGCCCGGGAGCTCGACGCGTTCACCGCCTCGGACGCCGCGGTGTTCGCCCTCGTCGGCGACCCGGGCAGCGGCCGGACCACCGAACTGCGCGCCCTCGCCGCCCGCCGCGCGCGCGGCGGCGCGCCCGCCCCCACACTCTGGCTGCGCGGCGCCGACCTGCACGCGGACGACACCTCCCTGGCCGACGCCGCCGCGCGGGCACTGCGGCAGGCCGCCCGCGTCGTGGCCTGCTCGGGCGAGCCCGGCGACCCGGCCGCCGCCACGCCCGCGCGGGTGGCCCGGCTCGCCCGTGACCTCGGACGGCCCCTGCTGGTCGTCCTGGACGCCCCCGAGGAGATGCCGCCCGTCCTCGTCCACCGGCTCACCGCCTGGACCGCCGAAACCGTGGGCTGGCTCCGCGCCCAAGGCGCCCGGCTCGTCGTCGCCTGCCGGCCCGAGTACTGGGAACAGGCGGGCGCTCTCCACCCCGCCGGGACGCTCCACCGGCCCGTGCGGCCCGCGTGGCGGCTGCCGGACGCCCTGCGCGTCGGGGACCTGTCCGGAGACGAGGCGGCACGGGCGCGCGTACGGTACGGGCTGCCCGATGACGCCCTCGCGGTGGACGACGCCCGGCACCCCCTGGCCCTGCGGCTCCTCGCCGAGGTGCGGGACGCCGTCCCCGGGGACGTGGCGGGGCGGCCCGGCCGGCGCGAGGTCCTCGCCGCCCACCTCGACCTGATGTGCCTGCGCGTCGCCGGCCGGATCGCCGCCGCGTCCCGGCCCGCCCCGCGCGGCACCGCGGTACGGCGGCTCGCCGCCCGGGTGGCGGGGCGCGTCCACGAGGCGGCACGGCGCTGCCTGGGCCCCGGGCAGGGGCAACTGGACCGGGAGGCGTTCGAGGAGCTGTTCCCCTGGTCCACCGGCTGGGCCGCCGCCGTCCTGACGGAGGGCCTGCTCGTCCCGGCGGGCGCCGGCTACCGGTTCGCCCACGAGGAGGTCGGCGACTGGATCCAGGGCGCACACCTGGACCTGGACGCGGCGCTCGACGCGCTGGTTCTCGGAGGCACCCCGGCGGACCTGCCCGTACCCCGCCACCGGATCGGCCCGGTCATCCAGGCGCTGCTGCTCATGGACCGCGCCCGGGGACCGGCCGCCCTGGCCCGGCGACTGGAGGCCCTGGCCGACGCGCTGGACCGGCCCGCCGGCGCGGAAGCCGCCTGGTGGGGAGCCCGGCTGCTCGGCGAGACCCTGCTCCGGGTGCCGGACGTACGGTCCTACCTGGGCGTGCTGCGGCTGCTCGCGGAACGCCTCGCCGCCGCCCCGGACACTGCCGGGTCGTCCGACGAGTTCGGCCCCTGGTTCTGGGAGCGGCTCCGGATCGGCGAGGACGACCGCGTCGACCTGCTGCGGCGCCTCGTCCCCGCCGACGGCGCTCCCGGCACCGGGGACGCGCCGCGCTTCCTGGACGCCGTCGCCGTACGACTGACGGCCGACCCCCGGGGCGTGCAGCCCCTGCTGTGCCGCTGGTTCACCGACGAGCGGCCGCTGCCCGCCCGGCCCGGCGCCTTGACGCGGCCCACCGTCGCCGGCGCCGCGCAGGCCCTGCTGCACGCCCACCGCGACCTGGCCGTCGACGACCTGTGCGAGGCGCTCGTCACCACCGCGCACCCGTGCGCCGACGAGCTGCTCGCCGCCCTCGCCGAGGACGAGCCGGCCGCGCTGTGCCGGGCCGTCGACCGGTGGGCGCACGACGACACCCGGCCCGGCCGGCGCACGGCCGCCGCCGTGTACGGCCGGCTGCTCGCCGCCCGGGTCACCGCCGACGCCGACCGCGAACACCTGCGGTACGCCGCCCTCGCGCTCCTCGCCCGCCCCGACGGCCGGGCGCTGCGCGGAGCGGCGCTCGGCATCCTCGTACGCGACCCGCACAGCAGGCCCCGGTACCTCCGCGAGGCCCTGGCCGCCTTCCGCGCCGGCGACCCCGGGGTGCCGCCGGGCGCGGTGGCCGAGGCCCTGCGCACCCACCCCGAGCCGGTCGTCGCCGCGCTGCGGGCCCGGCTCCTCGACGGCGGCCCGGACGCCGGCGCCGTACTGGCGGAGCTCGCCCGGGTCCGCACGCCCGCGCTCGCCCGCCGCGCCGCCGAGCTGGTCCGCGCCTACGTCCACCGCCACCCCGGTGGCGCCGCCCACGCCGCCGCGTACGTCGACCGGCGCCTGGAGCAGGGCCCGGCCGCCCGTGCCGTGCTCTTCCCGCTGGTCGGCGAACTGCTGCGGGGCAGCCCCGCGGAGGTCCGCAGCGCCCTGGCCCCCGTCCTCGCGGCACCGGGCACGCGCGCGTCCCGCCCGCTGCGGGAGGAACTCCTCGACGTGCTCCTGGAGCACGGGCGGCACGAGCGCCGCGACCTCGCCGTGCTCGACGCCCTGCTGCGGGCCGCCGCCCTGGGGGCCGGCCGGCGGCCCGGGGCACGCACCCGTGAGCTGGTCCACCGCGCCGGACTGCTGTTCGTCCGCACCCCGGAGGGCGCCACCTGCTTCGACCGGCGCCTCGTGGAGCTCGCCCGGGAGGTGCCGGGTTTCGCGGACCTGGTCGCCGGGTGGCTGCGGCTGGCACCGGCGGACTGGGCGTTCGTCGTCGGCCCCAGCACCCGGCGGACCGTCGAGAACCTGGCCGCCGGGCCGGGCGCCGAGTCCGCCGTCGAGCCGGCGGGGGAGCCGGTCCTGGAGCCGGTCCTGGAGTCGACAGTGGAGGTGGCCGCGGAGCCGGCGGTGGAGTCGACCGTGGAGTGGGACGGGGAGCCGGCCGCGGAGCTGTGCGCCGAGCGGGGCGGCACCCGGCCCGGTCCGGTCCATCCGATGCCGATGCGGGCCGGAAGCCGTGGGCATGGCAGTCTTAGACCTGCGTAATCGGTCAATGACGTACACGGGTTCGGGCGAGGAGCGGTCACAGTGCAGCGCTGGCGTGGCTTGGAGGACATCCCCCAGGACTGGGGGCGCAGCGTCGTCACCATCGGCTCCTACGACGGGGTGCACCGCGGGCACCAGCTGATCATCGGCCGGGCGGTGGAGCGGGCGCGCGAACTCGGCGTCCCGTCGGTCGTCGTCACCTTCGACCCGCACCCCTCCGAGGTCGTCCGGCCGGGCAGCCACCCGCCGCTGCTCGCCCCGCACCACCGGCGCGCCGAGCTGATGGCCGAGCTGGGCGTCGACGCGGTGCTCGTGCTGCCGTTCACCGCCGAGTTCTCGCAACTGTCGCCGGCCGACTTCATCGTGAAGGTCCTCGTCGACAAGCTGCACGCGCGCGCCGTCATCGAGGGCCCGAACTTCCGCTTCGGCCACAAGGCGGCCGGGAACGTGCGGTTCCTGCGGGAGACGGGCGCGACGTACGACTACGAGGTCGAGGTCGTCGACCTGTACGTGCGCGGCGAGGCCGGCGGCGGCGAGCCGTTCTCCTCCACCCTGACACGGCGCCTGGTCGCCGAGGGGGACGTCGAGGGCGCCGCCGAGATCCTGGGGCGCCCGCACCGCGTCGAGGGTGTCGTCGTGCGCGGCGCCCAGCGCGGCCGTGAGCTCGGCTACCCGACGGCGAACGTCGAGACCCTGCCGCACACGGCCATCCCGGCGGACGGCGTCTACGCCGGCTGGCTCACGGCGGCGGGGGAGCGGATGCCGGCCGCGATCTCCGTCGGCACCAACCCGCAGTTCGACGGCACGGAGCGGACGGTCGAGGCGTACGCGATCGACCGGATCGGCCTCGACCTTTACGGGCTGCACGTGGCGGTCGACTTCCTGGCGTACGTACGGGGCCAGGAGAAGTTCGCCTCCATCGAAGCGCTGCTGGAGGCGATCGGCGCGGACGTGCAGCGCTGCCGCGAGCTCACCTCCGGCCGGTAGGCGCGCTCGGGGCGGCGCCCTGGACCCGGTGCCTGCCCCGCGCCGGCCGCCCGCGCCCGATGCCGGTGCGGGCACCCGTCAGGTGCGGTTCGCCCAGTGGCACGCCGCCGCCCGGCCGCGCCCGTCCAGCACCGGGAGCGGGACCGTGCGGCAGGCGTCCGCCAGGCCGGCGCGGTCCGCCTCCCCGGAGGCCAGGACCTGGCACCGCGCGTGGAAGCGGCACCCCGCCGGGATGCGGGAGGGGTCCGGGGGCTCGCCCGCGAGGACCACCGGCTCCGCACCGGATTCCGGCAGCACCGAGAGCAGCGCCCGCGTGTAGGGGTGGCGCGGCGCCGAGAGGACCTCCTCCACCGTGCCCGTCTCGACGATGCGGCCCAGGTACATCACCGCCACCCGGTCGGCGATGTTCCACGCCAGGCCCAGGTCGTGCGTGACCACCAGCGCGGAGAGGCCCAGCTCGTCGCGGAGGCGCAGCAGGAGGGCGAGGATCTCGCCGCGTACCGACGCGTCCAGGGACGCCACCGGCTCGTCCGCGACGATGAGTTCCGGTTCGAGGACCAGCGCCCCGGCGATCACCACGCGCTGGCGCTGGCCGCCCGACAGCTCGTGCGGGTAGCGCAGGAAGAACCGCTCCGGGGGGCGCAGCCCGGCGCGGGAGAGGGCGGAGGCGACGGCGGCGCGCTCGTCACCGGCGTACCGGTGGATGCGCAGGCCCTCGGCGACCGCGTCGTACACCGTGTGCCGGGGGTTGAGCGAGCCGCTCGGGTCCTGGAGCACCAGCTGCACGCGCCGCCGGTAGGCCTTCAGGTCGCGTGAGGTGTACGAGAGGGGCGACCCGGCGAAGCCGACCGACCCGGACGTGGGGCGGACCAGGCCCAGCAGCGACCGTGCCAGGGTCGTCTTGCCGCAGCCCGACTCGCCGACGAGCGCGACGATCTCGCCGGCGTCGATCTCCAGGTGGACCCCGTCCACGGCGCGGGCGGAGGGGCCGCCGCGTCGGCCCGGGAAGACGACGTGCAGGCCGGAGGCGGTGAGCAGGGGGTTCATGCGGGGCTCCAGGTCGTCAGGACGCAGGCCGCGCGGTGCCCCGGTGCCGCCGGGGCGAGGGGCGGGTCGTGGGTCGCGCACGTGTCCAGCGCGACCGGGCAGCGCGGGTGGAACGTACAGCCCGACGGCAGCGCGGCCGGGTCGGGCGGGTCGCCGGGCAGGCCGCGCGGGGCGAGCCGGGTCGCCGGGTCGCCGATGCGCGGGAAGGCGGCGGACAGCGCCCGGCCGTAAGGGTGGCGGGCCGCGTCGTACACGTTCCGCGCCGGGCCCTCCTCGACGACCCGTCCCGCGTACATCACCGCCAGCCGGTCGCAGGTGTCGGCCAGGACCGCCAGGTCGTGGCTGATCATGACGAGGGCGATGTCCTGCTCGGTGACCAGGCGATCCAGCAGCCGCAGCACCTGCGCCTGGATCATCACGTCGAGCGCGGTGGTCGGCTCGTCGGCCACGATCAGCCGCGGGTCGCACGCCAGCGCCATGGCGATCATCACGCGCTGCCGCTGCCCGCCGGACAGCTCGTGGGGGTAGGCGGAGGCCCGGGCGGCCGGCAGCCCCACCTGTTCCAGCAGGGTGCCGACCCGTTCGCGGGCCGCGCCCGGGGTGGCCCGGCGGTGGACGAGCAGCGGTTCGGCGATCTGGTCGCCGATCCGGTGCACGGCGTTGAGCGAGTGCATCGCGCCCTGGAAGACGATCGACGCGCCCGCCCACCGTACGGCCCGCAGCCGCCCCCACTTCATGGTCAGGACGTCCTCGCCGTCCAGCAGGATCTCGCCGTCCAGCCGGGCGGAGGGTGGCAGCAGCCGCAGCAGCGCGAGCGCCAGCGTGGATTTGCCGCATCCCGACTCGCCCGCGATGCCCAGCTTCCGACCCGCCGCGACGGTCAGGTCGACACCGCGTACGGCGGCGGTGCCGGTTCCGTAGGTGACGCGCAGGTCCCTTATCGTGAGGAGACTCAACGGCCCGCTCCCAGCTTGGGGTTGAGTACCGACTCGATCGCCCGCCCGCACAGCGTGAACGCGAGGGCGACGACCGCGATGGCGATCCCGGGCGGCGTCAGGTACCACCAGTGCCCGGACGAGACCGCACCCGCCTCCCGCGCGTCCTGGAGCATGCCGCCCCAGGAGACGACCGTCGGGTCGCCCAGGCCGAGGAAGGCCAGCGTCGCCTCGGTGAGGATCGCGGTGGAGATGCACAGCGTGGTCTGCGACAGCACCAGCGGCATGACGTTGGGCAGCACGTGGCGGCTCATGACGTGCCCGTGGCCGCCGCCGAGCGCCGTGGCGCGTTCGATGTACGGGCGGGACTCCACCGCGATCGTCTGGGCGCGGACCAGGCGGGCGGTGGTGGGCCAGCTGGTGATACCGATGGCGAGGATCACCGTCCACACGCTCCGCGACATCACCGTGGCCAGCACGATCGCCAGCACCAGCGACGGCATCACCAGGAACCAGTCGGTGACCCGCATGGCGAGAGTGGCGAACCAGCCGCCGTAGTGCCCGGCGAGGATGCCGATCAGGGTGCCGATGGCGACGGACAGCGCCGCCGCGAGCAGCCCCACCACGAGCGAGACACGGGCACCCCACAGCAGCAGCCCGAGCAGTGACCGTCCGAACTGGTCGGTACCCAGCGGGAATTCACCGCTCGGCGCCTCCAGCGCCGCACCGGGCGCGTCGGTCACGCTCAGCACGTCACCGCCGACGAGCAGCGGAGCCGCGAGCGCGACGAGCGCGATCAGGGCGAGGGCGCCGAGCCCGTACGTCCCGGCCCGCTGCCGCCGGTACTGGCGCCAGAAGCGTGCCACCGACGCGCGTCGCCTGGTCCACGTCAGGGAAGTCATCGGCCCACCCGGGGGTCGAGCATCGGGTACAGCAGGTCGGCGAGGAGGTTCATCAGGATCATCGCGCCAGCGAAAACCACGAACAGGCCCTGCACGAGCGGCAGATCGGGTACGGACAGCGCCTGGTAGAACAGCCCGCCGAGGCCCGGCCACGAGAACACCGTCTCGACGAGGATCGACCCGGCGGCCACGTGCCCCAGGTTGATGAAGACCATGGTGACGGTCGGCAGCAGCGCGTTGGGTACGGCGTGCCTGCGACGCACCAGGTCGTCACGGAGGCCCTTCGCCCGCGCGGTCGTCAGGTAGTCGCCGCCCATCTCGTCGAGCAGCGAGGCGCGCATCACCAGCAGCGTCTGCGCGTACCCGACGGCGACCAGCGTGAGGACGGGCAGCACCATGTGGTGGGCGACATCCAGGACGTACGCGACGCCCGTCTCGTCCCCCGACTCCATGCCGCCGGTCGGGAACAGGCCGGGGACCGGGCCGACGCCCACCGAGAAGACGATGATGAGCAGCAGTCCCAGCCAGAACGACGGCACCGACCACAGGGTGAGGGCGACACCCGTGTTCAGCCTGTCGCCGAGGCCGCCGTGGCGCCACGCGGAACGGGTGCCGAGCCACAGACCGATCGTCGAGTAGAGGACGACGGCGACACCGGTGAGGAGGAGGGTCGCGGGCACCTTGTCCGCGATCAGCTCACCGACCGGGGCGCGGAACTGGTACGACATGCCGAGGTCGCCGGTCAGTGCCTTGGCGCAGTAGTCCGTGAACTGCTGCCACAGCGGCAGGTCGAGCCCGAACTGCCGCCGCAACGTGGCCATCTGTTCGGCGGACGTCGGTACGCCGTGCGTCATGGCCTTGACCGGGTCGCCGGGGAGGATGCGGAAGAGGAAGAAGCTGGTGACGAGCACGGCGAGGAGGGAGACGGCCGCGCCGCCCAGCTTGCCCGCCAGGTAGCGCGGATAGGCGCTCGTCGTCGTGTCCGGGCGCCGCGCCACGTCGGCGGGCGAACTGACCGTCGTCATCGGCTACTCGCGGTCGTCCGCGGTGGAGCGGCGGCGCACCGCGGCCCAGACGCCCACCGCGAGGATGACCGCCGCGACCGGGCCGAGCACCAGCCACACGCCCGTGGCGGAGCCGGCGTCCTCGTCACCGCTCGCCGCGGCCGGCTGTGCCGACCACCAGCTCCAGTAGCCGTCCTGGCCGTAGATGTTGCCGCCGCCGGAGGGCATCGTCGTGATGGACTTGATGTGGTCCGTGCGGTAGGCCTCGACCGCGTTGGGGTACGCCATGACGTTCATGTATCCCGTGTCGTACAGCCGCGACTGCAACTGCTTGACCAGCTTGGCCCGTTCGGCGGTGTCGTACTCGACCGCCTGCTTGGCGTACAGCTCGTCGTACCGCTTGTCGCAGATGAAGTTGTCGGTGGCCCCGGTGTCCTTGGGGGTGGCGGGGAGCGCGGCGCAGGTGTGGATGGAGAGAACGAAGTCGGGGTCGGGGTTGACCGACCAGCCGTCGAAGGCGAGGTCGTAGTCGCCCTTCTCCCAGGGGTCGGAGACGTTGTCGAGGCAGTCGACCTTCAGTCCTATGCCGAGCTCGCCCCACCACTCCTGGAGGTACTTGCCGACCGCCTTGTCGTTGGGGTCGGTGGCGTGGCACAGGATCCGGAAGTCCAGCGGCCTGCCGTCCCTGCCGACGCGCTTGCCGCTGCCGTTCTTGCGGTATCCGGCCCGGTCGAGGAGCTGTTCCGCCTTGGCGGGGTCGTGGCCGATCCTCTGGGCGGCCGTCGGTTTCCAGAAGTACGTGCCGAAGCGCGGCGGGATGTAGCCCTCACCCTCCACGGCGTGGCCCTGGAAGACCCTGTCCACGATCGTCCTGCGGTCGACGGCGTGGAACAGCGCCTTGCGGACCGCGGGGTCGAGCAGCGCGGGGTGGCCGCTGCCGAACTTCCTGCCGTCCTTCGCGCGTGCGCCTGGGTTGGTCGCGAGGGCGAAGAACCGGCGCCCGGGCGCGTCGTTCACCTTGATGTCCCCGGCCGACTTCAGGGCGGCGGCCTGGGCGGGCGTGAGGTTCGCCACGAAGGACACCTCGCCCTTGCGCAGGGCGGCGACCGCCGCGTCACCGTCCTTGTAGTAGCGCAGCACCAGCTCGTCGAACTTGGGCGCCCCGCGCCAGAACGTCTTGTTCGGCTTGAGCTTCACGTACTGGTCGACCTTGTAGTCGGTGACGACGAACGGGCCGTTGCCGACGATCGGGAACTGCTTGTCGTTGTTGAACTTCGAGAAGTCGCCGACCTTCTCCCAGATGTGTTTGGGCACGATCGGGACGTCGAGCGCCGTCATGGTGGCCTGTGGTTTCTTGAGCCTGATGACCAGTGTCCGCGGGTCGGGCGCGGTGACCTTCGCGAAGTTGGCGGTGAAGCTGCCGTTGGCGGTCGCGGCGTTCTCGTCCGTCATCATCCTGGTGAAGGTCCAGGCGGCGTCCTCGGCGGTGGCCCGCTTGCCGTCCGACCAGGTGGAGTCGGAGCGGATCGTGTACGTCCACGTCAGCTTGTCCGGCGACGACTTCCACGCGGTGGCGAGACCGGGGATGACGTGCGCGTCCTTGGCGTCGTAGTTGGTCAGGTACTCGTAGGTGAGCCGGTGGATGCTGGTGGAGACCAGCCGCTGGGCGAGGAAGGGGCTCAGGGAGTCCACGCTCTGCGAGACGGCGACCGTGAGGACGGTCCTGCCGTCGCCCTCGTCCGCCTCGCCGGCCGCCCGTGCCGCGGGGCCGAGGGCGAGTGGGGTGACGGCGACGGCTGAGGCGAGGAGCAGACGGAGGGAGCGGTGTGGAGCCGTGGTGACCATGAGGTTGACCTCGCGTCGATCTTGGGGCGCCAGCTGGTGAAGCGAAGGTCTACCAGCGGTGACGGAGCCGCGTCAACGATGCGTCACCGAGTCGTCGACGGTCCGTCAAACCCGTTGTGCGCTGCGGTAATTCGCCGAGGGCCCGCCCCGTGGTCACGGGGCGGGCCCTCATTGGTCCAGTCCTCTGTCGCGCTACTGCTGAGGGGCTGGCGGCGCCTGCGGAGGCTGCTGCGGCGGCGGTTGCTGCGGCCATCCGGGCTGCGGCTGCTGGGGGTACGGGGGCTGCTGCGGGTCCTGCGGGTTGTGCGGGTGCTGGGCCTGGTGGGGGTGAGGCGGCTGTTGGGGCTGCTGGGCCGGGGGAGCCTGGGGAGCCTGCTGGGGGGCCGGCTGCGGGTTCTGTGCCGGGGGCATGGGCTGCCCTGGCTGCTGGTACGGCTGCCACCCCTGCTGCGGGTAGGGCTGGCCCGGCATCGGCTGCTGGGGCGGGTACGGCTGGTTGGGCAGGGGCTGGCCGGGCATCGGCTGGCCCGGTACCGGCGGTGCCATCTGCGGCGGCAGGGAGCCCTGGCCGCCACCGGTCCACAGCCCCTGCGCCTGCTGCGCCCGTGCGAAGTCCTCGGCGACCATCGCGGACAGGTTGAAGTAGGCCTCCCGCGTCTTCGGCCGCATCATGTCGAGGTCCACCTCGGCACCGGCCGCCAGGTGCTCGTCGAACGGCACCACGATCACCCCCCGGCAGCGCGTCTCGAAGTGCTGCACGATGTCGTCGACCTTGATCATCTTTCCGGTCTCCCGGACACCCGAGATCACCGTGATCGAGCGCTGCACCAGGTCGGCGTAGCCGTGCGCGGACAGCCAGTCGAGCGTCGTCGACGCGCTGGACGCACCGTCGACGGACGGGGTCGAGATGATGATGAGCTGGTCGGCGAGGTCCAGTACGCCGCGCATCGCGCTGTAGAGCAGGCCGGTCCCGGAGTCGGTGAGGATGACCGGGTACTGCTTGCCCAGGACGTCGATCGCCCGCCGGTAGTCCTCGTCGTTGAACGTCGTCGAGACGGCCGGGTCCACGTCGTTGGCGATGATCTCCAGACCGGAGGGCGCCTGCGAGGTGAAGCGGCGGATGTCCATGTACGAGTGGAGGTACGGGATCGCCTGGACGAGGTCGCGGATGGTGGCCCCGGTCTCGCGGCGCACGCGCCGGCCGAGCGTACCGGCGTCCGGGTTGGCGTCGATCGCGAGGATCTTGTCCTGCCGCTCGGTGGCCAGGGTGGCGCCGAGGGCGGTGGTCGTCGTGGTCTTGCCGACGCCGCCCTTGAGGGAGATGACCGCGATCCGGTAGCAGGACAGCACCGGCGTACGGATCAGCTCCAGCTTGCGCTGCCGCTCGGCCTCCTCCTTCTTCCCGCCCAGCTTGAAGCGCGCAGCGGCCGAGGGGTTACGGCTTGACTTGGCCTTCTGCTTGTTGTTGCGCAGCAGGCGGTCGGACGACAGCTCGACGGCCGCCGTGTAGCCGAGCGGCGCCCCGGGCACGGACCGCTCGCGCTGGTCGTGCGTGACGGAGGTGGGCCAGGCGCCACCGGTCCGGGGGTCGACGGGCTGCTGCTGAGGGTGGGGCGGCTGCGGGTGCTCGTGCTGCGGCTGCGGGTGGGGCTGCGGGGGCTGTTGCTGCCCGGGCTGCTGGGGGAACCCGTACCCGCCCTGCGGCGGCGCGGGAGCGTTCGGCTGGGGCTGCGCGTGGGGCAGGGGCTGGGGCTGGGGCTGTCCGGGGTGGGGGAAGCCGTAGCCGCCCTGAGGGTGCTGTCCCGGCATCTGGGGCTGGGGCTGCCCCGGGTGGGGGAAGCCGTACCCGCCCTGGGGTTGCTGTCCCGGCACCTGCGGCTGGGGCTGCGCCTGCGGCTGGGGCTGCCCGGGGTGGGGGAAGCCGTAACCGCCCTGCGGGGCCTGCGGCGGCAGGGGCGCGGCGGGCGCGTGCGGAGCCGGCTGCTCCGGGGCATGGGCCGTGGGCGTGTGGGCCGGCCACTGCGGCGCACCCGCCGGCGCACCCGTCGGCGCGGCAGGCTGGAACGCGGGCGGCAGCGGCGGGAGCCCCGGGCCCGGCTGGGCCGGCGGCTGGGCCCACGCCTGCGCCGACTGGGGCGCGGGCGGGACGACGTGCTGCGGGACGCCGTCCTGCGGCGGGGCGTCCTGGGGCGCGGCTTCGGCCACCGGGTCCGGGGCCACGGCCGGCGCCTCCTCGGCCCCGGGTTCCGCCGCCGCCACGGGCGCGGGGGCCTCACCGGCGGCGTCCGTCCCGGCGGTGGCGGCCGCGCCGCCCACCGGGGCACCGTCCCCGGCGGTCCGGTCCTCGCCCGCCGGTACGTCCTCGGGGTCGACGCCGGTTCCGTCCGCCGGCTTCGCCGCCTCCCGCTCCGCGATCTCGGCCATCTCCCGCTTCAACGCGGCGGGGGAGAAGCGCATGGTCGCGCCGCTCTCCACATCGCCGCCCCCGAACGGCTGCGGCGCCCCGTCCGGCGCCCCCTGCTCGCCCGGCGCGGCCTCGACCGGAGCCGGCTCGGCGACGACCGGCTCGGCGACGACCGGCTCGGCCTCGACGGCAGCCGGGGGAACCGGCGGAGTCACCGGGGCGGCCGGCGGAACGGGCGGATCGGCCGGTACTGGAGCCGGCGCCTGAGCGGGGATCGGCGTACCCGGGTTCCCGTTCGGCTCGGAGTCGCCGCTTGGCGGCGCGGCGGGGCCCGGCACGGCCACTGGCGTCGCTCCGTGCGGAGGCGGGGGAGGCGTGACCGGCGGGGCGGCCGGCGGAGCGGCCGGTGTCCCGCCCCCCGACGACGTGTCGCCCGCGTTCTGCGTGTACCAGGCGGGCGGGGTGTAGTCGATGGTGAACTCACCCGTCATCTCGGCGGGATCCGCGTCGGACTCCTCGACGGGAATGCTCCAGCCCCCGTGGATGTCGTCCCGATCGCCGTTCACTTTGCCTCCTGGTGTGGTCGAGCACCCTTGTGCCGTCGTGGGTGGGGGCCACCGCTGTTCCGATCGGCCCGGCTCTCCCCCGGGGACGCGGCGACATGCCCGCACGTCCGCACCGCGCCCCCACCCACCCTAATCGCCAACACCACCCGCCCGGCAGGCCCGCCCGCCGCAGCCCTGCGCCAGGCACCCCGCGTGCGGCCCCCGGGTGACCCGGATACGGCGGAGTGTGAGGAACAGAGCCCGCCAAACCGCCGCAATCCGCAGGAACCGGCGTGCCCCGCCCGGTCGATGGGCGTTCCCAACGATCCGGTCTCGCCCCGGGTCGGCCGGGCCGGCCCGGCGCCCGTGACCGGCATCCCGGACGGGCGCCCGTCGCCCCGTACGGACACCTGTCACCCCGTACCGGCAGACGCCCTGAGCGACGGGTCTCAGCGCAGGTCGAACTCACCGTCGCGCGCGCCGAGCACGAACGCCCGCCATTCGGCCTCCGTGTACCGCAGGACCGTGTCCGGGTCCAGGGACGAGCGCATGGCGACGGCCCCGCCCGGCAGGTACGCGATCTCCACGCGCTCCTCGTCGGCGCTCGTGCCCGGGGCGCCGTGCCACTCGACCCCGGAGATGTCGAGTGCGTACAGCGCGTCCTTCTCCTCAGCGGTGCCCATCGCGGTTCCCTTCGATCACGGCCTGGTGGAACGACGGGCGCCATCCAAACGCCCTGTGGCGGCGCGTAGTTGAATGTGCCCCAAGCGTCACCATCCGTATCCTAGGCCAGCTCGGCCCCGGTGGACGGAGCGCTTCCGCGGATCGGGCGCACGGATCGGCGCACCACTCGGCGCGCGGGTCCGCGCGCGGAATCGGGCCGAGCGTCAGGGTCACGTCCCGGCCGCCGCGCCCACCGGGGACGTACGTCACCCGGGGGAGTGAGCCCCGGCAGGGTTCAGTCGATCCGGCGGGGCGCGCCCAGCAGGCCGGACTCCGCGTCCGTGGGGGTGGTCATCACCCAGTGCCGCTCGCGCCCGGCGCACCAGAGGGTCACGCCGTCCGCCAGGGTCGGCAGCGCCTCCGTCTCGGTCCGGTGCAGGCCCAGTATCCGGCCGATCTGCCGCGCCTCCTCGGGCGAGACACGCTGGACGCCCACGAGCGTGGACATCCGCATCAACCGGGGTGCCACCGGGCTCAGATAGGGCAGCAGGGTCAGTACGGACTGCCACGGCGACGACACCACCCGGCCGCGGGGCGGTCGCATGCCGCAGTCGCGCACCACGACGACCGGGCTGCCCACGGTCGCGCCCAGGGGCGGGACGCGGCCCACGTCGTGGAGGGTGACGCACTCCAGTCCGGCGCCCGCGGACTGCGCGAGGGGCGTCCACTCGTGGGGACGCCCCGTCTCCACCGCCACCCGCGCCCCGGTGCCGGCCGCGCGCAGCGCCAGTACCTGCGCGGTCCACAGGCCGCCGATCAGGAGGACGTCGTAGGGCGTCGCCCGGTGGAAGCCGATCAGTTGCGGGCGGCCCTCCGCGTCGTCGCCGATCACCACGCCGTCGTCCCCGACCGGCAGGGCCAGCACGCCCAGGTCGTCGGCGGCCACGCTGTGGCCGGCGTGATCCGGGCCGAACAGCCCGCGCAGGCCGCGTATGGAAGGAGTGCGGGCCATCAGCGGGCACCCCCCAGCGGCAGCGTCGCCAGGACACCCGGCAGCTGCTCGCGGTCCAGCCGGCGCAGGCCGACCTTCGCCGAGCGGGCGGCCTGCTCCAACGCCCGGCGCACGCCGACGAGTTCGGTGTCGGAGCCGCCGGTGATGCGGATGTGGCTGAGGATGTTCAACGCTCCCTGGCGGGTGCCCCGGCGGAGGGTGAAGCTGACGGTGGTCGCGTACGCGGGGACGGAGGTGAGGAGGGACACCAGCTTGGGCAGCGGAGTCGCGCCCCGGCCCAGCTCGGGCCAGCGGCCTACCGCGTACGAGGTGTGCCACCGGTCGTCGCACCGCCAGACGCGGGACGTCTCGGCCGTACGGCGCTGAGGCGCCGCGCCCGGCTGGGACGCCCGCGCCGCCAGGCGGGGGTTCGCACAGGAGGCCGTGGCCACCGTGGAGTTGAGCTCCTCCTGGTCCAGGACCACCGCCTGGAAGCCCGCTCCGGTCAGCCGGCTCGCCACGTGGTCCGCCACGCGCACCAGGCAGCGCTGCGCTCCTTCCATGCCGCCGCCCCGCGCCTTGACGGCCTCCGGACAGAGCTCGGGGTCGAGCTTCACGGCCACCCACGTCATGCGCAGCGCGGGGGCCCCGGTCCGCTCGTGCAACGGGGCGTACGAGAGGCGCGCCACG
This sequence comes from Streptomyces sp. NPDC045701, assembly GCF_056432045.1. Classification (NCBI taxonomy): domain Bacteria; kingdom Bacillati; phylum Actinomycetota; class Actinomycetes; order Kitasatosporales; family Streptomycetaceae; genus Streptomyces; species Streptomyces sp. NPDC045701. Next base: position 28,674 of record NZ_JBWKJV010000035.1, on the reverse strand, counting down.
GCCTGTTGCGGCAGGTGCGGAGCGGGAGCAGGGCGCACCTGCTGCACCACCTGCACCGACTCCAGGACGATGTCGTCGACCTTGAGGGCGTCGCCCAGGACGGACAGCGGCAGCGCGCGGGCGCCGGACGCGGGGCGCAGCCCGGTGCCGTGGGTCTCGATCCGTACGACCGCGGTCAGGAAGGTGCCGTCGCCGAGCATGCCGACGGTACGGCGGGCCCGGTCGACGTACGGGAACGGACCGAAGCCCGGCACGCTCTCCGCGACGCCGGCCAGCGAGGGGTCGGCGTCCGGGAGGGGAGCGGAGGCGCCGCGCCTGCGCGCGCGGAGGGCGAGAGCGGTGGACAGCCAGTCCTGAAGTGCCCGTCCCCTGCGGCGGATCACCGCGAAAAGCACCAGCAGGCAGGCGACGGCGCACGTGGGGACGAGCCAGAGCCCGCCGAGCGCCACCCCGACCGCCGCAAGGGCCAGCGCCGCCTCCACCAGCACCAACTGCCGCAGCTGGACGGGTCCGACGCGGCCGGTACGGGTCAGGGGGCGAAGGGTCGCCGACGCGGGGACCTCCGGAACCGGGGGCGTGGGGCGGGCGTTACTCCGTTGCCGTCGGGAACGGTCGGCAGCTCGTCCGGACGTCCGCCCATTGCGCGCGCGCGTCGCCGTACCCATCGCCGCGTTGCCCCCTCGTGTCCGCATTCGCCAAAATCCCATGGGCGTTGACCGGGCGATCACCCTACCTGAGCGGGGGGATGCGGGCGCCGCCAGGCATAGTAGTGCGCGGCGCGACGGCGATGGGTTTCAGTGCGTGTGGGAACCTGGGCGCCCAGAGGGGATGAGGGGCAGCGGACAAATGGCATCACGACGGGACGAACTCAACGCCTACACCTTCGCAAAGCGGAGGCTCGTTGCGCAGTTCGTGCAGCCGAACACGACCGGGTCCGAGGAAGGTGCCCCGCGCCCGCTGCGCGCGGTGCTGCCGGGAGCCATCGCCGGGGTGGTGATCCTCGCCGTCTTCGCCGCCTGGGGCATGTTCAAGCCGGTGGCGCCGCGGCAGTGGGACACCCCGGGCGAGAACGTCATCATCGCCAGCAAGTCGACCACCCGCTACGTCGTGCTGAAGACCGGCAGCAAGACGCAGCTCCACCCGGTCCTGAACATGTCGTCCGCGAGGCTCCTGCTCAACCCCGACAAGGACAACATCATCAACGTCGACGAGTCGGTGCTCGACAGCGGCAGGATCCCGCACGGCGCCACTCTCGGCATCCCCTACGCCCCCGACCGGCTGCCCGACCCCAAAGAGGCCGGTGCCGCCAAGCGCTGGGCGGTCTGCGAACGGCCGGGAGAGGGCGGCCGGGCCATCCAGAAGGCCGCGTTCGTCTTCGCCGACCGCGAGAAGGACTCCACCGAGGGAGCGAACCGCCTGCGCGGCGGAGAGCTGCTCTACGTCGAGGGCCCCGACAAGGCCCGTTACGTCGTCGACGCCGGCGGCACCGCGTACCCGGTGGAGAAGGACGAACTCCTCCTGCGCCAGCTCGTCGGCCAGGGCCGGGCCGCGCAGCGGGTCTCCTCGGCCTGGCTCGACACCCTCCACAAGGGCGACACCATCACCTTCCCCACCGTCCCCGGCCGGGTCGGCGAACCCGCCGGCGTCCCCGGGCGCATGGACGACGACGACAACAGGGTCGGCATGGTCCTCACCTCCAACGACGGGACGGGACGGCAGCACTACGTCGTCCTGGAGGGACGGGTCGCCCCGGTCTCCGACTTCATGGCGAAGCTCCTGCTCAACAGCCGGGCCCTGATCGACCTGGGCCAGGCCGGCCAGGCCAAGTCGGTCCACCCCGGAACGTTCGAGCCGGGCGAGGCGTTCGGCAAGGACAAGAAGTGGCCCCGGTCCGCCCCGAAGCCCGTCAACGAGGCCGGCATCGCCGAAGGCAGCCGCAACACCGTGTGCAACGTCCTGCGCGAGGTGGACCGGGACACCGGCACCACCACGCTCAGCACCTGGGCGGGCACCGGCTTCCCCGCGACCCTGCCGACCGGCTCCAGCAGCGCCTACGTCACCCCCGGCTCCGGTCAGCTGTTCCGTCAGTTCAAGGGGTCCACCACGCACTCGGGCTTCGTCTTCCTCGTCACCGACACCGGACTGCGCTACGCGATGCAGTCCAACGGCGACACCGCCACGGGCGACTCCGGCATCGGTTCGTCCGGCTCCGCGGAGGAGAAGCGGGCCCGGCAGCTGGAGGCGCAGCAGGCCCAGAACCGCCTCGGCTACAAGGGCGTCGACCCCGTGCCGGTCCCCGCCGCATGGTCGACGTTCCTGCCGACCGGCCCCCGCCTGTCCACCGGCGCCGCGCGCCAGCCGCAGGGCTCCTGAGGACCGGTGCGCACATGACCTCCACGTACCGACGCCTGATGACGGCCGCGGCCGCCGGCGCGCTCACGCTCGTCGCCGTGCCCGCCGGCCCCGCCGTGGCCGACGGCACCCAGTGCACCTTCCCGGGCAAGCCGTACGAAGGCCGGCCCTGGTCCCTCCAGCGCGTCCTGCTGGACGAGCTGTGGAAGCAGTCGACCGGCAAAGGGGTGCGGGTCGCCGTCATCGACACCGGCGTCGACGTCGAGAACCCGCAGCTGACCAAGGCCGTGGACACCGGGAGCGGGGTCAACCTGCTCCCCAAGGACATCAAGGACGACAACGGGAACAAGATCGAGCGCGGCAAGGAGGACGGCACCACGGACACCGTGGGCCACGGCACCAAGGTCGCCGGCATCATCGCCGCCCGCCCCGCCAAGGGCACCGGTTTCGTGGGCCTCGCGCCCGACGCCACGATCATCCCCATTCAGCAGAACGACGCCGAGGGCCACGGCACCGCCGAGACGCTGGCGACCGCCATCAGGCACGCCATCGCCGAAGAAGCCGACGTCATCAACATCTCGCAGGACACCGCCAAGGCCGTGGAACCCGACCCCGCGCTGCAGGAGGCGGTGAACGAGGCCCTGGCCCAGCAGATCGTCGTGGTGGCCTCGGCCGGCAACGACGGCCTGGGCGGCAACGTCAAGCGCACCTATCCCGCCTCGTACGACGGGGTCCTCGCCGTGGCGTCCTCCGACCGCAACAACGAGCGGGCGCCCTTCTCCCAGTCCGGCGAATTCGTCGGGGTCGCCGCACCGGGCGTCGACATGGTCTCCACCGTCCCCGGGGGCGGCCACTGCGCGGACAACGGCACCAGCTTCTCCGCCCCGTACGTCGCGGGCCTCGCCGCCCTCATCAAGGCCAAGCACAAGGACTGGACGCGCAAGCAGATCGTCGCCCAGATCCAGCAGACCGCCGAACGGTCGGTCGCCGGCCACGACCGCCTGGTCGGCTGGGGCGTCGTCGACCCGGTACGCGCCCTCACCGAGGACGACAAGCCCCTCGAGGCCCCCGTCGCCCACGAGGGCGTCACCCGCGCCGAAGCCCCGACCCCGGCCGAACTGCACCTCGGCGAGACCCCGGACCAGCGCAACGCCCGCCTCGCGACGTACGTCATGATCGGCTCCGGCGTCCTGGTCGCGGCGATCACCGGCACGGCAGTCGCCCTGCGCGACTCCCGGCGCCGCGCGCGACGGGTGGCCCGGTTGCAGCCGCACCGGGCGGAAGTGCCGTGACGGGTAAGGCGCTTGGGACTGTCATAGCCAGTGGCTAGAGTGACCACGACACTGAGTGTCGGCTGAAGCAAACGGGGAGGATTGAGCACTGTGCTCGAGGTAGTGCGGTACGGGGGCGTCCATGGCGGGTGACCTCGAGCGCGGAGTGGGCGCGCTGAAGAAGTTCCGGAGCCGGGTGGACACCCTCCTGACGGAACTCGAAGGAGGCGCCGGCGGCAGCCGCCAGGTCGCCCTGGAGCGGGTTACCCGTGGTTCCCTCGGTGTCGGCCTGCCCTTCGAAGAGGCGGACGGCTTCTACACCCAGTACAACCGCGTCCACACGGCCCTCGTGCAGCTCTCCAAGTCCCTCGGCGACCAGATCGAGCTGCTGCGCATCGCCGTGCACGCGGCGGACGTCGGCTACGACAACGTGGACGAAGAGGCACGACGGCGATTTCACGAGATCCGGGCGCGCCTGGACAGGGAGCGCGAGGCGGCGGAGCGGGCGAAGGCGCAGGACAAGAGCGCCCAGCAGGAGCGCCAGGATGCCACCAGCGGTACGACGGACCTGGGGTGATCACCGATGAGTGAAGAGAAGCAGCCGAAGCCGCTGACGCCTGAGCAGCAAGCGAAGCAGGTCGAGCAGAAACAGCAGGAGCAGCAGCAGGGCATTCACAACCAGTTCGCCGCCACGGACATGCTGGAGCGGGCCACCGACATCTTCGACGGCGTCTTCCGCGGCGGCAAGGCGGGTGACAGCCTCTTCGGTACGACGAGCTTCGAGAACGCCAAGCTCAACGACATGCTCGATCTGCTCGACAGCGCGAACCCGGCCGACCTGGAACACGCGTCCGAAAGCCTCAAGAAGGCCACGAAGGCCCTGAACGACGCGGCGAAGGATCTGGCCGCTGCCGTGGCCGCACCGGACTGGAAGGGCGACGGCGCCGAAGCCTTCCGCTCATACGGTGCCCAGATCGTCAGTTACACCTACAAGCTGTCTACCTTCGCCAACGCGGTGGGCGCGCAGATGGAGGTCGCCAGCACAGGCCTGACCTCGGTGCGCAACTCCAAGCCGCCTCGCGACAGCCGTTTCGTACAGAAGAAGCCCGACGACTTCGCCCTGCCCGAGCGCACGCAGGACAATCCCGAGTACCAGAAGGCCTTGGCGGTCGAGAAGGACCGCCAGGAAGCCATCAACCAGATGAACCGTTTGGCGTCCTTCTACGCGGTCTCGCGAAGCACACTGGCGGCCCAGGACCCCCCGCCGCCGCCGAAGCCGCTGAACGCGGCGGTGCCGGAGCCTTCAGGGCGCGTCGGTGAGGACCGTGTCCGTGGGGCGGATGCCGGGACGGCGCAGGCGGAGTCGCACCGAACGCCGCCATCACCGCACAGCGTCGGTAGCATGGGGGTGACCGGCGGCGAAGGCCCGTCCCGGGCGGACATCGACGTCAAGCCCGTGCAGGTACCCGGTTCCCGTGCGTCGATGGAGATCGACAGCGTCACCACGCCTGTCGCCCCGGTACCGTCCCCGGGCCCCACACCACCCACCTCGCTTCCTCAGACCCCCGCCTCGGTCACCGGCACCGCTCCTCCGGTGATGACGAATTTCGGCAACTCTCCGCGCAGCAAGGCGCCTCAAGTCATGGGTCCGAAGGGGATGCCACGGACAGGAGGTGGCCCGGGCACCGGAGGTGTCGGTCGTCCCAGTCCTGCGGGCGGCTCCCCGCAAGCGGGGCGTGCCGTGGGTGGTGCCGGGCGGTCCGGACCCACTGCCGCGGGCCCCGCCACCTCGCCCGGACGCCCAGGTCCCATGGGCACCGGACCCAGCTCAGGTCGGCCCGGTGTGACCGGCGGCACCGGACAGCATCCGATGGCCGGTCGCCCCGGCCTTCCCGGGCAGGCCGCGATCGGACAGGGCTCCTCCAGCAAGCCGCGTACCAGTCCTTCGAGCGGGATCGTGGGGGGCACGCCCCAGCGGGCGGCCACCGGTGCTGCGGGATCGCGTATCCCGAGGGCGACGGTCATCGGTGCGGAGGGCACGACGACCGGGCGTTCCTCCGCAGCGAGGCCCAGCCAGTCCGGTGTCATCGGCGCAAGTCAGGGCAATGGCACTTCTCGCCCCTCGGGTCGTGGCACTCCCAGCGCAAACGGCGTGGTAGGCACGTCGCGTGGGACGACGCCGGGCTCCGGAAGTGCTGCTCCCGCAGGCGGTCGTGCCGGCGGGCGTCAGCCTCGCGTCGAGGAGCAGGAGCGGGCGGCAGCGAACCGTCCCGACTACCTGACGGAGGACGAAGAGACGTGGGCAGCCAAGCGGCGCGCTGTGCCCCCGGTGATCGACTAGGTACTCGGAAGGTTCGGAAGTCAGGATGACGCCAGTAGTGAGCCCGGTCGGGAAGTCCAGGTCTCTGTGCACGGTGCGGCGGGGCCTGGTCGGTGCCGGGGCGGTGGCCGGAGCTTGGACGATGGTCATCAGCGGCACGGCCACAGCAGCGACCATTACGGATCCGCAGTCCAAGCAGTGGTACCTCGACGCCATGAACGCCGAGGAGATCTGGAAGACCACTACCGGCGAAGGCGTCAGGGTCGCGGTCATCGACAGTGGTGTCGATCCCTCCACGCCGTCACTCAGGGGTCAAGTCCTCAAGGGAGTGGACTTCACCGGGGTGGCCGGGGAGGCCACCGATGACCTGGACGGGCACGGGACTTCGATGGCCGAGCTCATTGCGGGCACCGGGAAGGGTGGGGGGCTCAAAGGCCTGGCACCTGGTGTCAAGATCATCCCCTATCGAGTGTCCGACACCGAGCTGCAGAACAAGGAGAAGGTGAACGCCTTCGACATGCATGAGGCCATCCGTGCCGCTGCGGACAGCGACGCACAGATCATCAACATCTCGATGGCGAGTGACTACTACAACTCCGATGAACGTCAGGCTGTCAAGTACGCTCGCAGCAAGGGCAAGTTGCTTTTCGCGGGCGCCGGTAACAACGCCAAAAAGGGCAATAAGCCGCAGTATCCCGCCAGCTATCCGGAAGCTGTCGCTGTCGCCGGATCGGCTCCTGACGGCACAGTGGCCACGTACTCCCAGCACGGTGAGTCCGTCGACATCGCCGCCCCGGCCGACGACATCCCCGGCTGGTGCGACGAGAAGCTCGACGTCTACTGCGACGGCAACGGCGGAACCAGCGCCGCCACCGCCATCGCCTCCGCATCCGCCGCCCTCATCTGGTCCAAGCACCCCGAGTGGACCGGCAACCAGGTGCTCCGCGTCATGTTCGAGTCCGCCGGCCGCGGTGAGGACTGGAAGCCCGGCACCGTGAGCAACTACCTCGGCCACGGCATCGTCCGTCCCGGCGCCCACATCAACCGCGGCCTGGGCAAGCCCGGTGCGCCGGACATCAGCCCGCTCACCAACGAGAAAGTCGGTGGCGGCACGTCCGGCTCCGCCGCCTCACCCGCACCTTCTGCACCAGCTTCGTCACCGGCCCCGAAGGGCAAGCCCGGCTCGGATGCCGCCGTGGCAGGCTCCAGCGAGAAGGCGGGAGCGGCCGACGGCGGGAGCAACGCCGGGCTCGTCATCGGCGGTGCCGCGGCCGTTGTCGCCCTCGCGGGAGCGGCCTTCGCCGTCGCGCGCCGGCGACGCAGCGCGTGATCCGTACCCACGCGCATCAGACTTCACCTTTCACCACCTGGTGAAGCGCAACTCAGCCACCTGAAAACGTAGTCAGGAAGGGAAACTCCACCGTGTCACAGGGCCAGCGGCTTTCAGACCACCAAGTAATCCAGCTCGAGAAGCACCTGTTCGAGAAGTTCAACTCGATCAAGGGCCAGCTCCAGCAGATCCAGGGCACGATCGACAGCCTTGAGGGCCAGTGGAAGGGTATCGGCGCCGGGGCCTTCAACAAGAAGCAGCAGGAGATCAACACCTCCATGGTGCGTCTCGGCAACATCCTGGCGCACTTCCTGGAGGGCCTGAGTGCCTCCAGGAAGATCAAGGACGGCACGGAGGACGACGTCCTCGCCGCCGTGCAGAGCATCAACGTCGACCTCGGCGTCGGCACCGCTGCTCCGAAGTCGAGCATCAGCAGCTTCTAGAGGCGCTGTCCGCACTCGACCGCGGCAAGCGCAAGCCGAATGACAACAACAGGTGAGACGAGGGAATCATGGGCATGAACTCCGGCGACGAGCTCGTCGTCAAGTACGACGGCCTCGATGTGGCGGCGACCACGCTGGGAAACCAGGCCAAGAAGCTTGAGGAGGACCTGCGCGACATCAAGACGGCCATGGCCACCGTGGCCGCCGGCTGGGAGGGCGAGGCGCACACCGCCTATGTCCAGGAGCAGATGAAGTGGGACAAGGAAGCCGCTGACATCCACCAGGCCCTGATGCAGATCGGCCAGGTCGTCGCGCGTGCCGGCGGTGACTACATGGGCGGCGACAAGAAGGCCGCCAGCTACTTCGCGTAGCGGCCCACACGGGCGGAGGAAAGGGGTGGGCACGCGCGAGGGGTGCCCACCCTGTCCTCCAGCCGACCGGGGGGTCAAGGTCCTGCGCCCCGCGACCGCGATCGGCCGATCACGACGTCGCCGAGATCAGCCGGCGGTGCACTCGTCGGACTCCGAGACGGCTCTCGCGTAGTCAAGGACCAGCGTCCGCATCCCCTCCTCGTCGGGCCTGCCTCCATTCGCGGTGAAGATCTTGGCCCAGAGCTGCGTGTCCTGAAGCTTCTCCTTGGGCTTCGGGCACGAGACGTGGCTAACCGCTCCCCTTTCGCCCCAGGCGTAGCGGCGGTCTTCGCTCACGTGATCGATTTTCACCCCTCTCACCGAGTCGGCGACGCTGGTCACCGTGGTGTCCGTCCGCAGCCACTCACGTGTCGCGGAAAGCACTGCCACTCCATCCACCGTCACGACGCACCGGTCATATCCCACGAGGTCGGAGCTCCGCGTGGAGATTTTCTTTCCGGCGCTCGGAAGTACGGTCTCCAGATGCTCCGGGGCAACTGGTGTCCCGCACAGAGCCCTGGGGGTTTCGAACTCGCGGTCTGGTTCAGTGGTGCTGCATCCGGACATGGCGGCGAGAAAGATCATCGCGCCCGCTGTGAGGAGGGCGCGGTTCATGCCGTCTGCGAAGCGGAATTGTCGCATTGGGTACCTTTGTAAGCGGCGACTCGTAGAGTCGGATCCAGCCGGTCCGAGAGTGGGCGAGGGAGCGGTCAGCTCGCCGGAATTTCAGTCGTGAGGTCATCGGCCATGGCATCGACGTTCGCGGAGGCGTCGGTGAAACCCTGATCGGTTCCCGTCCGTGCCCAGTTGGCCACTTCGTCCGCATACGGAGAGCCGTGGGCCTTAGCGGCCGCGATGGCGGCCTCCTGGCTGACCCTGATGCCGGTTTCTCTGCTGTCTTCCCACAGAGTCGAGGAACTCTTGCCGGCGGCATTGAGCACGTCCGTCTCGGCCTGCTGGAACACGTGCTCCAGGACGAGACTGCTGACCGTCCCGGCCACGCCGCTGGCCACGGCGCCGATCGCGGGCGTGGCGATGAAGCTCACACCCACACCGATGCCGGTTCCGACCGCGCCGGACCAGGCGTTTTTCCGCTGGGCGACGGAGTCGGCGAAATCCTTGGCCTCCTTGGCCGCCGGACCGACGACGGCCTCCTGACGCCCCAGGGCCAGCGTCCCGCTGACTTCGGCGGACTTGGTGGAAAGGGCGGTGATGGTGTCCTGCGGTGAGGACGAGTACCGCTGATCGGCCGGCAGGTCCGGGTTCGTGTGGTAGTCAATGAGGTTGCCCAAGTAAGCCTTTTGTCCCACTTCGACGGCGGCGTAGCCGTCCGGGTTCTGCCCCACGGTGAAAAGGAACCGAGTGATGTCCGCGTGATCGAGGTCGGCCGCCGTCCCGGCGATGGGGAATAGCTGCGGCGTCTTTCCGTGCGGGTCGTCGGACATGGCCCTGTTGATGTCCGGCAGGTACTCCGATGCGATCTGCCCCAGGCTGTCGGACATGTAGGCGTGATCCGTCAGGCGCTTGGGACTGTCCGACACGGACGCGACAATGTTCTGCATGAGCTCCGCCTGTTCCTCGGTGTGCGGGGGAGTGTCGGCTGTGGGCATCTCACCCGCACGGTGGCCGGTCGTCGCTGCCTCAAGCGCCAGAGCGAGGTTGTTTCGCCCCTCGATGCTGTCCTTGCCCTCGTTGTCGCGGTCGATCGGCCAGTCGCGCTCCTCGAAGAGGTAGTCGAAGTTCGACAGCTCGCGCTTGACTTCCTTGCCGTCTTTGTCCTTCGTCGTGAACTCGTGGTCCTCGTCCTTCGAGACGAAGGGGTCGTTGAAGAAGACCGTCGCGGCGTCCGGGCTGTTGGACAGCGCCTTGAGGAAGCCCGTCATCGGGTCGGAGCCGGAATCAGTACCTGTCCGGTTGAGGTACGGGTCCATGCCCATGGGCTGCCAGGCCAACGCCACGTGCCGACCGTTGTCGCTGAACTTCTTCTCCGCCCGGATCAGCTCGGTGCCGTACGACTTGAGGAACTGGTCGTCGTAGTCACCCCAGCGCATCAGGTTGCTCATGACTTGGAAGCCCATGCTGGTGCTGTTCCTGGAGATGGGCTGGTCGCCCATGCCGACCATGTCGAACTTCCAGCGAGACATCTCGGGGGTGTCCGCCTGGGAGGCCGTGGCCAGCGTGAGGCTCAGGTGCTTCTGGAGGTCGTCGTACTGGTCCACTCGTTCACTACCGACCTTGTACGCGGCGTGAGGGTTGTTGATGTCGGCCCAGAAGTTGAGCGTCCCCTTGGGACCGAGAGACGTCGCGAAGTGCTCGGCGAAGATCTCGTCGCCCGAGTACTTCTCCAGACCGGACTTCAAGGTGTCGAAGTCCGCAGCCGTGAGGTCCTCCGGCTTCTTCCTGGCCACGGCGGCGAGCCGCTCCGCCTCCTTCACCGCGTTGGCCGCCTCGTCCCTGTTCTTGTACGCGGCGTCCGAGAAGCCGTGGTCGGTGAGGTCGACCAGCGCCTTGAGGGAGGTCGACGCCGTGGTGTCGATCTCGGTGGCCTTGTTGAGGATCCCCTGCAGCTCGTCCCGCAGAGCGTCCACGTCCGTCTGCCCGCCCGGGGCCTTCTGGTCCGGGTTCTCGCGCACGGTGAAGCCCCCACCGTTCACGGTGACGGTGAGGTTCTTGCCCCGGCCACGCTCGATGGCCTCCTTGAGCAGCCGTTGCTGCGTCTTCAACTCGTCCCGGGTGTCCCGCATGATGTTCCGGATGGAAGTCGCCTGGGTGACGGCGTCACCGAACTCGCCGGCGGTCTTGCCGATGAACTCCCGCGACACCGTGGCGTTATAGCCCGCCCAGTTGGCCTTGTTCGCCTGCTTGTGAAGGCCGTCCTCGGCGTCCTTCTCAAGGGCCTCCAGTTTTGTCAGCATGCTGGTCCAGTCGCTGACCGTGTCGTCGAGCAGCTTGAAGTTGGCCGAGTGCAGAGCGTCGAAATCCATGAGGGTCAGTCCTTGTCCTTCGTGGGTTTCGTCCCGTAGATCTCATTCTTCTCGCCCCGCTTCGCCCAGTCCTCGTCGAACCCGGCGTCGAGCGTGTGGATGCTGCTGACATGCCGCTCGATGAAGATCTCGTCACCGGCGTGCGCGTTCTTCGTGAAGTCCATGTGGTTCGAGATCAACGCACACGCGTCCATGACGGAGCCGAGCTGCTTCTCCCACCGTGTTGACACGTGCTGCAACGCCTGGCCGAGGGCGAAGCCCTGCGAGGCCAGATCGGTTCCCGCGGAATCCGTACTGGTGACGCGGGCTTCCTTCCACAGCCGGTTGTAGAGCTTGAAGGCGTGGTCACCGATCGCCGCCAGGTCCTTCTGATGTACCTGGAGATCGCCCTGCGGGTTGCCGGCATTGGGTCTGTCCTCGGGCGGCAGCCCGTTCAACTGCATCCGCGACGATTCCCTCTCGGCCGCCGACGCCTTCAATTGTTCCCACTCGTCCCAAGCCATCTGCAGGGCTCCTCCCCCGATAAGGATGGACGGTTCGATCACATCAACCTAAGTGGTGCCTGGTGACCCGCTGCAAGGGCCGTTCACGACACCGGTGGCGGCCCCTCACAGCAGACCGGCGATCGCTGCGTGTCTCCTGGGCCGTCCCGACAGGGGAATGCTCGGCGTCCGCAGGTGGATCCGGTCGACCTCGTACCGCTCGGCGCAGTGCCCCGGATGCGGCGACCCATTGGACCCCGCCTCACCCCTCCGCGCAGGCCCCGTCCGCGGCCTCCGCCCGCAGGTCGAACCAGATGGGCGTCATGTACGCCGGGACCGGTTGCTCCGCCGCGGGGGTCGCCGTCACCGTCAGGCAGACGGTGCCCTCCGCGCCGCTCACGTCGTAGCGCTCCACGTTGCCGTCCGGCTCCGGTGCGCCGGAACGCCACGCCAGCACCGCCGTCGGGTCGTCCTTCTCCGGCCCGCGCAGCTGGGGGTCCAGGTATGCGGACCAGGACCCGTCCTCCCTGCCCGGAAGCGGCGACCTCATCGAGCCGTCGACCGACCGGGCCACCGAGCGCACCCGTTCCAGCACCTCCGCATGGTCCGGCTCCGTCTCGAAGACGCCCGCCAGCCGCAGCATGCCGACCGCCTGCCAGCCCAGGAACACCGCGAGCGCACCCAGCACCATCCGCCGCCCCGTGAACGACGCCGCCGACGGCTCGTGCGCCTCCGGGTGCTCGAAGTGCGGCGCCCGGAAGCGCCACCACAGCGCCCGCGGGTCGACGAACAGCGCCAGGGCGAGGAACGCCACCGCGAACGCGCCCGCGAACACCGCCGCGCCGATCACCCGGAGAGCTCCGGCATGAGCCCCGTCTGCACCAGCGGGTTCCCCCGCTGACGCGACACGAAGACGCCCCGGCCCGCCGGCATCGGCCGCATCCGCACACCGCCGAGCACGTCGCCCTCCTGCGGGTCACCGGAGAGGAGGACGCCCTGGGCACCGAGCTCCATCATCCGCTGCATGAAGGGCTCGTAGGCGGCCCGGCTGGCGCCCGCCCCGCTGCGGGCGATGATGAACCGGACGCCCACGTCCCGCGCGAACGGCAGGTGCTCCGTGAGCTTGGCCAGCGGGTTGCCGCTCGACGTGGACACCAGGTCGTAGTCGTCGACCACCACGTACACCGACGGGCCGCGCCACCAGCTGCGGTCCCGCAGCTGCTGGGCCGTGACGTCGGCGGACGGGGTGCGGCGCTGCATCAGGTCGGCCAGCGCGTCCACGTGGTGGTCCATGTTGTTGGACATGGGGACGTACTCCGCCAGGTGCGAGGCCGGGGTCACGTCCAGCAGCGCACGCCGGTTGTCGATGACGAAGAACTTCGCGGAGTCCCCGTCGTACCGCTCGCACACCTGCTTGATCAGCAGCCGCAGCATGTTCGACTTGCCCGACTCGCTCTCACCGAACACCAGGAAGAACGGGTCGCGGTCGAAGTTGACGAAGACCGGCTCCAGGTTGTTCTCGTCGATGGCGAACGCCACACCCCGCTGCGGCTCCGCGTACCCGGCCGGGAGCTTCCCCGCCGGCAGCTCGCGGGGCAGCAGACGTACCTTCGGGGCGGCGGGGCCGGCCCAGTGGCGGCTGATCTCCTTCACCATCGCGGCCGTGGCCTCGGCCAGGTCGCTGTCCGAGTTGATGCCGTCGATGCGCGGCACGGCGGCCATGAAATGCAGCTTCTCGGGGATGAGACCGCGGCCCGGCACACCGCTGGGGACGTTGACGGCGATTTTGCGGTCCACCTCCGAGTCCATGGTGTCGCCCAGCCGCAGTTCGAGCCGGTTCATCAGGTGGTCCTTGATGTTGGAGCGCACCTCCATCGAACGCGACGCCGTGAGGATCACGTGGATGCCGTAGCCGAGACCACGCGCCGCCATGTCCAGGACGGCCGGTTCCAGGCCCTCGTAGTCGGCGCGGAAGTTGCCCCAGCCGTCGATGACGAGGAAGACGTCGCCCCAGGGCTGGTCCGTCACCGAGATCTCCCCGCGGGCCCGCAGTCTGCGGTACGTGGCGATCGAGTCGATGCCGGTGCTGCGGAAGTACTCCTCGCGCCGCGACAGGACGCCGTACACCTCGGCGACCGTACGCCGCACCTTCTCCGGATCGAGCCGCGACGCCACCCCGCCCACGTGCGGCAGCTCCGCGATCGACGACAGACCACCGCCACCGAAGTCCAGGCCGTAGAACTGGACCTCCTGCGGTGTGTGCGTCAGCGCGAAGCCGGCGACGAGGGTACGCAGCAGCGTCGACTTGCCCGACTGCGGGCCGCCGATGATCTGCATGTGGCCGGCCGCACCGGAGAAGTCCCGGTACAGCACGTCCCGGCGCTGCTCGAACGGCTTGTCGACCACACCGAGGGGCACGACCAGCCGGCCCGCGCCCTCGTACCCCGGCTGCGTCAGCCCGCGGCCGTCCACGCCCGCGAGGCCGGGCAGGATCTCGTCCAGCGGCGGCGGGTTGTCCAGCGGCGGCAGCCACACCTGGTGCGCCTCGGCGCCGCGTCCCTCCAACCGCCGCACGATCACGTCGAGCACCGAGTCGGCCAGCGCGTCGTCCTCCGCGGGACGCGCCGCGGGCACCTGCGCCCGGGCGGCCGGCTCGACGTAACGCACCGGGACGGGCGCGGCGGTGAACGGAACCGGCCGGCGGTCCACGGGGAGCGGGCCACCCGGAAGGGCGGCGTGCTGGTGGGAGCGGTACACGCCGGAGACGTACGCCGCCTTGAACCGCACCATCTCGTCGGTGCCGTACTTGAGGTACCCGGAGCCGGGGACGTTCGGCAGCGAGTACGCGTCGGGCACGCCGATCGCGGCCCGGGACTCGGCCGCGGAGAACGTCCGCAGACCGATCCGGTACGACAGGTACGTCTCCAGGCCCCGCAGCCGGCCCTCCTCCAGTCGCTGGGACGCCAGCAGCAGGTGGACGCCGAGGGACCGGCCGATGCGGCCGATCTGCACGAACATCTCGATGAAGTCCGGCATGGCGGTGAGGAGTTCGCTGAACTCGTCGATGACCAGGACCAGCGAGGGGATCGGCTGCAGCGGGGCCCCCGCGGCGCGCGCCTTCTCGTAGTCGTGGATGTTGGCGTAGTTGCCCGCGTCGCGCAGCATCTCCTGGCGCCGGTTGAGCTCGCCGCGGATGGAGTCGCCCATGCGGTCCACCAGCGTCAGGTCGTCCGCCAGGTTGGTGATGACCGCCGCGACGTGCGGCATCTGCGACATGCCGGCGAAGGTCGCGCCGCCCTTGAAGTCCGCGAGGACGAAGTTGAGGGTCTCCGACGAGTGCGTGACCGCCAGGCCCAGCACCAGCGTGCGCAGCAGTTCGGACTTGCCGGAGCCGGTCGCGCCCACGCACAGGCCGTGCGGGCCCATGCCCTCCTGCGCGGCCTCCTTCAGGTCCAGCATGACGGGCGAGCCGTCCTCGCCCACACCGATCGGCACCCGCAGCCGCTCCGACTGCGACCGCGGCCGCCAGGTGCGGCTGACGTCGACCGACGCGGCGTCGCCGAGGTTCAGCAGGTCGGTGAAGTCCAGGTTGGCGAGCAGCGGTTCGTCGTCGTCCGACCCGGAGGCGATGCGCAGCGGGGCGAGCTGTCGGGCGAGGGCCTCCGCGGACTCGAGCCCGAGGTGGTCGGGCGTCCCGTCGTACACGAGGCCGTGGCCGGACTCCAGCTGCAGGGAGTCGGGGCGTACGGTCACGGACAGGCCGCCGCGCGGCCCGTGCGGCTCACCGGGCACCACCTCGATGATGGTCACGCCCTGGATGCCCTCGGGCGTGGCGAGCGCGGACGTCGCGGGGACCGACTGGCCGTCGAGGACGACCACGATGTGCGGCTGGTCCAGCAGCGGTTGGCCGCCGGCCTGGAAGCGGGGGCGCCCCTCCAGGCGTACGGCCAGCATGTCCTGGAGGTCCCGCGCGTCCGTGGTGATCAGGCGCCGGCTGCCCGCGCCGTCACCGGGGCCGGGGGCCTGGACGTGCGGAAGCCACTTGGCCCACTCCCAGTGCGGTGCCGCGGCGGAGTCGGCGGCCACGGCGATGACCAGGTCCTCGGGGGAGTGCAGGGCGGCGAGGGAGCCGAGCACGGCCCGGGTCGACGAGCGCACCGAGTCGGGGTCGCCGCTGACGGTCAGGTGGTAGAAGGCCCGCAGAGACACGGCCATCGGCAGGCCGTCGAGCATGCCGTGCGCCGACAGGAACTGCTGCATGGCGCCCGCCGTGAGCGGCTCCAGCTCGTCCACGGGGGCGGTTTCGGGTGCCACGAGCGGTGTGGCGAGCTGCTGGGCGCCCAGGCCGATGCGTACCTGCCCGAAGTCGTCGTCGCCGACGCGCCGTTCCCAGACACGGCTGCCCTCGGCGACCAGCGCCCACAGCTGCTCGGGCGACGGGTGGAGGTAGAACTGCGCGTCCCGCTGCAGACGCGCGGTCCGCAGCACCGAACGCCGGGTCTGCGTCAGGTACTTGAGGTAGTCACGCCGCAGGTCGGCGAGCTGCCCCTGGGTCCCGCGCCGGTAGCGCACGAGCATCGCGACGACCATGGCGACGGTGGACGCGATCATCACCATGCCCATGATGCGCATGACGGGGTTCGGCGTCATGAAGAAGAAGACGACCGACCCGCCCATGCCGAGCGTCGGCAACAGCTGCATCAGAACGCCTTCCTGCTGTCCCCTCGGCAGTTCGGGCGGCGGTTGCAGCTGCACCGGATCACCCGGCACTTCGGAGGGCAGGGCCCGTGGTGGGCGCTTGACGACGATCTGACTCACAGCTCACCAATTCCCTTGCCGGACGGAAATGTTCCTATCGGCGCCCCCGTGGCGACGGGCTCCATCCGCGCTGGGGATCCTACTGGCGGGGGGCGCGACGGGTGGGCGGTAGGGTGACGCGACGTGTGGGCGCGGGCATGAACCAACGCAAATTCCGGGTCATCTCGACCGTGCCAGGCCGACGATCCACGAACACCACGAGGGGATGCAGCAGGTGAGTATGACGGCCCCAGCCGCGGCCACCGGGACCGGGCACCCGGCACCCGCGACTCCGTCCGCCGGCGGAACGGGTTTCTGCCGTGTCACTGTCGTCGCACCGGATGGCCGTGTCGACGTCGCACTGCCCGAGGACATCCCCGTCGCCGACCTCTACCCGGAGATCCTCCGGCTGTCCGGCCAGAGCCCCGCGCCCGGCGCCCCGGTCGGCTACCACCTGGTGCGCCGTGACGGCACGGTGCTCGACAGCGCGCGTTCCCTCGCCGCCCAGCGCATCCTCGACGGCGAACTGCTGTCCCTGCGGCCCTTCGCCGAGTCGCTGCCGCCCGCCGTCTTCGACGACGTGTCCGACGCCGTAGCCTCGGCGGTCGCCCGTGACCGCACCCTGTGGACCGACGACCTGATGCGCGGCGCCGGCCTGTTCGGCGGCTCGGTCCTGCTGGTCCTGCTGGCCTTCGTGCTGTGGTCGTCCGGTCCGGGGCACGACATGCACGGCCTGCCGGGCATCCTGGCCGCGGTCGCCGGCGTACTGCTGCTGGCGCTCGCCGGTGTCCGGGCCCGGGTGTACGACGACCGCGGTTCCGCCGTGGCGCTGGGCATCGGCGCGATGGTGAACGCCGGGGTCGCCGGTGCCGGGCTGCTGGCGCCGGCCGCCGGGCAGGGCAACGGCAAGCTGCAGTTCCTGCTGGCCTGCGGGGCCGTGCTCGTGGTGTCCGTCATCCTCACGTTCGTCTCACCCGGCGGGGACGGGCCCTTCGTCGCGTTCGTCCTCGCCTCCGGCGTCGGGGCCCTGGTGACCTTCGCCGCGATCCTCACCACGATGTCCGCGACCGAAATGGCCGCCGTGTGCGCGCCGCTCGCGGTGGGCGCGCTGGCCTTCCTCCCGGGCCTGTCCACCCGCTTCGCCCGGCTCCCCATCGGCTTCGAGCCGCCCCGCACCGCGGTCACCGGCTACGGCGGCGACCCCGAGCCGCAGGGGCCGGTGGACGCCGAGCGCATCGCCGCCCAGGTCCGGCGAGGGCACGAGCTGCTGGTGGGCCTCGTCGGCGGCTGCGCGCTCCTCGCGGTGTGCTCCGCCGCCGTCCTCGGGTTCTCCGACGACGTCTGGGGGCAGCTGCTGGCCCTCGCCACGGGCGTCGCCATGCTGATGCGCGCCCACCTCTTCCGCTACACCGCCCAGGTCGGCTGCGCCCTCGCGGCGGGCCTCGGCGCCCTCGTCCTGCTGGGGCTGGGGCTGTGCCTCCGCCCGCCCGCCGGACTGTGGCGCGACGCCACGGCGCTGGACATCCGTACGGTGTGGCTGGCCGCCGCGGTCGCCGGGGTCGCCGCGCTGATCACCGCCATCGGCCTGATCGTGCCGCGCAAGGGCGTCACCCCCTTCTGGGGCCGCTTCTTGGAGATCGCGGAGACGTTCGTCCTGCTGACGCCGATCCCGCTGTGCCTCGCCGTCTTCGACGTGTACCACTCGATCCGGGCCCTGACGTCCTGAGCGGGCTGGTACGCTGTGTAACGGCCGTTTGTGTACGCGCTTCCGGATGATCTGGAAGCAGCGCTCATCGGACCTTCGCCTCCGAGTCACGGAAGCTCCCCTGAGACCAAGACCAGGGGCACTCGCGGGCGCATCGAACACCAAGAGGAGTACCGAGTGTCTCTCGACGCCGCTACGAAGAAGCAGATCATGGCCGAGTTCGGCACCAAGGAGGGCGACACCGGCTCCCCCGAGGTCCAGGTCGCGATGCTCTCCCGCCGCATCTCGGACCTGACCGAGCACCTCAAGACCCACAAGCACGACCACCACTCCCGTCGTGGTCTGCTGATCCTGGTGGGCCAGCGCCGCCGCCTGCTGCAGTACCTGGCCAAGAAGGACATCCAGCGCTTCCGCGCGCTGGTCGACCGCCTCGGCATCCGCCGCGGTGCGGCCGGCGGCGCCAAGTAAGACGCCGTGAAGGGAGCGGTTCCCACGCACAGGGGGCCGCTCCCTTTGCTGTACATGCGGAGTGTCGCCCCTCCTTTGTAGGCTGGCTTACACAACGCCATAACGGAAAAGCGACAACCACATACTGGAGAGGTGCCCCGGCGCCGTCGCCGGTCCTCGGTAGTGGCCCCCGGGAGAGATCACCCCGGGCGCTTCGATCGAAGACCGGCCCCGCACACACGGCGCACTTCTCCGCCCCGTCCCCCGCCACACGGGCGTACCGGGACGCAAAGACGACAAGCAACGGAGAATTCGCTTTGGTGGAGAACGAGACCCACTACGCCGAGGCCGTCATCGACAACGGCACCTTCGGCACCCGCACCATCCGCTTCGAGACGGGCCGCCTGGCCAAGCAGGCCGCCGGCTCCGCCGTGGCGTACCTGGACGACGACACCATGGTGCTGTCGGCCACCACCGCTTCCAAGAAGCCCAAGGACCAGCTCGACTTCTTCCCCCTGACGGTGGACGTCGAGGAGCGGATGTACGCGGCCGGCAAGATCCCCGGCTCCTTCTTCCGCCGTGAGGGCCGCCCCTCCGAGGACGCCGTCCTCACCTGCCGCCTGATCGACCGGCCGCTGCGCCCCTCCTTCAAGAAGGGCCTGCGCAACGAGATCCAGATCGTCGAGACGATCATGGCGCTCAACCCCGACCACCTGTACGACGTGGTCGCGATCAACGCCGCCTCCTGCTCCACGCAGCTGGCCGGCCTGCCCTTCTCCGGCCCGATCGGCGGCACCCGTGTCGCCCTGATCAACGGCCAGTGGGTCGCGTTCCCGACGCACACCGAGCTCGAGGACGCCGTCTTCGACATGGTGGTCGCCGGTCGCGTCCTCGAGGACGGCGACGTCGCGATCATGATGGTCGAGGCCGAGGCCACCGAGAAGACGATCCAGCTCGTCAAGGACGGCGCCGAGGCCCCCACCGAGGAGGTTGTCGCCGCCGGTCTCGAGGCCGCGAAGCCCTTCATCAAGGTCCTCTGCAAGGCCCAGTCGGACCTCGCCGCCAAGGCCGCCAAGCCGGTCGGCGAGTTCCCGGTCTTCCTCGACTACCAGGACGACGTCCTGGAGGCGCTGGCCACCGCGGTCAAGAACGAGCTCTCGCAGGCGCTCACCATCGCCGGCAAGCAGGAGCGCGAGGCCGAGCTGGACCGCGTCAAGGAGATCGCCGCCGAGAAGCTGCTCCCGCAGTTCGAGGGCCGCGAGAAGGAGATCTCCGCCGCGTACCGCGCGCTGACCAAGCAGCTGGTCCGCGAGCGCGTCATCAAGGACAAGGTCCGCATCGACGGCCGTGGCCTGACGGACATCCGTACGCTCGCCGCCGAGGTCGAGGCCATCCCGCGCGTGCACGGCTCCGCGCTGTTCGAGCGTGGCGAGACCCAGATCCTGGGCGTCACCACCCTCAACATGCTCCGCATGGAGCAGCAGCTGGACACCCTCTCCCCGGTGACCCGCAAGCGCTACATGCACAACTACAACTTCCCGCCGTACTCCGTCGGTGAGACCGGCCGCGTCGGCTCGCCGAAGCGTCGCGAGATCGGCCACGGCGCGCTCGCCGAGCGCGCGATCGTGCCGGTGCTGCCGACGCGCGAGGAGTTCCCGTACGCGATCCGTCAGGTGTCCGAGGCCCTCGGCTCCAACGGCTCGACCTCCATGGGCTCCGTCTGCGCCTCCACCATGTCGCTGCTGAACGCCGGTGTGCCCCTCAAGGCCCCCGTCGCCGGTATCGCCATGGGCCTGATCTCCGAGGAGATCGACGGCAAGACGCACTACGTCGCCCTCACCGACATCCTCGGTGCGGAGGACGCCTTCGGCGACATGGACTTCAAGGTCGCCGGTACGAAGGACTTCGTCACCGCCCTCCAGCTCGACACCAAGCTGGACGGCATCCCGGCCTCCGTCCTGGCCGCGGCCCTCAAGCAGGCCCGCGACGCCCGCCTCCACATCCTCGACGTGATGATGGAAGCGATCGACACGCCGGACGAGATGTCCCCCAACGCCCCGCGGATCATCACCGTCAAGATCCCCGTGGACAAGATCGGTGAGGTCATCGGCCCCAAGGGCAAGATGATCAACCAGATCCAGGAGGACACCGGCGCCGAGATCACGATCGAGGACGACGGCACCATCTACATCGGTGCCCAGGTCGGCTCGCAGGCAGAGGCCGCCCGCGCCACGATCAACGGCATCGCCAACCCGACCATGCCGGAGGTCGGCGAGCGCTACCTGGGTACGGTCGTCAAGACCACCACCTTCGGTGCGTTCGTGTCCCTGATGCCCGGCAAGGACGGCCTGCTGCACATCTCGCAGATCCGCAAGCTCGCCGGTGGCAAGCGCGTGGAGAACGTCGAGGACGTGCTCGCGGTCGGCTCCAAGGTGCAGGTCGAGATCGCCGAGATCGACCAGCGCGGCAAGCTCTCCCTGATCCCCGTGATCGCGGACGAGGACGCCGCCGCCGAGAGCGAGAAGAAGGACGACACCGACCAGTGACGTCCCGTAGTTCGAAGACGACGGCCCGCACCTCCTCGGAGGCGCGGGCCGTCGCCCGTACCCAAACGCTCCTCAAGGGCAAGGACGGCATCGGCACCGTCCGCCGCACGACCCTTCCCGGTGGCCTGCGCATCGTCACCGAGACGCTGCCCTCCGTACGCTCCGCCACCTTCGGCATCTGGGCGCACGTCGGCTCGCGCGACGAGACGCCCGCGCTGGGCGGCGCCACGCACTACCTGGAGCACCTCCTCTTCAAGGGCACGCACCGGCGCAGCGCCCTCGACATCTCCTCCGCCCTCGACGCGGTCGGCGGCGAGATGAACGCCTTCACGGCGAAGGAGTACACCTGCTACTACGCGCGCGTGCTGGACACCGACCTGCCACTCGCGATCGACGTCGTGTGCGACATGCTCACCGGCTCGCTGATCCTCCAGGAGGACGTGGACGCCGAGCGCGGCGTCATCCTCGAAGAGATCGCGATGACCGAGGACGACCCGGGTGACGTCGTCCACGACCTGTTCGCGAAGACGATGTTCGGCGACACTCCGCTGGGCCGCCCGGTCCTCGGCACCGTCGACACCGTCGAGGCGCTCACCGCCGACCGGATCCGCCGCTTCTACAAGAAGCACTACGACCCGACGCACCTCGTCGTCGCCGCCGCCGGCAACATCGACCACGCCACGGTCGTACGCCAGGTCCGCCGCGCCTTCGAGAAGGCCGGCGCCCTCACCCGTACGGACGCCGTCCCGGTCGCCCCGCGCGACGGCCGGCGCGCCATCCGCACCGCGGGCCGCGTCGAGGTCCTCAGCCGCCGCACCGAGCAGGCCCACGTGGTCCTCGGCGTCCCGGGCCTCGCCCGCACCGACGACCGCCGCTGGGCCCTGGGCGTGCTGAACACGGCCCTCGGCGGCGGCATGTCCTCGCGCCTCTTCCAGGAGGTCCGCGAGAAGCGCGGCCTGGCCTACAGCGTCTACTCGTACACGTCCGGGTTCGCCGACTGCGGCCTGTTCGGCGTGTACGCGGGCTGCCGCCCCAGCCAGGTCCACGACGTCCTGAGCATCTGCCGCGACGAGCTGGACCGGGTCGCCCGCGAGGGCCTCACCGACGACGAGATCGCCCGGGCGATCGGCCAGCTGAAGGGCTCCACCGTCCTCGGCCTGGAGGACACCGGCGCGCTGATGAACCGCATCGGCAAGAGCGAGCTGTGCTGGGGCGACCAGATGTCGGTCGACGACATGCTGGCCCGGATGGCCGCGGTCACCCCCGATGATGTACGAGACGTGGCCGCCGAGCTCCTGGGGCAGCGCCCGTCGCTGTCGGTGATCGGCCCCCTGAAGGACAAGCAGGCGGACCGCCTCCACACCGCGGTCGCGTAACGCCACTCCTGGACGGAACCGAAGGAAGTACGAGCATGAGCAGCAAGCTGCGGGTCGCGGTCATCGGCGCCAAGGGACGCATCGGCTCCGAAGCCGTACGCGCCGTCGAAGCCGCCGACGACATGGAACTGGTCGCGGCCCTCGGCCGGGGCGACAAGCTGGAGACGCTCGCCGAGAACGGCGCCCAGGTGGCGGTGGAGCTCACCACCCCCGCCTCCGTCATGGGCAACCTCGACTTCTGCGTCCGGCACGGCATCCACGCCGTGGTCGGCACCACGGGCTGGACCGAGGACCGCCTGGGCCGGCTGAAAGGCTGGCTGGAGGCCTCGCCCGGGACCGGCGTCCTGATCGCGCCGAACTTCTCCATCGGCGCGGTCCTCACCATGAGGTTCGCGCAGATCGCCGCCCCGTACTTCGAGTCGGTCGAGGTCGTCGAGCTGCACCACCCCAACAAGGTGGACGCCCCCTCCGGCACCGCCACCCGTACCGCCCAGCTCATCGCCGCCGCCCGCGCCGAGGCCGGCTGTGCCCCGCAGCCCGACGCGACGACCACGGCGCTGGACGGTGCGCGGGGCGCCGACGTGGACGGCGTCCCGGTCCACGCCGTACGCCTGAGGGGCCTGCTGGCCCACCAGGAGGTGCTCCTCGGCGGCGAGGGCGAGACGCTCACCGTCCGCCACGACTCGCTGCACCACAGCAGCTTCATGCCGGGCATCCTCCTCGGCGCCCGCCGCGTGGTGACCACTCCCGGCCTGACCTTCGGCCTGGAACACTTCCTGGACCTGGGCTGATCACCGCCATGCGCGCGAAGATCACGTACTTCGTCACGGCAGCCGTCCTGGTCGTCTACTTCGTCCTGGTCGGCAGCCGTGGCGTGCTGCTCATCCAGCACGGCACCGCGCTCACCGTCACCTTCGGCTGCGCGGTGCTGGTCCTGCCGGCCATCGGCGTCTGGTTCCTGTGGAAGAACACCCGGTTCGTCACCCGGGCCAACCGCCTGGCCGCCGAGCTGGAAGCCGAGGGCGGCCTGCCCGTCGACGAGCTGGAGCGCACCCCCGGCGGCCGCATCGACCGCGACTCGGCCGACGCCGTCTTCGCCAGGCGGCGCGAGGAGACCGAGGACGCGCCGGACGACTGGCGCTGCTGGTTCCGGCTGGCGGTCGCCTACCACGACGCCCGCGACACCCCGCGCGCCCGCAAGGCCATGCAGCGCGCGATCGCCCTCCACGAGGGCAGGCAGCCGGTCAGGAACTGACCGCGTACTCCGAGCTCCAGGCCTCGACGGTGTCGGCGGCACGGTCGAACGCCTCGACCCTGGCAAGGAAGTCCGCGTTGTGGTCGGTGAGCAGCGCCAGCTGCTCACCACCCTTGCGTACGGCCACGAGGGCCTGCCCCTGCACCGTCCGCGGCAGCCCCAGCCACCGCACGGGCTGCTGCACGGTGTGTACGCCCCCGGACTGCGACCACGGGAGCGTCGTCGTCCGGAAGAAGGAGACGCGTCGCAGCCCGTGCCGGCTCACCCAGGCCCCCATGCGGAGCATCCGCAGCGCACAGATGATCACCAGGGACGCCAGCGCGAAGCACACGGCGGCGGCCGGCAGCCCCCCCGCGAAGCCGATGATCATGGTGGCCAGCAGAATGAACGAGGCGAGCAGCAGGGCCACCGCCGCCGCCGCGACCCGCCAGGGCCCCGGACGGTACGGACGGCGCCATTGATCGTGGTCGTCGAACGGAAGCGCGACGTCCTCGTCGGTGTCGAAACCACGGTCGGCCGTCAGGAAGGGCAGGGGCACGGCTGATCCTCACTCATACGCACGCTCGATGGGGCTGTGCCGGGTGAGGCTACCCAGCGGTCCGCCGACCGGCCACCCCAGGGTGCCCGTACGGGGCAGGGCCCGCGTCAACGCCCGTGGGACGCCTCGGACTGCTGACCGTGACCGGCGGCGGGACCCGCCTCCATCGCCGGCAGGCCGAAGAGCAGCGACCCGACCAGGCCGGCCACGACGGTCAGCCCGATCAGCGTACGACCGGTGACCTCGGAAATGCTGGGACGCTGCCGAGCCGGGGGAGTGACGTTACTGCGGAAGCGGTCGGACTCGGCGACGAACGCGAACGGGACTGCCTCACGCCGGCGGAACATGGGAGAACTCCTCCTGGGAAACTCGTGGTGGACACTGCTACTGGATCAGACGCGCGAAGCGGCGCTTTGGTGCCCGATTTCCCCGCGATGATCGAACGATGTCGGCCACCGCCGCCCCGTCCTCCGCTGTCGGTGCCGGGCCGTAGAGTGGGCGCCGCCCGAGCGATGCAATTGGAAGGACCCCGCCGGTGAGCGACACCCCCGCCGAAGACCTCAAGCCCAGCTTCCGCAGCGATGTGACCGTCGAGCTTGTCAAGCACAGCGCGGCCGACGCCGACGTCCTGTTCGCGGCCCGCGTCTCCACGGTCGGCGAGCAGTCCCTGGAGGAGTTGCAGAAGGACCCGGAGCGCTCCAAGGGGCTGATCAACTACCTGATGCGGGACCGGCACGGCAGCCCCTTCGAGCACAATTCGATGACGTTCTTCATCAGTGCTCCGATCTTCGTCTTCCGCGAGTTCATGCGGCACCGGGTGGGCTGGTCGTACAACGAGGAGTCCGGCCGCTACCGGGAGCTTCAGCCGGTCTTCTACGTGCCGGGCGCCGACCGCAGGCTCGTCCAGCAGGGCCGCCCCGGCAAGTACGTCTTCGTCGAGGGCACCGAGGAGCAGCAGGCCCTCGTCGAGCGCACGATGGAAACGTCGTACGTCCAGGCGTACGAGGCGTACCAGGAGATGCTCGCCGCGGGTGTCGCCCGCGAGGTGGCCCGTTCGGTCCTCCCCGTCGGCCTCTTCTCGTCGATGTACGCCACCTGCAACGCCCGCTCGCTGATGCACTTCCTCGGCCTGCGCACGCAGCACGAACTGGCCAAGGTCCCGTCCTTCCCGCAGCGGGAGATCGAGATGGTCGGCGAGAAGATGGAGCAGGAGTGGGCCCGGCTGATGCCGCTGACGTACGCGGCCTTCAACGCCAACGGTCGCGTCGCCCCGTAGCCCCGCGGATCGCGGCGCGGCACAGATGTGCGGATCATCCGCCCGAAGTGTCCGTATTGCGGGGGTTCGAGAAGTTCATCTAGGCTGATCAAACGGACCCGGCACTGCTTGAACCCCCGAGCAGGCAGTGCCGGGCTCCACCTCCCTCACGTCCCCCGAGGGGACCCGGCGGACAGAGCAGCGAGTAGCGTGTTACCCATGGCTCCGATCTCCACTCCGCAGACCCCCTTCGGGCGGGTCCTCACCGCCATGGTCACGCCCTTCACGGCGGACGGCGCACTCGACCTCGACGGCGCTCAGCGGCTCGCCGCCCACCTGGTCGACGCAGGCAACGACGGCCTGGTCGTCAACGGCACCACCGGCGAGTCACCGACCACCAGCGACGTGGAGAAAGACCAGCTCGTACGGGCCGTCCTGGAGGCGGTGGGCGACCGCGCCCACGTCGTCGCCGGCATCGGGACCAACGACACGCACCACTCGGTCGAGCTCGCCCGCGCCGCCGAGCGCGCCGGCGCCCACGGCCTGCTCGCCGTCACCCCGTACTACAACAAGCCCCCGCAAGAGGGTCTCTTCCGCCACTTCACCGCGATCGCGGACGCCACCGGCCTCCCGGTGATGCTCTACGACATCCCCGGCCGCAGCGGCGTCCCGATCGACACCGAGACGATCGTCCGCCTCGCCGCCCACCCGCGGATCGTCGCCAACAAGGACGCCAAGGGCGACCTCGGCCGCGCCAGCTGGGCCATCGCCCGCAGCGGCCTCGCCTGGTACTCCGGTGACGACATGCTCAACCTGCCGCTGCTCTCCGTCGGCGCCTGCGGCTTCGTCTCCGTCGTCGGCCACGTCGTCACCCCGGAACTCCGCGCCCTCCTCGACGCCCACCTCACCGGTGACGTCCAGAAGGCCACCGAGGTCCACCAGCGACTGCTCCCGGTCTTCACCGGCATGTTCCGCACCCAGGGCGTGATCACCACCAAGGCCGCCCTCGCCCTCCAGGGCCTCCCCGCCGGGCCTCTGCGCCTGCCGCTGGTGGAGCTCTCCCCGGAGGAAACCGCCCAGCTCAAGGTCGACCTCGCCGCCGGCGGGGTAGAGCTGTAGTCACAGACTTCATAACTGAATACGAATGTCCATCCGACAACAGCAAGTGCACGAATGTCATGCGCGCCACGTGCCTCACTGGTACGTGGCGCGTGTGGTGAGGAGAGTCTTTTGAGTCATCCGCATCCTGAACTGGGCGCGCCCCCGAAGCTGCCCGAGGGCGGCCTGCGCGTCACCCCGCTCGGCGGTCTCGGCGAGATCGGCCGGAACATGACCGTCTTCGAGTACGGCGGCCGCCTGCTGATCGTCGACTGCGGCGTGCTCTTCCCCGAGGAGGAGCAGCCCGGCGTCGACCTGATCCTTCCGGACTTCACCAGCCTCAAGGACCGCCTCGACGACATCGAGGGCATCGTCCTCACGCACGGTCACGAGGACCACATCGGTGGCGTCCCCTTCCTGCTCCGGCTCAAGCCGGACATCCCGCTCATCGGCTCCAAGCTGACCCTCGCGCTGATCGAGGCCAAGCTCCAGGAGCACCGGATCCGTCCGTACACCCTGGAGGTCTCGGAGGGCGACCGTGAGCGCCTGGGCCCCTTCGACTGCGAGTTCGTGGCGGTCAACCACTCCATCCCGGACGCCCTGGCCGTCGCCATCCGCACCCCCGCGGGCATGGTCGTGCACACCGGCGACTTCAAGATGGACCAGCTCCCGCTGGACAACCGTCTGACCGACCTGCACGCCTTCGCGCGGCTCAGCGAGGAGGGCATCGACCTCCTCCTGTCGGACTCCACGAACGCCGAGGTCCCGGGCTTCGTCCCGCCCGAGCGTGACATCTCCAACGTCATGCGCTCGGTCTTCGCCGGCGCCCAGAAGCGCATCATCGTGGCCAGCTTCGCCAGCCACGTGCACCGCATCCAGCAGATCCTCGACGCGGCCCACGAGTACGGCAGACGAGTCGCCTTCGTCGGACGATCGATGGTCCGGAACATGGGCATCGCCCGGGACCTGGGCTACCTGCGCGTCCCGGCCGGGCTGGTCGTCGACGTCAAGACCCTCGACGACCTCCCGGACCACGAGATCGTGCTGGTCTGCACGGGGTCGCAGGGCGAGCCGATGGCGGCCCTGTCCCGCATGGCCAACCGCGACCACCAGATCCGCATCGTCCAGGGCGACACCGTGATCCTGGCGTCCTCGCTGATCCCGGGCAACGAGAACGCGGTCTACCGCGTGATCAACGGCCTCACCCGCTGGGGCGCCCACGTGGTCCACAAGGGCAACGCCAAGGTCCACGTCTCGGGCCACGCCTCGGCCGGCGAACTGCTGTACTTCTACAACATCTGCCGGCCGAGGAACCTGATGCCCGTCCACGGCGAGTGGCGCCACCTCCGCGCCAACGCCGAGCTCGGCGCCCTGACGGGCGTCCCCAAGGACCGCATCGTCATCGCCGAGGACGGCGTCGTGGTCGACCTCGTCGACGGCAAGGCCAAGATCGTCGGCAAGGTCCAGGCGGGGTACGTGTACGTCGACGGCCTCTCGGTGGGCGACGTCACCGAGGTGCATCTGAAGGACCGCCGCATCCTGGGCGACGAGGGCATCATCTCGGTCTTCGTGGTGGTGGACTCCACGACCGGCAAGGTCGTCGGGGGCCCGCACATCCAGGCCCGGGGCTCCGGCATCGAGGACGGCGCGTTCGACGCGGTCCTCCCCAAGGTGCACGAAGCCATCGCCAAGTCGGCCGCCGACGGGGTCGCGGAGCCGCACCAGCTCCAGCAGCTGATCCGCCGGACCATCGGCAAGTGGGTCTCCGACACCTACCGCCGGCGCCCGATGATCCTCCCGGTGGTCGTCGAGGTCTGACGCCCCACCAGGTCGCTTCTGGAGCGGGGCCCCTCGATTTGCATCGAGGCGCCCCGCTCCAGTACGTTTACGGCTCCGCCAGATCGGGAACCCGGCACATTCGCGTGCCGCGCAGGGTGCCCAGGAAGAGCGGGGAATTCCGACTCAGAATCTCTGATAAAGTCGGATCAGCCGAAAGGCAAAGGCCCTCCAACGGCCACCGGAAACAGAATCCGAACCGGAAACGGAACGGAAAAAGGATCTGGTA
>NZ_JBWKJV010000034.1:0-61761 GCF_056432045.1 Streptomyces sp. NPDC045701 | reverse complement strand
CTGCCTCCAGCACCACAAGATGTTCGATGAGAACACTGCATTCCCCACCCAACTGGCTGCCGCAGCTTGACACGCTATCCGCCTGAGGTGTCTACGGGGGCGCGGTGACTGCGCGGGACGCTCGGGAGCCGGGGCAGGTGACCGGCTCCGATGACCGGCTCCGGTGGGCGGGCGGGGGTCGGTGGCGGTGCGGCGGGGTGCTGCAGCGCGGTGGGGCGTGGGACGGGCGGTGGGTGCGGTCGGGTGGGCGGGTGAACGTGGCCGGTGGGTGGGCCGGAGCCGGGCTGGTGCCGTGGGCGGTCAGTAGCTCGGGAGCCTGCGGGGGCCGAGGTCCGTCCGGGCGGGGGCCGGGGCGAGCCGGACGGTCGCGCCGAGGACGGAGAGGCCGCGCGGGGCGACGACCACCGGCTCCAGGCCGACGGCCACGATCTCCGGGTGGTCGTCCACCAGCCGGGACACCCGGAGCAGCAGTTCCTCGAGGGCGGCGGTGTCGACGGGCGCGGAACCGCGCCAGCCGAACAGGAGCGGGGCGGTGCGGATGGAGCGGATCTGTTCCGCGACGTCCCGGTCGGTGGCGGGGACCAGGCGGTGGGCGGTGTCGCCCAGCAGCTCGGAGGGCGCGCCCGCCAGGCCGAACGACAGGACGGCGCCGACGGCCGGGTCGATGGCGGCGCGTACGACGGTGTCGACGCCGCGCGGGACCATGGCCTGGACGACCGGCTGGAGCTCCTCGGGCCTGCCGAGGGTCTCGGTCAGTTCGGCGTAAGCGCTGCGCAACTGCTCCTCGGTGGCCAGATCGAGGCGTACGCCGCCGAGGTCGGGGCGGTGGCGGAGGTGGGGGGCGGTGGTCTTGAGCGCGACCGGGTACCCGAGGCCGGCGGCGGCGCGGACCGCCTCGTCCGGCGTGGGTGCGGGCAGCGTGGGCAGTACGGCGATGCCGTAGCGGCCGAGCAGGTCGCGGGTGGCGTCGGCGCTGAGGGTGACGCCCCGCTCGTCGACGCCCCGCGCGAGCGCCCGTTCGATCTGTGTGGCGGCTCCCGTCTCGTCGATGCCCTCGTACTCGGGGACGCGGCCGGGGTCGGCGATCTGGCGCCGCCACTGCCCGTACCTGACGGCCTCGGCCAGCGCCCGGACGGCCCGCTCGGCGGCCGGGTACGCCGGGATGCGGTAGCCGCCGTCGGGAGCGGGGGCCTCCGTGACGCCGGGGGCGGGGGCCTCCGTGACGCCGGGGGCGGGGGCCACCGCCGCTCCCGGGCCGGGGGCCGTCTGCGCCGGGGCGCCGGGGCCGGCCGCCGGAGGTGACGGGGCGGCCGACGGGGGTGACGGGGCGGTCGGCGCCGTGCTGGTGGCCGCCGCCAGGGCGTCGGCGAGGGCGCCCATCTCCACGTGGACGACCAGCACCGGCTTGGCCGGCGCCTCCTCGGTGGCGGCCCGCAGCGCCTCGGCCAGGACCTGGCCGTCGCCGGACTCGGTGGTCCCGTTCTCCCCGACCCAGGGGATCGCGGTGACCACGACCGCGTCGCACGTGTCGTCCCGGAGGGCCTCGGTGAGGGCGGTGCGGAAGTCCCGCGGTGTGGCCGCAGTCGTCAGGTCGCGGGGACGCCGGGGGCGGAGCCCCTCCGTGAGGCAGGCGTCGTACGTCAGGAGGCCGAGCGACTCCGAGTTGCCGAGGATCGCGACGCGCGGGCCCGCCGGGAGCGGCTGCCCGGCCAGGAGCAGGCCGGCGTCGACCAGTTCGGTGACCGTGTCGACCCGGATCACGCCGGCCTGCCGGAGCAGCGCGGAGACCGTGGTGTGCGGGACACGGGTGACCGGCACGGCGTGGCCGGGAGGGGCGCTGCCGCTGTGCCGGGCGCCCTTGACCACGACGACCGGCTTCACCGCCGCCGTACGCCGGGCGAGCCTGGTGAACTTGCGGGGGTTGCCGATCGACTCCAGGTACAGCAGGACGACGTCGGTGTCCGGGTCGTCGTACCAGTGCTGGAGGAAGTCGTTGCCCGACACGTCCGCGCGGTTGCCCGCCGAGATGAAGGACGACAGGCCGGCGCCGCGCCGGTGGAGCCCGGACAGCAGGGCGATGCCGATGGCGCCGGACTGGGTGAACAGACCGATCCGCCCGGCCGCCGGCGGGTGCGGCGCGAGCGAGGCGTTGAGCCGCGCACCGGGCGCGGTGTTGATGATCCCGAACGCGTTGGGGCCGATGATCCGCATGCCGTACGAACGGGCCTGGCGCACGAGTTCCCGCTGCCGGGCCCGGCCCTCGGCGCCCTGTTCGGCGTACCCGGCGGTCAGCACGACCAGGCCCTGCACGTCGTGCTCGCCGCAGTCGGCGACGACCTCCGGGACCCGCTCCGCCGGCACGGCGACGACGGCGAGGTCGACGGGCTGGCCGATGTCGGCGACGGAGCGGAAGGCGGGCACCCCGTCCAGCGAGGTCGTCGTGTCGGGCAGGGCTCGGTTCACTGCGTACGTACGGCCCGTGTACCCGGCGTCCAGGAGGTTGCGCAGGACCGTGCGGCCGACCCCGCCGGGGGCGCGGCCGGCGCCGATGACCGCCACGGAGCCGGGCGCGAGGAGCCGCTGCACGGACCGGGCCTCGGCGCGCTGCTCACGGGCGCGCTGGACGGCGAGGGACCGGTCGGTGGGCTCCAGGTCGAGGTGGAGGCGCACGGCGCCGTCCTCGAAACTGCGCTTCTGCGTGTAGCCGGCGTCCGTGAACACCTTGATCATCTTGTTGTTGGCGGGCAGCACCTCGGCCGCGAACCGCCGGATGCCGCGCTCCCGGGCGACGGCGGCGATGTGCTCGAGCAGCGCGGAGGCGACACCTCGCCCCTGGTGGGCGTCCTGGACGAGGAAGGCCACCTCCGCCTCGTCGGCCGGGGCGCTCGCGGGCAGGCCCTGTGCGTTGATCCGGTCGTAACGGACCGTGGCGATGAACTCGCCGCCGACGGTGGCCGCGAGCCCCACCCGGTCCACGTAGTCGTGGTGGGTGAAGCGGCGCACGTCCTTGGCGGAGAGCCGGGGGTAGGGTGCGAAGAACCGGTAGTACTTCGACTCGTCCGAGACCTGTTCGTAGAAGCTGACCAGGCGTTCGGCGTCATCCGTGGTGATCGGCCTGATCCGCGCGGTGCCGCCGTCCCGCAGCACGACGTCGGCCTCCCAGTGGTCGGGGTACACGTGTTCCGGCTGATCCGACGGGGTCCGCATGGGCCCCAGGGTACGGTGCGGACGCCCGGTCGCGGAGGTGCTGTGGACAACGCTGGGTGAGGCCGGCCGACCGGCCGACGTGGCCCCGTGGAGCCGGTTCGAGCACCCCGCGGGACGTGAGAGACTGGATTCGACAACTGGTCTAGACAACCGCCGAGACTCGAAGGGCAACACCATGGCTGAGCGCCGCGTCAACGTCGGCTGGGCCGAGGGCCTGCACGCCCGCCCCGCCTCCATCTTCGTCCGTGCCGCCACGGCCTCCGGCGTCCCCGTGACGATCGCCAAGGCCGACGGCAACCCGGTCAACGCCGCGTCGATGCTCGCGGTGCTGGGCCTGGGCGCGCAGGGCGGCGAGGAGATCGTGCTCGCTTCGGACGCGGAGGGCGCGGACGCCGCCCTGGACCGTCTGGCGAAGCTGGTCGCCGAGGGTCTCGAAGAGCTCCCCGAGACCGTCTGACCTTCCGGTCGCCCCACAGTCTCACCGCCGAGCCGTACCCCCGACCCCGGGTGGTACGGCTCCGCTGTTTCACCGGCACCGGCCGACGCCGGAATCCTGGAATCACGGAACCCGGAAAGCGCGGGGAACATCAGCCCTTTTCAGGCAGGGTGAATTCCGGGACGGAAATTCCCTCTTCTTTGTATACGGTGCCGCTGTTAATTGCGGACGCTCGCGGTGTTTACGCGGTGTTGCGAAGTCCTCACCACACCCCCGCCCGGGACCGGCCGCTCCACCCGCCGCAGCCGGTGCGCGGTGAGCGCGCGCTCCACGTGCAGGGTGGTGAGCGTGCGGGCCCGCTCGGCGTCGCCCCGGGCCACGGCGTCCACGATCGCGCCGTACTCGGCCCACACCTCGGCCGGCCGGGCGGGCTGGTCGACCACGTACATCCACGCGATCTTGTGCCGCAGCTGAGTCAGCAGCGCCGTCAGCGCGGGGCTGCCGGACGCCTGGGCGAGCGTCTCGTGGAACCAGCCGCCCAGCGAGCGCAGATCCTCCCCCTGGCCGCGGCGCGCCCGCTCCTGGCCCAGCCTGACCAGCCCCCTGAGCACCTTGAGATGGGCATCGGTCCGGCGCTGGGCGGCGCGGGCGGCGCCCAGCGGCTCCAGCAGCGTCCGCATCTCCAGCAGGTCGGCGGCCTCCTGCTCGGTGGGCTCGGCGACGCACGCGCCGACATGGCGGCGGGTGGTGACGAACCCCTCCGACTCCAGGGTGCGCAGCGCCTCACGGACCGGTACCCGCGAGACCCCGTAGCGGCGGGCCAGCTGCTCCTCGGTGAGCCGGCTGCCGCGCGCGAACACCCCGGTGACGATGTCGTCGCGGATCGCCGTGCATACCGAGGGCGCGGGAATGCGCATACCAGAACCCCCAACTTTATCCGCGCGAAACTCCGCCGATTGACGCCTGTCGAGTGACTCTATTGCAGAGAACCGCACTTTCCGACAGCCACCCGGAATCCATTGAGTTCTTTTTGGCCAGCAGGCCCGCACCGGGAGACCCCGGCACGCCGAAGGCCCCGGTTCGGGTCATGAACCGGGGCCTTCGGCGACGGGCGGAAGGGGTCAGACGTTGACGCCGTGGGAGCGGAGGTACGCGACGGGGTCGATGTCCGAGCCGTAGTCGGCGCTCGTGCGGGCCTCGAAGTGGAGGTGCGGCCCGGAGGAGTTGCCGGTGGAGCCGGACAGGCCTATCTGCTGGCCCGGCATCACGGTCTGGCCGGCCGACACGCTGACGGAGGCGAGGTGGCCGTACTGGGTGTAGGTGCCGTCGTTCATCCGGATCACGACGTTGTTGCCGTACGCGCCGCCCCAGCCCGCCTCGACGACGGTGCCCGCGCCCACGGAGACCACGCGGGAGCCGGAGGCGGCGTGGAAGTCGACGCCGGTGTGGCTGCCGGAGGACCACATGGCGCCGCCGGTCTGGTACCCGGTGCTGACGTAGCTGCCCTCGACCGGCAGCTGGAAGGCGTTCAGCCGCCGGCGCTCGGCCTCGCGGTCGGCGCGCTCCTTGGCCTCCCGGGCGGCCTCCACCCGGATCTCGGCCCTGCGCTTGGCCTCGGCCTCCGCCTTCGCCTGGGCGGCCGCCTTGGCGGCGGCCTCCTGGGCCTCCAGCTCCTGGGCCTCGGCCTGGGCGTCGATCTGCTCGGCGAGGGTGTCCGTGATGACCGCCTGGGTGAGGCCGGTGTCCTCGAGCGAACCGGGAGCGGTGTCCGGGGCGGCGGCGAGGGCCGGGGAAGCGAGGGTTCCGATGACGCCGGTGGTGGCGAGGGCGGCGACTCCGGCGACGTGTGCGCTCTTGCGGCTCAGACGGCTCGGGGCACGGTGCTTCCCGGTGGCACGGGTGAACGCCATGAAGTGGCTGATCCTTTCCTTCCTTCTCGCCTACCGGGTTAGCTGACGGGTTCGGAGCAGGAAGGTCTCCTACGGGCCCCTCCGCACGGGTGCGAAGGCGTCCGATTCACCCCAGGGACTACGTGGGTCCCCGGCTCCCCAGGCTCGCGCCTGACGGGGACTCGGCGATGGCTGCCCGGTGCCGCGGGTGCGACGGGTACCGGTCGGGCAGCGCATCAGACGCTAAGCGGCCGATCTTTCAATCACCAAACAGACACGGTTTTTTGTAGCGCACGCCACAGGTCAGACACTGAATCTCCGCAACAAACCGGACATACGACAGGGCCCCGGCACCGAACGGTACCGGGGCCCGCAACGCGTTCCGCCCAGGGGGCGAGGCCGCGCCAATCAGCCGGAGACGACCGTCACTTCGCCGATCCCGAGCGCTTCCACGGGCTCCTTGATCTGAGCCGCGTCACCGACGAGGACCGTGACCAGACGGTCCGTCGGGAACGCGCTGACGACCGCCGCGGTGGCCTCCACGGTGCCCGTCTCCGCGAGCCGGGCGTACATCTGGGCCTGGAAGTCGTCCGGGAGGTGCTGCTCGACCTGGTCGGCGAGGGTGGCCGCGACGGAGGCGGCCGTCTCGTACTTGAGCGGGGCGACGCCCACCAGGTTCTGCACGGCCGTCTCCCGCTCGGCGTCGGTCAGGCCCTCGGCGGCGAGGGTGCGCAGCACCTTCCACAGGTCGTCGAGGGCGGGGCCGGTGTTCGGGGTGTCGACCGAGCCGCTGATGGCGAGCATCGCGGCGCCGCCCTCGGGGCCGGAGCGCAGCACCTGGCCGAAGGCCCGTACGCCGTAGGTGTAGCCCTTCTCCTCGCGCAGGACCTTGTCCAGGCGGGAGGTGAGGGTGCCGCCCAGGCAGTAGGTGCCCAGCACCTGGGCCGGCCACACCCGGTCGTGCCGGTCGGCGCCGATACGGCCGATGAGCAGCTGCGTCTGCACCGCGCCGGGGCGGTCGACGATGATGACGCGGCCGGTGTCGTCCGCCGTCACGGGCGGGACGGGGCGGGGCTCGGCCGTGTCGCCGGTCCAGGCTCCGAGCGTGTCGGCGAGCACCGCGTCGAGGTCGACGCCGGTGAGGTCGCCGACGACCACGGCGGTGGCGGTCGCGGGCCGTACGTGGGCCTCGTAGAAGGCGCGCACGGCCGCGGAGTCGATGCCCGCGACGGTCGCCTCGGTGCCCTGGCGGGGGCGCGACATGCGGGAGGTGGCCGGGAACAGCTCCTTGGAGAGCTGCATGGCGGCACGGCGGGCCGGGTTGGCGATCTCGTGCGGGATCTCGTCGAGCCGGTTGCGGACCAGGCGCTCGACCTCGCTGTCGGCGAAGGCGGGGGCCCGCAGCGCCTCGGCGACCAGCCCGAGGGCCTTGGAGAGGCGGGAGACCGGCACCTCGAGGGAGATCCGGACACCGGGGTGGTCCGCGTGCGCGTCGAGGGTGGCGCCGCATCGCTCCAGCTCGGCGGCGAACTCCTCCGCCGAGTGCTTGTCGGTGCCCTCCGACAGGGCCCGCGCCATGATCGTGGCGACGCCGTCGAGACCCTCGGGCTCGGCCTCCAGCGGCGCGGCGAGGAAGATCTCGACGGCCACGACCTGCTGACCGGGGCGGTGGCAGCGCAGGACCGTCAGGCCGTTGTCGAGAGTGCCGCGGTCGGGGGCGGGGAAGGCCCACGGCCTGGCGGTCCCGGGCCGGGGCTGCGGGTGGAACTCCATGGACGTCAGGGACACAGCTGCGTCGCTCACTGGTCGGCCCCCTCTTCTTCCTGGTCGCTGTGGGCGGTGCCGGCGGGTTCGTAGACCAGCACCGCGCGGTTGTCGGGGCGGAGGCGGGCCTGGGCGACCGCCTGCACCTCCTCGGCCGTGACGTCCAGGACGCGCTGGACGGCGGTCAGGGCGAGCTGCGGATCGCCGAACAGCACCGCGTACCGGCACAGTTCGTCGGCGCGGCCGGCGACGGTGCCCAGCCGGTCCAGCCACTCGCGCTCCAGCTGGGCCTGGGCGCGCTCCATCTCCTCGGGCGTGGGGCCCTCGGCGGCGAACCGGGCCAGCTCGTCGTCGACGGCCGACTCGATGTCGGGCACCTCCACCCCGCCGGACGTCTTGACGTCCAGCCAGCCGAGCGAGGGCGCGCCCGCCAGGCGCAGCAGGCCGAAGCCGGCCGCCACGGCCGTGCGGTCGCGGCGCACCAGGCGGTTGTGCAGCCGCGACGACTCGCCGCCGCCCAGGATGGTGAGGGCGAGGTCGGCGGCGTCGCACTCGCGCGTGCCGTCGTGCGGCAGCCGGTAGGCGGCCATCAGGGCGCGGGCCGGGACCTCCTCCTCGACGACCTCGCGCAGCTGCTCGCCGATGATCTCCGGAAGCGTCCCGTCGCGCGGCGGCTGCTTGCCGTCGTGGGAGGGGATGGAGCCGAAGTACTTCTCGATCCAGGCGAGCGTCTGCTCCGGGTCGATGTCCCCGACGACCGACAGGACGGCGTTGTTGGGCGCGTAATACGTACGGAAGAAGTGCCGAGCGTCCTCGAGGGTGGCGGCGTCCAGGTCGGCCATGGAGCCGATCGGGGTGTGGTGGTAAGGGTGGCCCTCGGGGTAGGCGAGGGCGGTCAGCTTCTCGAAGGCGGTGCCGTACGGAACGTTGTCGTACCGCTGGCGGCGCTCGTTCTTGACGACGTCCCGCTGGTTCTCCATGGACTCGTCGTCGAGCGCGGCGAGCAGGGAGCCCATCCGGTCGGCTTCCAGCCACAGCGCCAGCTCCAGCTGGTGGGTGGGCATGGTCTCGAAGTAATTGGTGCGCTCGAAACTGGTCGTGCCGTTGAGGGAACCGCCGGCGCCCTGCACCAGCTCGAAGTGGCCGTTGCCCTGGACCTGCTTCGAGCCCTGGAACATCAGGTGCTCGAAGAGGTGGGCGAGCCCGGTGCGGCCCTCGACCTCGTGGCGTGAGCCGACGTCGTACCAGAGGCAGACCGCGGCGACCGGGGTCAGGTGGTCCTCGGAGAGCACCACGCGCAGGCCGTTGGCCAGGCGGTGCTCGGTCGCTGTCAGGCCGCCGGAGCCGGCCTGGGCTGTGGCCGTGTGACCCATGGGCATGTACGTCCCTTCGATCGCTTGAGAAAAAGCCCGCCCGCGGGTCGCGGCGGACGTCCTCCGCCACTGTATGCAGCTGCTGCGACCTGCTGCGGGACCGCTGTGGAAGTCCTGCCACTGTATGCAAGCGGACCGGCACCCGGCGAAGTTCCCGGATTCCGCCGCCGTCCCTCTTCCGGGTCGCGGTCGGCGTTGTCAGTGCGACGGTCCACAATGGTCGGCGTCAGATCAACCTTGTTGGTGAAGAAGGAGCCGCAGCCGCGATGGCCCGCCGCAGCACGAAGACCACGCAGCCCGACGACTTCGAGGAGCGGATCCTCGACATCGACGTCGTCGACGAAATGCAGGGCTCCTTCCTCGAGTACGCGTACTCGGTGATCTACTCCCGGGCCCTGCCGGACGCCCGCGACGGCATGAAGCCGGTGCACCGTCGCATCGTTTACCAGATGAACGAGATGGGACTGCGGCCCGAGCGCGGCTTCGTGAAGTGCGCCCGGGTCGTCGGCGAGGTGATGGGCAAGCTGCACCCGCACGGTGACGCGTCGATCTACGACGCGCTGGTGCGCATGGCGCAGCCGTTCTCCATGCGCCTGCCGCTGGTGGACGGGCACGGCAACTTCGGTTCGCTGGGCAACGACGACCCGCCGGCCGCGATGCGGTACACCGAGTGCCGGATGGCCGACGCGACGTCCCTGATGACGGAGTCGATCGACGAGGACACGGTCGACTTCAACCCGAACTACGACGGGCAGGAGCGCGAGCCGGTCGCGCTGCCCGCCGCCTTCCCGAACCTGCTGGTCAACGGTGCCTCCGGGATCGCGGTCGGCATGGCGACCAACATGCCCCCGCACAACCTGGGCGAGGTCGTCGCCGCCGCCCGCCACCTGATCAGGCACCCGGGCGCCGACCTGGACACCCTGATGCGGTACGTGCCGGGTCCGGACCTGCCGACGGGCGGCCGGATCGTGGGCCTGTCCGGGATCAGGGACGCGTACGAGAACGGCCGCGGCACCTTCAAGATCCGCGCGACGGTGACCGTGGAGAACGTGACGGCGCGCCGCAAGGGCCTGGTCGTCACGGAACTGCCCTTCGCGGTCGGCCCCGAGAAGGTGATCGCGAAGATCAAGGACCTGGTGGCGGCCAAGAAGCTCCAGGGCATCGCGGACGTCAAGGACCTCACCGACCGCGAGCACGGGCTGCGGCTGGTCATCGAGGTCAAGAACGGCTTCATCCCGGAGGCCGTGCTGGAACAGCTCTACAAGCTGACGCCGATGGAGGAGTCCTTCGGCATCAACAACGTGGCGCTGGTCGACGGGCAGCCCCTCACGCTGGGCCTGAAGGAGCTGCTGGAGGTCTACCTGGACCACCGCTTCGAGGTGGTCCGGCGGCGCAGCGAGTTCCGGCGCGGCAAGAAGCGCGACCGGCTGCACCTGGTCGAGGGCCTGCTCGTGGCGCTGCTCGACATCGACGAGGTCATCCGGGTCATCCGCTCCAGCGACAACTCGGCGCAGGCCAAGGAGCGGCTGATCGAGCGCTTCTCGCTGAGCGAGATCCAGACGCAGTACATCCTGGACACCCCGCTGCGCCGGCTCACCAAGTTCGACCGGATCGAGCTGGAGGGCGAGCGCGACCGGCTGCGGAGCGAGATCGAGGAGCTGACCCGGATCCTGGAGTCGGACGCCGAGCTGCGCAAGCTCGTGTCCTCGGAACTGGCGGTGGTCGCCAAGAAGTTCGCCACCGAGCGGCGCACCGTGCTGCTGGAGTCGGCGGGCGCGCCGGTCGCGGCGGCGTCCCTGGAGGTCGCGGACGACCCGTGCCGGGTGCTGCTGTCGTCGACGGGCCTGCTGGCCCGTACGGCGAGCGGTGAACCGCTGCCGGACGGCGGCGGCAAGCGCACCAAGCACGACGTGATCGTCTCGGCGGTGCCCGCGACGCAGCGCGGCGAGGTCGGCGTGGTGACGTCCACGGGGCGGCTGCTGCGGCTGTCGGTGATCGACCTTCCGCAGCTGCCGGACACGGCGTCCGCGCCCAACCTGTCGGGCGGGGCCCAGGTGTCGGAGTTCCTGACGCTGGAGAAGGACGAGACGGTGATGTGCCTGACCACCCTCGACGAGTCCTCCCCGGGCCTGGCCATCGGCACCCTCCAGGGCGTGGTCAAG
This sequence comes from Streptomyces sp. NPDC045701, assembly GCF_056432045.1. Classification (NCBI taxonomy): domain Bacteria; kingdom Bacillati; phylum Actinomycetota; class Actinomycetes; order Kitasatosporales; family Streptomycetaceae; genus Streptomyces; species Streptomyces sp. NPDC045701. The sequence continues at coordinate 50,930 of NZ_JBWKJV010000034.1, read as the reverse complement.
CGGGTGGTGCCGGACTATCCGGCGAACAAGGACGAGTTGGAGGTCATCGGCCTCAAGGAGGGCGACCGGATCGTCGGCGCGGCCGAGCTGCGCACGGGCGAGGAGGACCTGGTCTTCATCACCTCCGACGCGCAACTGCTGCGGTTCCCGGCCTCGGCGGTGCGACCGCAGGGCCGTCCTGCGGGCGGTATGGCCGGTATCAAGCTGGCGGCGGGCGCCGAGGTGATCTCCTTCACCGCGGTCGACCCGGCGGCGGACGCCGTGGTGTTCACGGCAGCCGGTTCGTCCGGCGCTCTGGACCCGACGGCGGCCACGTCGGTGAAGCTCACGCCGTTCGACCAGTACCCGCGCAAGGGCCGTGCGACGGGCGGTGTGCGCTGCCAGCGGTTCCTGAAGGGTGAGGACGCGCTGGTCCTGGCCTGGGCGGGCGCGGCCCCGGCCCGCGCGGCGCAGAAGAACGGCACGCCGGTGGAGCTCCCGGAGATGGATCCGCGCCGGGACGGCTCGGGCACGCCGCTCGTCAAGCAGGTGGAGGTGCTGGCGGGGCCGGCGTCGTAACGGGGTCGTCGCGCGAAGCGCGCCCGCCGGAGGGCGGGCGCACCGGCGCGGTCGGGGGAACCGCTGCCGGGGGGGGCGCTAGGGAGCCGCTTCGGCGGGCGCGTCCACCGGCTCCGGCGTCTCGGCGGGAGCGTCCTCGGGGTCCGGTACGTAGCGCAGGACGCCCCACATGCTGTGCTCCTCCGGTACGTCCTGGGGGCCGGTGACCCGGCAGTCGTCCAGGGCCTTGTGGAGGGCGTCGCCGTCCGTGCCGGCGCCGATGAGGACGAGCTGGGTGAGGCGCTGTGCGCCGCGCGGCCAGGGCTCCGGGTGGAAGCGGAGGAAACGGCCGACCGAGTGCAAGGTGTAGCGGTTCGCGGGATCGGCGGCGCCGAAGTCGACGAAGCCCTTGATGCGGTAGAGGCCCTCGGGGCGCGAGTCGAGGAAGTCCAACAGCCGGCGGGGGTGCATCGGCTCGCCGGCGGTGAAGGACACGGTGTCGTACGCCGCGTGCGGGTGGACCTTCTCGGCGACGTGCAGTTCGTCCAGGTCCTCGAAGGTCAGCTGGCGCGGCCCGCCGTCGTCGGCGCGGGCGGCGCGGTCGAAGAGGAGCTCGGGGTCGACCCTGCCGTACGCGGCGTCGATCACCGCCGCCCGGCCGGCGAGGTCCGCGACCGCCGTGTGGACACGCCGCAGCTCGTCCGGGCCGACGCGGTCGGCCTTGTTGACGACGACGAGGTCGGCGATGGCCAGGTGCCGGTCGGTCTCGGGGTGGCGTTCGCGGGTGGCGTCGAACTCGGCGGCGTCGACGACCTCGACGAGGCCGCCGTACACGACGCGCCGGTTGTCGCTGGCGAGGATCATCCGCACCAGTTCCTGCGGCTCGGCCAGGCCGCTCGCCTCGATGACGATGACGTCGAGGCGGGAGGAGGGCCGGGTAAGGACCTCCAGGTAGGTGTCCAGCTCGCTCGCGTCGACCGCGCAGCACAGGCAGCCGTTGCCCAGGGAGACGGTCGAGCCGACCTGTCCGGCGACGGTCATGGCGTCGATCTCGATCGAGCCGAAGTCGTTGACCATGACACCGACGCGCGTCCCTCTGGCGCTGCGCAGCAGGTGGTTGAGCAGGGTCGTCTTTCCCGACCCCAGGAAGCCCGCGAGGACGACGACGGGGATCTGCTGCACGCTGCTCAAGGGGTTCCCTTCTCGGCCGGCTCCGCGTACGGCGGTTTCGCGGCACCAGGATAGGCGGGAGACAGGCGGCTCCGACGGGGCGGGGGACGGCCGGCGAACGGGCACCGGAGCGGACGTTCCGGACGTGACGCCGGACATTTCCTCCACGGCGGAGCTCGCTTACCGTTCCTGCATGAGTTCCGCACCGGCCTCGCCGCCCTCCCCCGCCGCCGCGCCGCCCCCGCGCGGGCCGGCGGGGCGACGCCTGCGGCTGGGCTGGCCGCGGCGAGTTTTCTCGCAGGTGCTGTTGATGCAGCTGGCCATCGTCGCGGGGGTGACGGTGCTGGCCACCGGCCTGTTCCTGGCGCCGCTGAGCGCCCAGCTCGACGACCAGGCGATGCGGCGGGCCCTGGCGATCGCCGAGACGGCCGCGTCGAGCGAGGTCGCCGGGGAGCTGACGCGTACGCCTCCGAGCGCCTCCGGGCCGGTACAGGCGGAGGCCGAGCGGATCCGGCGGGCCACCGGCGCCGAGTACGTGGTGGTCATGGACCGGCGCGGGGTGCGGTGGTCCCACACCGACCCCGCGCAGATCGGCAGGGTCGTCTCCACCGACCCCAGCGAGGCCCTCGCGGGCAAGGACGTGATGGAGATCGACGACGGCACGCTCGGCCGCTCGGCCCGCGGGAAGGTGGCGCTGCGGGACGGGGCGGGCGTGATCGTCGGCGCGGTGTCCGTCGGCATCGAGTACGACAGCGTCCGCGCCCGGCTGCTGGCCGCGATCCCCGGTCTGCTGGCGTACGCGGGCGGGGCCCTGGCCGTGGGGGCCCTGGCCGCCTACCTGATCTCCCGGCGGCTCCAGCGCCGAACCCATGACCTCGCCTTCTCGGACATCTCGGCGCTGCTGGCCGAGCGCGAGGCGATGCTGCACGGCATCCGCGAGGGCGTCGTGGCGTTCGACCGGGCCGGGCGGATCCGGCTGGTGAACGACGAGGCGCAGCGGCTGCTGGGTGTCGGCCCCGAGGCGACGGGCCGGCCCCTGGAGGAGGCGCTCGGCCCGGGCCGCACGGCGGACGTTCTGGCCGGCCGGGTCACGGGCGAGGACCTGGTGACCGTACGCGGGCACCGGGTGCTGATCGCCAACCGGATGCCGACCGACGACGGGGGTGCCGTGGCGACCCTGCGCGACCGCACCGAGCTCGAGCGGCTCGGGCGCGAGCTGGACTCCACGCGCGGGCTGATCGACGCGCTGCGGGCGCAGGACCACGAGCACGCCAACCGGCTGCACACACTGCTGGGGCTGCTGGAGCTGGAGATGCACGAGGAGGCGGTGGAGTACGTCACCGAGGTGGTGGGGGTGCACCGGGCGACGGCCGAGCAGGTCACCGAGAAGGTGCACGACCCGCTGCTGGCGGCGCTCCTCGTCGGCAAGGCCACCGTGGCGACGGAACGCGGCATCTCGCTGCGCCTGGCCCCCGGGACGCTGTTGCCCGACCGGCTGGTCGAACCCCGCGAAGTGGTGACGGTCCTGGGCAACCTCGTGGACAACGCGGTCGACGCGGCGGCCGGCTCGGCGGAACCGCTCGTGGAGGTCGAGCTGAGCACGGAGAGCCGCACGGTGGTGCTGCGGGTGACGGACAGCGGGCCCGGCGTTCCGCCCGAGCGGCGGGACCTGGTGTTCACCGAGGGCTGGTCCACCAAGGACCTCCCGGCGCACGGGGGGCGTCGCGGGCTGGGTCTGGCCATGGTGCGCCGCCTGGCGGAGCGCCAGGGCGGGAGCGCCCGGGTGGCGGAGGCCCCCGGCGGCGGCGCCCGGTTCACGGTCGTCCTCCCGGAGGCGCTGACGGACCACGCCCCGGCTCCCGGTGAGGCCGAGGGGCGCGGGGCGGCGCCCGGTCCGGTGCCGCCGGTGTCACGGCGCGCCGCGGCACGGCGGTCGAGGGGGGCCACCGGAGCGGTGCCGCTGCCGCAGGCGGGCGCGCAGGGGCCTTCGCGGGGCCCGGAAGCCGCGACCGGCGCGCCCCCGGACGACACCCGCCCGCCGGCGGGCAGCGCCGGTGCTGTCACCGGCGCCCCCGCGGGCGGCCCGGACGCCGCCGCGTCCGACCGGCCCGCCCGGCTGGGAGGTGCGCGGTGATCGGCGTGCTGGTCGTGGACGACGACGTGCGGGTCGCCGAGATCAACGCCGCGTACGTGGCCAAGGTGCCGGGCTTCGGCGTCGTCGCGCTGGCCCACACTGCGGCGGAGGCGCTCAGCCGGGTCGAGGAACTGCCGGTCGACCTGATCCTGCTCGACCACTACCTCCCGGACGGAAACGGCCTGGCGGTCGTGCGCGAGCTGCGCCGGCGGGGGCACCAGACGGACGTGATCATGGTGACGGCGGCCCGCGACGTGGCCACCGTCCAGGCGGCCCAGCGCCACGGCGCGCTTCAGTACCTGGTCAAGCCGTTCAACTTCGCCGGCCTGCGCCCCAAGCTGGAGGCGTATGCGGCGCTGCGGCGGACGCTGGACGGCGGGGGTGAGGCCGAGCAGGCGGAGGTGGACCGGATCTTCGGCGCCCTGTCGGTGGGTTCGGGGGCGCCGGACCTGCCCAAGGGCCACTCCCCGACGACGGCCGAGCTCGTACGCCAGGTGCTGCTCGCCGCCGACGGCCCGCTGTCCGCGCAGGAGATCGCGGAACGGGCGGGGGTGAGCCGGCAGACGGCGCAGCGGTACCTGAAGCTGCTGGAGCGGACCGGCCGGGTGCGTCTGTCGCTGAGGTACGGCGAGACCGGCCGGCCCGAGCACCGGTACGCCTGGGCCCCGTCCTGAGCCCGCCGCCCCGCCTCCGCCCTATGCCGCGCCCGCGCCCGTCAGTGCCCGTACCTCCGTCTCGGCGTGCCGGGCCTCGTCCGGGGCCTCCGGAGAGGTGACCGTGCCGAGCCAGCCGGCGAGGAAGCCCAGCGGGATGGAGACCACGCCGGGGTTCTGCAGCGGGAACAGCTGGAAGTCCGCGCCGGGAAAGAGCGCCTCGGGGCTTCCCGACACGACCGGCGAGAGCAGCACCAGCAGCACCGCGGGGACGAGCCCCCCGTACACCGACCAGACCGCCCCGCGCGTGGTGAAGTTCCGCCAGAACAGGGAGTACAGCAGCACCGGCAGGTTGGCGGAGGCGGCGACCGCGAAGGCGAGCCCGACCAGGAAGGCCACGTTCAGGTCCCGGGCCAGCAGCCCCAGCGCGATCGCGACCGCGCCGATCCCGACGGCCGCCGACCGCGCCACGGCCACCTCGCCGAACCGCCGCTTGCGGTCCGGCCGCTTCAGCGAGGCGTACAGGTCGTGCGCGACCGACGCGGACGAGGCCAGTGTGATGCCCGCGACGACGGCCAGGATCGTCGCGAAGGCCACCGCGGCGACCACGGCGAAGAGCACCGCGCCCCCGGTCGTGTCCGCTCCCCCGCCCAGGTCCAGGGCGAGCAGCGGCACGGCCGTGTTGCCGGCGGCGTTCGACGCCCGGACTTCCCGGGTGCCGACGATCGCGGCCGCGCCGAAGCCCAGCACGATGGTCATCAGGTAGAAGCTGCCGATGAGACCGATGGCCCAGACGACCGAGCGGCGGGCGGCCCGCGCCGTGGGCACGGTGTAGAAGCGGGACAGGATGTGCGGCAGCCCGGCGGTGCCCAGGACCAGTGCCAGGCCGAGGCTGATGAAGTCCAGGCGCGCGGTCCAGTCGCCGCCGTACTTGAGACCGGGCGCGAGGAAGTCCTCGCCGTGGCCGCTTCGTTCGGCCGCCGCGGTGAGCAGGTGGTTGACGTCGCCGTGGAACCGCAGCAGGACGAGCACGGTGAGCGCGGCCGCACCCGCCATCAGCATCACGGCCTTCACGATCTGGATCCAGGTGGTGGCTCGCATCCCTCCCAACGACACGTAGATCACCATCAGCGCGCCCACGCCGATCACGGTCCACGATCGGGCGGCCTCGCCGGTGCCGCCGAGCAGCAGGGCGACCAGGCTGCCGGCCCCCACCATCTGCGCCACCAGGTAGAGAACGGACACCGCCACGGAGGAGGTTCCGGCCGCGATCCGCACCGGCCGCTCGCGCATCCGCGCCACGACCACGTCGGCGAGCGTGAACCGGCCGCAGTTGCGCACCAGTTCGGCGACCAGGAACAGCACGACGAGCCAGGCCACCAGGAAGCCGACCGAGTAGAGCATCCCGTCGTAGCCGAACAGCGCGATCAGGCCGGAGATGCCCAGGAAGGACGCGGCGGACATGTAGTCGCCGGCGATCGCGAAGCCGTTCTCCAAGGGCGAGAACAGCCGCCCTCCGGTGTAGAACTCCTCCGCCGATCCGCGCCGGTGGCGGCTCACCCAGGTGGTGATGGCCAGGGTGCCCGCGACGAACGCGCCGAAGAGCAGGAGGGCGAGGGTCTGGTGGTCTCCGGTCAACGCTCGGCCGCCTCTCGCGTCAGCTCCTGGGTGTCCCAGCGCAGGTCGAGCGCGGCACGGTCGCGGTGCAGCCGGGCATGGCGGGCGTAGGCCCAGGTCAGCCCGAAGGTGGTGAGGAACTGGCCGAGGCCCGCGACCATCGCCACGTTCACGGCCCCCGCCACCGGGCGGGCCATCAGCTGCGGAGCCGTGGTCGCCGCCACCACGTAGGCCAGGTACCAGGCGAGGAAGACCAGGACGGCCGGCACGACGAAGCGCCGGTAGCGGGCGCGCACCTCCTGGAAGGCGGCGCCGCGCTGCACCTCCAGGTAGATGTCGGCGGCGGCGCGCCGTTCCTGTGGCGGCCGGGCGGGGCCGGGCACCTCCCGCGCCCCTCCACCGTCGCCCTCGCCCCAGCCGGAGGCCGACGCGTCGTACCACGGGTCGTCGATCCGCACGGCGGCGGCGTCGAGCCCTTCCCTGTTCTCCACCGGTCAACTCTCCTTGTCGGCGCACCGTTCCGGCCGCGTGCACAAGGATGGGCAGACCGGGAAGATCCCGGACTCCTCTCTCCCCCACTTCACCCCATCAGGTGATGTTGGAGGCCGATGTCCCGGTCCGCCTCCGCGGAGCCGGGACATCGGGGAGGCGGGTCAGGCGTCGATGCGGGAGCGGTCGAGGGTCGCGGCGGAGCTGGTGATGAACTCCTTGCGCGGCGCCACGTCGTTGCCCATCAGCAGGTCGAAGACCTGCTCCGCGCCTTCCAGATCGCCGATGTTGATCCGGCGCAGGGTGCGGTGCCTCGGGTCCATCGTGGTCTCCGCGAGCTGGTCGGCGTCCATCTCGCCCAGGCCCTTGTAGCGCTGGATGGAGTCCTTGTACCGGACGCCCTTGCGCTGGAACTCCAGCAGCGTCTGCCGCAGTTCGTTGTCCGAGTACGTGTAGACGTACTTGTCCTGGCCCTTCTTGGGCTGGACGAGCTCGATCCGGTGCAGCGGCGGTACGGCGGCGAAGACGCGGCCCGCCTCGACCATCGGCCGCATGTAGCGCTGGAAGAGCGTCAGCAGCAGGCACCGGATGTGCGCGCCGTCCACATCGGCGTCCACGAGGAGGACGATCTTGCCGTACCGGGCGGCGTCGATGTCGAAGGTCCGGCCGGACCCGGCTCCTATGACCTGGATGATGGCGCCGCACTCGGCGTTCTTGAGCATGTCCGAGACGGACGACTTCTGAACGTTGAGGATCTTTCCGCGGATCGGCAGCAGGGCCTGGAACTCGCTGTTCCGCGCGAGCTTGGCCGTGCCGAGGGCGGAGTCGCCCTCGACGATGAAGAGCTCGCTGCGCTCGACGTCGTCGCTGCGGCAGTCGGCCAGCTTGGCGGGCAGCGAGGAGGACTCCAGGGCGGTCTTACGGCGCTGCGCCTCCTTGTGCTGGCGGGCCGCGATGCGCGTACGGGCGGCGGCGACGGCCTTGTCCAGCACCGCGCGGGCCTGCGCCTTGGCGTCCCGCTTGGTGGAGGTCAGGAAGGCCTTCAGCTCCTTGGCGACCACGTTGGCGACGATCCGGTTGGCCGCCGACGTACCGAGGACCTCCTTGGTCTGACCCTCGAACTGCGGCTCGGCGAGCCGCACGGTCACCACCGCGGTGAGGCCCTCCAGGGCGTCGTCCTTGACGATGTCGTCCTCGGCGACGCGCAGCAGCTTGCTGGAGCGCAGGACCTCGTTCACGGTCTTGGTGATCGCGCGCTCGAAGCCGGTGACGTGGGTGCCGCCCTTGGGAGTGGCGATGATGTTCACGAACGACCTGACGGTGGAGTCGTACCCCGTGCCCCAGCGCAGCGCGACGTCGACGCCGAGCTCGCGGGTGACCTCGGTGGGGGTCATGTGCCCGCGCTCGTCGAGGACGGGCACGGTCTCCTTGAAGGTGCCCTGGCCTGTCAGCCGCAGCACGTCGCAGACCGCCTTGTCCTGGGCCAGGTACTCGCAGAATTCACTGATGCCGCCGTCGAAGCGGAACGTCTCCTCGCTCCTGCCCTCGCCCTCGAGGTCGCGCTCGTCCCGCACGACGATCGTGAGGCCGGGCACCAGGAAGGCGGTCTGGCGGGCGCGCTGGTGCAGGTTCTCCAGCGAGAGCTTGGCGTCCTTGAGGAAGATCTGGCGGTCCGCCCAGTACCGGACGCGGGTGCCCGTGCGGGCCTTGGGGACGCGCTTGGTCCTGCGCAGGCCGTTGCCGGGGTCGAACGGGGCGTCCGGACCGGACTCGGTGAAGATCCCCGGGACGCCGCGGCGGAAGCTGATGGCGTGGGTGGAGCTGTTGCGGTCGACCTCGACGTCGAGCCGGGCCGACAGTGCGTTCACCACGGAGGCGCCCACTCCGTGCAGACCGCCGGAGGCGGCGTACGAGCCGCCGCCGAACTTGCCGCCGGCGTGCAGCTTGGTCATGACGACCTCGACGCCCGAGAGGCCGGTCTTGGGCTCGACGTCGACGGGGATGCCGCGGCCGTTGTCCCGGACCTCCACCGAGCCGTCGTGGTGGAGGATCACCTCGATGTGGTCGCAGTAGCCGCCGAGAGCCTCGTCGACGGAGTTGTCGATGATCTCCCAGAGGCAGTGCATCAGGCCACGGCTGTCGGTGGACCCGATGTACATACCAGGCCGCTTGCGAACCGCCTCGAGCCCCTCAAGGACGAGCAGGTGCCGCGCGGTGTAGTTGGAACCGTCACGGTCTGCGGTCAGCAGCGCACTGGACGGCACGGACGTATCGGCGGTCACGCGGTTCGCTCCTCGCTGAATTTGGATGGTGGCCTGTGGGGGTAAAGGCCCGGCGTCTGTCACCGGTCAGAGGGTACAGAGGCCTGGTAGAGCCGTTGTAACGCCACCCACGTGGAAACTCATGCTAGTCCAGAGTCGCAAGGGTGTTCGATCCCTCGATGGGGTGACGTGGACATCACGTTCCCTTCCAGGCATGAACCATTTAGGCTCCGGGCACGTCCTCATGAACAACCGGCATCCGCCGGGAGGGCTGAACGAGACTGAACGAGACAAGCAACGCGAAACCCGTAGAGCACTGCAATACGGCTCATTCGCCGCCAACCGGCAGCAGACAGCCTCCTTGGAAAAACTTTCAAGGAAAAGGCACGAGCGGGAACGTTTTCGGCCTGGTTGGATGTTGACCCTGGTACGACAGCTCGTCGAGCTAGAGAAGAGGCGACGTGACTACTGTTCTGACCCCCGCGAGCCCGCTGACGGCCGCCGACCGCTGCGACCGCTGCGGCGCCCAGGCATATCTGCGCGTCGTGCTGACCAGCGGTGGTGAACTGCTCTTCTGCGCCCACCACGGGCGCAAGTTCGAGCCGGAACTCAAGAAGATCGCCGCGGATATACAGGATGAGACGGACCGGCTCACCACCGTGCCGAACGCAGTCGACGAAGATCGCTGACACTCGCATCCACGACGAGCCAGGGGCCGGTCCCGGACCGGCCGACGGGCGGCCGCCCTCCACCAGGGGGCGGTCGCCCGTTCTCATACCGTTGCCGGGCGACCTCGGACCGTGAGCGGCGGCCATCCGGCAGCCCGACCCCCGGGAAGGACCCAGCGGGCCGCCGGACGCCCGTAACGCCCGGCGGCCCGTGACCGGACGGCGGGCGATCAGATGGTCGCCGGCAGCACGGCCGAGACGCGCGTATAAACCCCTGGGCTGCCCGGCTCCCCGCAGCCGCTCCCCCAGGACACCAGGCCGATGAGCCGCCCCTGGGCGACCAGTGGCCCTCCACTGTCCCCCTGACAGGCGTCCCTGCCGCCCTGGGGGTCCCCCGCGCACAGCATCGTGGCGGGCAGGTACCCACCGCCGCCCGCCTCCGCCGGATAGGCGCGTGAGCACGCCTCGTCGGGCAGCACGCTCACGCTCGCCGCCCGCAGCGTGTACGCGTAGGCACCACCGCCCGTCGTGTCGCCCCAGCCGTACACCGCGGCGCTCGTCCCGGGCCGGTAGGCCGGGTCGCCCCGGCGGGCCGGCTTGATGACGTACGAGCGCGGCAGCGCGCTCGCCAGCGTGAGCACGGCCAGGTCACCGGACTGGGTGTCCGGGTCGTATTGGGGGCTGATCCACGCGCCGGTCACCGGAACCTCCCGCCCGCCCGCCTCGCGCAACTCCGTGCGGCCCGCGATGACCTTGAGGTCGCTCAGCTCCCTCGCGTCCGTACCGAGCACCGTGGGGCCCAGACAGTGCGCGGCGGTCACCACCTTGGTGGGGGCGACGACCACCCCGCCACAGAACTGTCCCGCGCGCATACCCCCGAACCGGTCACGGCTGGAGAGGGCCACGGCCCAGGGGCTGTCGGAGACACGCACCGGTTCCCCTCCGACGACGACGCTGTCGGCGGCAGCGGGCGCGGGCGTACTGAGCGGCAGGACGGCCGTGGCCACGAGGGCGGCCACGGCCGCGGTCCGCTTCCGGCTGATGGGACGACGCATGCGGTCTCCTGACTCTCCGGTGAACCAGCTTCACCCAGGGTCGACCAGCGCGCCACGGCCCGCACCCCAACGGCGTGGGTACGCCGCGCATGCCGGAGGGCCCGGCTCCCTTCCGGGATCCGGGCCCTCCTGGCTCGTACGACCGCCCGACCTCAGTCGAGGTAGTCCCGCAGCACCTGGGAGCGGGACGGGTGACGCAGCTTGGACATCGTCTTGGACTCGATCTGGCGGATCCGCTCACGGGTCACGCCGTAGACCTTGCCGATCTCGTCCAGCGTCTTCGGCTGGCCGTCGGTCAGGCCGAACCGCATGGAGACCACGCCGGCCTCACGCTCGGACAGCGTGTCGAGCACCGAGTGCAGCTGCTCCTGCAGCAGCGTGAAGCTGACCGCGTCGGCCGGCACGACGGCCTCGGAGTCCTCGATCAGGTCACCGAACTCGCTGTCGCCGTCCTCGCCGAGCGGGGTGTGCAGCGAGATGGGCTCGCGGCCGTACTTCTGGACCTCGATGACCTTCTCGGGGGTCATGTCGAGCTCCTTGGCCAGCTCCTCCGGGGTGGGCTCGCGGCCCAGGTCCTGGAGCATCTGGCGCTGGACGCGCGCGAGCTTGTTGATGACCTCGACCATGTGCACCGGGATACGGATGGTGCGGGCCTGGTCGGCCATGGCCCGGGTGATCGCCTGACGGATCCACCAGGTGGCGTAGGTGGAGAACTTGTAGCCCTTGGTGTAGTCGAACTTCTCGACCGCGCGGATCAGACCCAGGTTGCCCTCCTGGATCAGGTCCAGGAAGAGCATGCCGCGACCGGTGTAGCGCTTGGCCAGGGAGACCACGAGACGGAGGTTGGCCTCCAGCAGGTGGTTCTTGGCGCGGCGGCCGTCCTCGGCGATGATCTCCAGCTCGCGCTTGAGCTTCGGGGCCAGCTTGTCGGAGTTCGCCAGCTTGTCCTCGGCGAACAGGCCGGCCTCGATGCGCTTGGCGAGCTCGACCTCCTGTTCGGCGTTGAGGAGCGGGACCTTGCCGATCTGCTTCAGGTAGTCCTTGACCGGGTCGGCGGTGGCACCGGCGACGGCGACCTGCTGCGCGGGCGCGTCGTCCTCGTCCTCGTCCGAGAGCACGAAGCCCTTGTTCTCGCCCTCGGCCTCCTCGTCCTCGCCCTTCCCGGGCGCGACGTCCTCGAGCAGTTCCTCGCCCTCGACGACCTCGTCGGCGTCCTTCTTGGCCGTGGTCTTCTTGGCGGCGGTCTTCTTGGCGGCGGTCTTCTTCACCGCCGTCTTCTTGGCGGCGGCCTTCTTGGCCACCGCCTTCTTGGCAGGGGTACCGGCCTCGTCGGCCGGCGCGTCCGCGCCCTCGGCCGCCGGAGCCGCGGCGGCCGCGACGGACTTCGTCACGGTCGTCTTGGCGGTGACGGTCTTGGTGGCGGTGCGCTTTGCCGGGCTCTTCGCTGCGACGCTCTTGCGGGTGCGCTTCGGCGACTCCGCTGCACTGACCATCAGCGTCACACCCTCTTCCTCGAGGATCTGATTGAGGCTGCGCAGAACATTCTTCCACTGGGTTGGCGGAATCTGGTCAGCTTCGAAGGCCCGACGCACGTCATCGCCGGCGATCTGCCCATCAGCCTTTCCCCGCTCGATGAGCGCCATCACAGACTCGGACTCGGCGATCTCCGGCGGGAGCGTACGGGATGTGCTGGCCGACACGAACAACCTCTCGGAACGATGGAAACGGCTTCCGGCCCCGCCCATGATCGGGCCGGAGCCGACGACCGCCGGCTGGGGATGTGCCGACGACGCGGGCTGAACCTCGGAGCTGCACAGCGCCATGAACGGCGGCTGTATTCCCTCCTCGGCTGTCACCTCTTAGGTCATCGCAGGGCATCGAGGAGCGTTACGCCCAATCCGCGTGGCCCGAGTCACACCCCGTATGCATCCAAATACCCCCAGACCAGGAGGTCACCCCCTATCGCGCCACCGAATCCCCTGTTCCGGGGCCCGCCACCAGTCGTCCGGCGAGGGCCTTCCAGGCCCGCCGGGCTCCCGGGACGGTGCCCGGGGCCCGGCGACACACGCCGGGTACGCGAGGGTGAGCGCGCCGTGGGACCGTGGGGCGGCTCAGTGCTCGCGCGGCGCGGGAACGACCCGCTCCACCTCGGGGTGCACCGTCAGCAGTTGGCGCATGGCGGCCTCGGCGGCCGGACCGTCGCCGGCGGCCAGGGCGTCGACGATGCGCGCGTGGTGGGCGACGCAGGGCTCGCTGGGGCGGTCACAGCTGATCGTCGGCGAGCCGGACACCTGAAGGGCCGCCGAGACGATGCCGGAGAGGTGCTCGAGCATCCGGTTGCCGGCGAGCTGGATCAGCAGGTTGTGGAATTCGGCGTCGGCGCGGGAGAAAGTGATCGCGTCACCCTGCGCCAGGGCGTGGCCCATGATCTCGACCATGTCGCCCAGACGCTGCTGGACGTCCTCACGCCCATGGCCCGCCGCCAGGCGCGCCGCCAGCGGCTCGATCGTCCAGCGCAGTTCGCCGAGCTCCCGGCGCTGATCATCACGCTGGGGGCCGAACGCCCGCCATTCGATGATGTCGGGGTCGAGCAGATTCCAGTCGCTGACCGGCCGGACCCGGGTGCCGACGTTCGGGCGGGCGCTGACCAGGCCCTTGGCCTCGAGGACGCGGAGCGACTCGCGCACCACGGTGCGGGACACCTCGAACCGCTGGCCGATTTCCTCGGGTACGAGCGGCCGGTCGGCGCCGAGGTCGCCGGAGACGATCATCTGACCGAGCTGCTGGACGAGTTGGCCGTGCAATCCGCGGCCGCGACTGCCGCCCGCCCGCCGGCCCACCCGGCCCAGCTCCGTGTCGGCGCCGTCCCAGGAGGAAGGCCTGACGCGGTCGGCGACGGGGGCCTCCGGGTAGGCGTAGCGGTCCAGTCCGCCCGGGGCCGTGAGGCCGGTCTCCACGGGGCGGGCGGCGGTCATCATGGTGTGCGCAAGGGTACTCACGCATCCTTTGTCGGCGTCGCTTCCACGTCCCTTGAGGTCTTTGGTGAAAAGCACACGAAAGGGTGATCGGCGCTCGCTCTTCAATTGACGCCTTATCGGAAGGAACCGGGCAATTTCCAAGTGAGTTGTGACCGTTTGCCGCGCTGCGGTCACCGCACGGTCACTGCCTGTTCACCCTCGGCCGCGCAACGGGCTACCAACGTGCCCGGCGGCGCAATCCGGTGAACAGATAAGCGCACGTAAGGGCGGTGACCGACAACACCAGCGCGGTGCCCACCGGTTGAGCGATCACCCGCGCCACGGCCAGGAGCCAGCGGTCCGCCTCGAGGGGCCACTGCGTCCAGGACAGTTCGCGCAGCCGGGCGGGAAGCCCCGTGACGGAGCGCACCGACGGCCCCGCCAGCGCCTTCTGCACCAGGGGCGCGACGATCACAGGCACGGCGAGCACGGCGGCGACTCCCGCCAGGGTCGCCCGGAAGACCCCGGCCGCCAGGAGGCCGGCCCAGGCGCAGCCGACCGACAGGCCGGCCCAACCGGCACAGAGGCCCGGCCAGTTCTCCGGCACGGGGATCGCGTCGCCGCCGTAGAGGAGGCGGAGCGCCCCCAGGCCGGCGGCCGGGACCAGGAGAGCGAGCAGCAGGGCGGCGCCTGCGGTGACGGCGAGCTTGGCGAGGAGCAGGCCCAGGCGGCGCGGGACGGTGCCCGCGCCGGAGGAGAGGACGGGGTAGCGGTATTCGTCGCCGAACGACAGCGCGCCCAGCAGGCCGGCCCCCAGGGCGGCGGGCGGCAGCGGGAGGAGGCCGGGCCAGGCGGCCAGCACGGCGGGCAGAGGGGTACTGCCGGAGCGGGCGAGGAACGCGGCGAGGACGATGGACGTGACGAGGACCGCGGCGGCGATCAGGCGGGCGGTGGGCACTCCGAGCAGGCGGCACAGCTCGTACCGGAGCGGGCGCAGGGGACTTCGGACGGGCCTCACGGCGAGCGGCGGCGGGAGCGGGCGGGGCGGCCGGCGGGGTTCGGGGTGGGGTTCCGGGTCCGGGGCCGGGTGGGGGTCCGGACCCGGGTGGGGGTGCCGGTCCGGGCGGGGGTGCGGCGCTTCGGCCGTGGGACGGGGGGCCGGTGGGGGTACGGGGGCGGGCTCGATCGCCTGCGCGGGGGTGGAGGCGCTGGTGGAGGTGGGTGGGGACGCCGGTGTCGGTTCCGGGGCCGTGTCGCCGATCTCGTCGGCGAGTTGGTGCAGGAGGACGCCGTGCCGGAAGGCGGTCTCCCCGATCTCGGCGCAGTCACTGCCGTAGACGCACAGCCGGTTGCCCTCCTCGGCGACCACTTCGACGGAGCGCTGCGCGGCGCGCGCCTCCCGGCTGACCAGGGCGGCGAGGCGGGCTGCGTGGGGTGTGCGGACGGCGACGCGGGGCCGCAGCCTGGTGCGGGCGAACACGGCCGCGTCCTGGTCGGCGACCAGCCTGCCCCCGCTGATCGTGACCACGTGGTCCGCCGTGCGGGCGGCCTCCTTGGGGTCGACGGTGGTGTAGAGCACGGTGCCGCCGTGGGCGGCGTGGGCCCGCAGCAGGCCGAACAGCCAGCTGTTCTCGCGGGGGGAGAGGCCCGTGGCCGGCGCGTCGAGCAGGAGGGTGTGCGGGTCGCCCAACAGGGCGGCGGCGATGCCGAGTCGGCGTTCCATTCCGAGGGAGAGGGTCCCGAGCCGCTCGTCGCGCAGACCGGCGAGACCGACGATGTCCAGCATGGCGTCGGCGCGGGAGGCGGGTACGCCCGCGGCCGCGCACAGCATGCGCAGCTGACCGCGGCAGGTTCTCGCGGGGTGGCCGGGCACGTCACCGAGGAGTACGCCGACCTCGCGGGCGGGGTGGGCGATGCGATGGAGGGGGCGGCCGCGGAAGTAGGTGACCCCTCGGCCCGGTTCGCGTTCGAGCATCATGCGCAGGGCGGTGGTCTTGCCCGAGCCGGGGGCGCCGAGCAGTGCGGTGACACTGCCCGGCCGGGCCTCGAAGGTCAGATCGTCCACGGCGGGCGGACGGTCACGGCGGGGAGTGCTGGTCAGTCCGATTGCCTGGAGCATCGCTTCTCCCGCGGTAGAGGAAACCGCTCGGCGGCAGGGCGGGTACCGCAGCAAGATAACGCGATATTTCGGACTTTTGGTGCAGGGTTGGGGGTTGGCGGCCGGGTGTCAGACCTCGGGGCGCAGCATCGGGGGGTTGAGCAGGGTCGCGCCTCCGGCCCGGAAGAGCTGGGCGGGCCGGCCTCCCTGACGCGTCGTGGTGCCGCCCGAGGGGACCAGGAAGCCGGGTGTACCCGTCACCTTGCGGTGGAAGTTGCGCGGGTCGAGCGCGACTCCCCACACCGCTTCGTAGACCCGGCGCAGCTCGCCGACCGTGAACTCGGGCGGGCAGAAGGCGGTGGCCAGCGACGAGTACTCGATCTTCGACCGGGCGCGCTCCACCCCGTCGGCGAGGATGCGGGCGTGGTCGAAGGCGAGCGGCGCGGGCTGCTCGTCCTCGCGGCCGAACCCGCCTTCCTGGTCGAGAAGCTCGTCGACGGGTGCCCAGCGGGCGCTGTTGGCGTCGCCGCCCGCGCGCGGCGCGGGGAGGTCGGGGGCGAGCACCAGGTGGGCGACGCTGACGACCCGCATGCGGGGATCCCGCCGGGGGTCCCCGTAGGTGGCGAGCTGTTCGAGGTGGGCGCCCTTGCCGGCCTCGGGCAGGGGGGTGCCCGGGTCGTGGGCGCACAGGCCCGTCTCCTCGACCAGTTCGCGAGCCGCCGCCGCGCCCAGGTCCTCGTCCGGTCGCACGAACCCGCCCGGCAGTGCCCAGCGCCCCTGGAACGGCGGCTCCCCACGGCGTACGACCAGTGCGCACAGGGCGTGGCGGCGAACCGTGAGCACCACCAGGTCGACGGTCACGGCGAAGGGCGGAAAGGCCGACGGGTCGTAGGGCGACATGCCGCGATCATAGTCGTCTTCCTGACGATAAACACCTCCTCCGGCGTCTCCGGCGGGCACTTCCCGCTCCGTGCCGGCAGGCCCGGCGCCGGGTTCCGTCCATGCGGCGCACACCGGGTCACACGCCCAGCTGGAGACCGGCGGCGGCCTCCTCGACCATGCCCAGCCCCAGCCTGCTGACCCGTACGGCGAAGGGGGCGCCCGCCACGCACAGCCCGGCGAGCCGGACCGCTCCCAGCGGGGCACCGCGCATCGGGTACAGCGCCACCGTGTGCGCCGGTACGTCGGGGCGGACCCCGGCCACCGTGGTGAGGAGGTGGACGCCGGCGGCCGAGGCCACCGCGGCGGGGCGGCAGGCGGCGGGGTGCGGCACGGGCTTGCTGCCGGTCGTCCGCTGGTCGCCCGCGTACATCTCGGGCAGCCGGTACCCGAAGTCCTCGGCGGCGTCGAGCAGGCCGCACAACAGGGACGTGGCCTCCCTCTCGTACCCAGCGGCGGCCAGACCGGCGACGGCGACGGCCGTCTCATGGACCCGGACCGCCCCCGAGCGGTGCCCGAAGGGGTTGTGCGCCGGTTCCCTGGCGCCGAGGCTGCGCAGGCCCCATCCGGTGTCCATGGCGGGGCTCCCGAGCAGTCGGGCCAGCTGCTCGGTCTGCACCTTGTCGAGCAGGCCGTCGGCGAACCGGCCGCCGCCGAGGAGTCCGGTGTCCAGAAGGTGCGCGGCGCCACCGCCCAGGTACGGCAGGGGGCGACCCGCCGGCGTGCGGGCGGCCGCGGGACGGCCACCGGTGTGGTCGGCGAGCCAGAACCGCTCCCGGAAGCCCTCTCGCAGGGCGTGGGCCCAGTCCCGCCAGTGGTCGGCGCCGGGGCGCCCGCACGCCTCCAGCAGGTCGGCACCGAGGACGGCGGCCCGGTGGGCGTGGGCCTGCGTCTCGGCGCGCTGGAGCCCCGCGGGGCCGGGCTCACGCAGCAGGCCGCTCTCTCCGGCGGTGGTGCGCAGCCAGTGGAGGCACCGCTCGGCGGCCGGGAGCAGCTCCGCGAGGTCCTGCTCCGGCAGGCCCCAGCGCCGGGCCTCCGCCAGCACGACGGGAAAGGCGAGCGTCGCCTCGGTGCCCGTGCAGCTGGGCGGCAGGTGGGGGCCGGTGTCGCGCATCGGCCCGGGGATGCGGCCGGCACCCGGGACGGGGCCGGGGAGCATGGTGCGGGCGAGGGCCCGCAGGGTGCCCGCGGCGAGCCGGGTACCGAGGGGAAGGGCCATCCGGGCGGCCCACAGCGCCTCCGCGGGGGCCGGACCGCAGCGCCACGGCACGCCCGCCGCAGGATGGAGGTCGGCCGGGTGGGCCGGATCGCGGACCAGCAGGGCCCGTAGATCGTCGAGGCCCGCCCGCAGGAGCCTCTCGACGCGCGGATCGTCGCCTTCGGCGCGTGCCTCGCTGAGGGTGCGTACCCGTGTCCGGCCCGGGGGGCGGGCGCTGTGGGAGGCGAGGACCCGCACGTCGATGGCGATGGTGCGGGCGGCGCCGGGGCGGAGCTCCAGCTCCCAGCGCAGGAGCCCGGTGGAGGCCAGGGTGTCCTTGGGCGGCGGGTCGGCGGTGACGGTCGCGTGACCGCCGTCGGGGGCCGACCAGCGCAGGCCCGAGTCATGGACCGTGGCACGCGGTTCGGGCGTGGGGCGGCCGGACGCGACGGCGCCCAGGTCGGCGAGGTCGCTGCCCAGGGAGATCTCGACGGGCAGCCGGACGGTGCGCCCCAGCGAGCTGCGGAACGTGATCCGCTCGGTCCCGTCGGCGTCACGGAGCCGTTCGACGGTGACACCCGGGTCGGGGCCGGGGTCGGCCGGTGTGCGCACCACCGCGAGGAACCGGGCGCGGTCGGCGGAGAGGAGCCGCCCCTGCACGGTGACCGGGTCCCGCCCCGCCACCCGCAGATGGCAGCGGGAGAGGACCCGGCGGCCCGAGTGATAGACGCCTTCGAGACCTTGGCCGGTGAGCTGGCCGTCCCGCGAGGAGACGGCGAAGGACGGCAGGGCGACGCAGACCAGTGCGTCGTGGACGGCCGGCAGTTCGCCCGGGCCCCCGGGGACCGGAGGTGCCGGTCCGGTGGCCGACGGCCGTCGGAACGGCGGGGCGGTGGGCCGGGTGGAGACGGTGAGGTCCATGGGTGGGGTGCTGAGCCTTCTGTGCGCTCCGGACAGCCGCTGGAGGTACGACGGCACGGGTCGGGCGACTCCGCCACTGAGGGGAACGGCGGCACCGGCGTCATGGTCACGGCCGTCATCGTCCGCTCCTGCTGCCGCGCCCTCCGCTCCGGCGGACCGCGCCGGTGCGGGCACGGGCCACGGCGCCTTCCGGCCCGGCGATGCCACGCGGGGCGGCCGAGACGCCCTTCCCGGTGGCCGGCCGCGCCGTCCGGCGCCTCGTGCGCCGGCCCGGCGGACGCGCACCGGGCACACCCCTCCCCCGGGAGCCCGCCCGCGCGCCGGAGCCGGCCCGCGCCTCGGCGGCGGCCCGCGCGTCGCGTTCGTCCCGGAGGCAGCGGCGGAGCGACTCCGGGTCCAGTGCCTCGTTGCACGCCTGGTGCAGGAGCCTGGCGAAGACGTACTCCGGGTCGGCCTCCAGCGCGAGCCCCAGCGCCACCCGGGCACCGGGCTCGTCACCGGTCGACCAGGAGACCCAGCCGGCGAGCGTCAGCGGTGCGGCGGAGTGCTCGACGTAGGCCCCCACACAGCGGCGGGCCAGTGCGCGCCAGAGCCGCAGGGCGGGTGCGGCGTCGGGGCCCTCCATCCACTCCGCGGCCCGGTCGCGGGTCTCCCGGTCCTGAAGCCCGAGGACGACCGCGGCTGCCTCGTCGTGGCCGAGCAGCGCGTCGTCCTGGGCGTCGGCCTGCGCCGGGTCCATGACCCGCGGGGCGTCCGCGAGGCGCCGCACGAG
This sequence comes from Streptomyces sp. NPDC045701, assembly GCF_056432045.1. NCBI lineage: Bacteria > Bacillati > Actinomycetota > Actinomycetes > Kitasatosporales > Streptomycetaceae > Streptomyces > Streptomyces sp. NPDC045701. Next base: position 31,461 of record NZ_JBWKJV010000034.1, on the reverse strand, counting down.
CTCCTCCGCCAGCCGGATCGTCTCGACGCGCACCGTCTCGCGCCCGGCCGCGTCGAGGATCCTGGGCACCAGGGCGGCACCGGCGCGGTCGAGTGCCCGCAGCTGGGCGGCCGTGCCGGTCGCCTCGTACGGCCACGGTCGCAGCCGCGCCTCCATGTCGCGCAGCGAGCCTCGTACCTGGATCCCGGCGTACGCGGCTGCCGCCGCCATCACCGACGTACCGGCCAGGGCCAGGGGGTTGCCCTCGGACGGGCAGCAACGGGTGTCGGGGCAGCAGTAGGACCAGAAGCGGCCGTCGGAGATGCAGAGCGCCTCGTACACCGGCACGTCGAGCGTGCCGCAGGCCGTGCGCAACCGCTGGGCGAGCGGACGCAGCCGCTCCATGACCCCGCGGCCGGTCTCGCCCTCCGCCGGGTCCTGGCACAGGAAGACGACGATGCCGTCGGGACGTGCGCCGCGCCGCTCACAGCCCTCGACGAGACATTCGGCGAGCTGCTCGGCGACGGCCGTCCACTCCCGCGGCGAGCGCGGGATGCCGAGCCTCAGCCGGCCCCCGAAGCGGCCGCGGTCGCCGTGGAGCGCGACCATCACGATCGAGTCGGTCGGGTGATAACCCATCATGTACGGCAGCGCGTCCGCCAGTTCGGCGGGGCCGCGCAGGGTGATCTGCTGCTGGTCGTCGGTGGGACCGGTGGTGTCGCGGTGCTTGTTCATGGCCACGACGGTCCCGCGAACGACGCCGGCCGTCGACCCCTGTGGATAACCGTGGAACAGCGCCGATCGGCGTCGTCCACAGGCCGGGCCGTCCACTCGCGGCCGGAGCCGCCGGCTGGTATACGCGCCTGGTGCGGGCGCGGCGAACCGCTGCCCGGCCGCTGGTTCGCCGGTTGTCAGACCTGTGCTGTTGCATGGAGTCATGGAGCACACGAGCAACGCAGGATCCAGCACCCTTCGCGCCGCCGCCGATGCCGTGCTCGCCCGTCTCGTCGGGGACGGCAGCGGTACCGCACGGCTGCGGGAGGACCAGTGGCGTGCGATCGAGGCACTGGTCGCCGAGAAGCGGCGAGCGCTGGTCGTCCAGCGCACCGGCTGGGGCAAGTCGGCCGTGTACTTCGTGGCGACCTCGCTGCTGCGCGAACGGGGCAGCGGCCCGACCGTGATCGTCTCACCGCTGCTCGCGCTCATGCGCAACCAGGTGGAGGCGGCGGCCCGGGCGGGCATCCGCGCCCGGACGATCAACTCGTCCAACACCGAGGAGTGGGAGACCATCCAGCAGGAGGTGACCGACGGCACGGTGGACGTGCTGCTGGTCAGCCCCGAGCGGCTCAACAACCCGGACTTCCGCGACCAGGTCCTGCCTCGGCTCGCCGCGGCCACCGGCCTGCTGGTGGTCGACGAGGCGCACTGCATCTCCGACTGGGGCCACGACTTCCGGCCCGACTACCGGCGGCTGCGCACCATGCTCGCCGAGCTGCCGCCCGGGGTGCCCGTCCTGGCCACCACCGCCACGGCCAACGCCCGGGTGACCGCGGACGTCGCCGAACAACTGGGCACGGGGGCCGGCACGGACGCGCTGGTGCTGCGCGGCCCACTGGACCGGGAGAGCCTGAGCCTCGGGGTGCTCCGGCTGCCGGACGCGGCGCACCGGCTGGCCTGGCTGGCCGACCATCTCGGCGAGCTTCCCGGCTCGGGGATCATCTACACGCTCACGGTCGCCGCCGCCGAGGAGGTGACCGCCCATCTGCGCCAGTGCGGTCACACCGTGGCCTCGTACACCGGCCGCACCGAGAACGCGGACCGTCAGCAGGCCGAGGAGGACCTGCTGGCCAACCGGGTCAAGGCGCTGGTGGCGACCTCGGCGCTCGGCATGGGCTTCGACAAGCCGGACCTGGGCTTCGTCGTGCACCTCGGCTCTCCCTCCTCCCCCATCGCCTACTACCAGCAGGTGGGCCGCGCGGGGCGCGGGGTGGAGCACGCGGAGGTGCTGCTGCTGCCGGGCAAGGAGGACGAGGCGATCTGGCAGTACTTCGCCTCGGTGGCCTTCCCGCCGGAGGAGCAGGTGCGCCGCACCATCGACGTGCTGGCGCACTCCGACCGGCCGCTGTCCCTGCCCGCCCTGGAGCCGCTGGTGGACCTGCGCCGCACGCGCCTGGAGACGATGCTCAAGGTCCTCGACGTCGACGGTGCGGTGCGCCGGGTGAAGGGCGGCTGGACCGCCACCGGGCAGCCCTGGTCGTACGACTCCGAGCGGTACGCGTGGGTGGCGCGGCAGCGGGAAGCCGAGCAGCAGGCGATGCGTGACTACGCGTCGGCGACCACGTGCCGTATGGAGTTCCTGCGGCGGCAGCTGGACGACGAGGAGGCGGCACCGTGCGGGCGCTGCGACAACTGCTCGGGGCCCCGGTTCGACGCGAAGGTGTCGGCCGTGGCGCTGGACGCCGCGCGCGGTGAGCTGGGCCGCCCCGGTGTGGAGGTCGAACCGCGCAAGATGTGGCCGACCGGGCTGCCGGCCGCCGGGGTGGACCTCAAGGGCCGGATCCCCGCCGGTGAGCAGTCCTTCCCGGGGCGGGCGCTGGGACGCCTTTCCGACATCGGCTGGGGCAACCGGCTGCGGCCGATGCTGGCGGCGGGGGCCGCGGACGGACCTGTGCCGGACGACGTGGTGGAGGCCGTGGTGCGGGTTCTGGCCGACTGGGCCAGGGGCCCCGGTGGCTGGGCGTCCGGAGCTCCGGACGCGCCGCCCCGTCCGGCGGGGGTCGTCATGGTCGCCTCGCACAGCAGGCCGCAGCTGGTGGGCTCACTGGGTCGCCGGATCGCGGAGGTGGGCAGGATGCCGCTGCTGGGTTCCGTCGAGTACGTACCGGAGGCCGCGGACGCCCGGATCTCCCGGACCAACAGCGCGCAACGGGTCCTGGGCCTGCACCGGGCCCTAGCCGTGCCGCCCGCGCTCGCCCGGGAGTTGGCCTCGGCCGGCGGTCCGGTGCTCCTGGTGGACGACCTCTCGGACAGCGGCTGGACGCTCGCGGTCGCCGCACGGCTGCTGCGACGGGCCGGGGCGGACGGAGTGTTTCCGCTGGTCCTCGCCGTTCAAGGGTGACAGGACGAGTCATCCTCCGACGATGGGGAAGGATATGAGTGTCATACCAACCCATACCCGGCAGCAGCCTCAATTGCTCGTTGCCGCTTGCCCGTTCCGCCAGCAAGAATTGGAATCCGCTCCCCGCACGGCCCGTTCGCGGTCCGGAAGGGCTGTGCCGGTGCGTCCCTCACTCGACCCTGCCCGCTCTGTGGGCGCGTATGCGAAGGGAGGACCGTGACCTTCGGATTCGCTTCGTCCGCAGCCACCTCGATCAGCACGCCCGCCGACTCCGCCAGCCGCCTGGCCCGCATGCTCGAACCCGCCGAGTGGGCAGCGGCCGGCATCCCGCTGCTGCGCAACCCGCGGGAGGTCGTCAGCGGCCTGCACGCCCGCCACCGCCCGACGCCCACCACCGCTGTCGTCGCCGTCCTCGATCATGAGGAACGGCTGGCGGCCAGCGCCTCCTTCACACGCCGTGCCGTGCCCGCGGACGGCTGGGAGTTCCGCAACGCCCTGCTGGCGCACCTTCGCAGGGTCATCCCGCACGACCTGCGGCGCCGCACCCCGGTGCGCACCGCCGTCCTGTTGTACTGCCGTGACGGGGACGAGCGGTGGACGGAGGAGGACGGCGCCTGGATGTGGGGGCTGCGGGACGCCTGCACCTTGCACGGGCTGCGCTGCGGGGCGTACATCACGCTGACCCGGGGCGGCTGGCAGGTGCTGGGCGAGGGACGCGGCGGGCGGCGCCCGCATCTGGCGTCGCCTCCCGGCGACCTGGCCGACGCCTCGGCCGACGAGGTCCTCCCGGCCCCGCGCACCGCGAGTGGCGCGGCGGAACCCTTGCGTCGCACCGCGGCCCGCTGACCCGCGCCCCAGGGCGCGGGGCGCGGGGACCGACCGAGCACAGCGGCGGGCGGTCCGCCCCCGGTGGCCGGCCAAGGGGACCGGTAGCCGGGCACCACGGTCGGCGACGGGGCGTCCGGCCGTCGGCCGGGGGTCCGTGAACCGCCGCGCCGCCGGTTCCGGCAGCCCCGGTCCACCGCGGGAACGGTGACGCCGACCGGCACCCCAGCGGTTGCCGCAACCCCGGCCTGACGCAGCGTCAGGCCGGGGTGACGGGCAACGCGAGGCGGCCGGGTCACGGCACGCACCGGCAGCGGCCGCCCGGTCAGCGCGGGGGTACCCGCGAGCACGGGCCCGTTCGCGCACGCACCGCGCGTACCGCTGCCCGGTACGGCTCAGACGCCGGCGCCGAGCACCGGGTTGATCCGCTGAGGGTCACCGCACACGATCAACAGCGCGCTCGCCCGGGCCATGGCCGCCGGCAGGGCGCGGGCGAGGGTGTCGTCGCCGCCGTTGACCGCGACGACCACCACCGGCCGGGCCGACGCGCGCTCCGCGGCGGCCGCGTCCGCGAAGAACACGTCGTCGCGGGCGTCGTGCTGGGCCCAGTAGGCGGCGTCACCGAAGGACAGCTCGTGGGCCGCCCACGGATGCTGGTCGCCGGTGGTCAGAACCAGGATGTCGCCCGGCGCACGGCCGGTCTCGAGCAGCAGGTCGACGGCCTCCTCGGCGGCGTCGAGCGCGCCGTCCGCGGGGGCGGGGATCAGCTGGATCTGCGGCTCGGCCGACGACGGGGGCCGCGGCGCGGAACGATTCTCCGGCCGGGGGGTCGGGGGCTGCGCCGCACCGGTGTGCTGGCGCGGCGACGCCGGCGGCGTGGGCCTGGCCGGGCCGGGGCCGGGACGGCCGGGGCGCGGCGAGGCCGCGTTACGCGGTCCGGGTACGGGTCGGGGGGTCGGCGCGGGGCGGCCGGCGGCCGGAGTGGCGCGGTGACCCTGGGCACTCTCGTGAATCTGAGGCTCCTCGGGGATGAGAGGCATAACGGGATGTTTATCAAACGCCGGTGCGAGTGGCACCAGCGGGTGGCACATACATGCGATGCGTACGGAAGACTCGGGTACGCGACGCTTACCTGTGGTCTGTTGTGCGGCGGAGCGACGCCGGGTGTTCAGAATTCGAAGCCGAGTTGGCCCCCGCTTTCCAGTGCGGCCGCCTCCGCGGAGATACGGACCTTCTTGAGGTGCCGCCACTGGGGCAGCGCGTCGAGGTACGACCAGCTCAACCGGTGGTAAGGCGTGGGACCCCACTCCCGGAGCGCCGCCTTGTGCACGGGCGACGGGTAGCCGGCGTTGGCCCCGAACCCGAAGACGGCGCACTGGGCGGATTCCGACTCCAGTTCGGCCATCATCGCGTCCCGCCGCACCTTGGCGATCACCGAGGCGGCCGCGACCGCGACACAGGACTGGTCGCCCTTGATCACGGTTCGGACCTGCCAGGGACCGCCGAGGTAGTCGTGCTTGCCGTCCAGGATCACCGCGTCGGGGCGCACCGGGAGGGCGTCCAGGGCCCGGATGGCGGCCAGGCGCAGCGCGGCCGTCATCCCGAGCTCGTCGATCTCCTCCGGAGAGGCGTGCCCGAGGGCGTGCGACGTGACCCACTTCTCCAGCTCCTGGGCCAGTTCGGCCCGGCGCTTGGGGCTGATGAGCTTGGAATCGGTCAGTCCGGCGGGTGGCCGGCGCAGACCGGTGACGGCGGCGCAGACCGTGACCGGACCGGCCCACGCTCCGCGTCCGACCTCGTCGACTCCGGCGATGATCTTGGCGCCGGTGGTCGCTCTGAGCGAGCGCTCGACAGTGTGGGTGGGTGGTTCGTACGGCATGGCGCCAGACAGGTTACGCCGCCCGACCCCGCCCGCGATACCCGGATTGCGTTCCTCCCGCCGGGCCGCTCGCCGTGGGGCCGGCCGACGACCGACCGACGGAGCCGCGAGGCGTCTCCCCCGAGGTGGGAGCGGAATCCTCGCGCGGTCGACCGTCTTCGTCACGCCGCCATAGCGACCTTCGCTGCTGCACACCTCGTAGCGATACCCGCCCAGGTTCGGTGCCGTGTCGACGGTGCCTGTCATCAGCCACATCGAGCCCGACGTGGACGAGCCGATCCCCGGACCACCGATGCTTCCGGAGTAGCCGGACAAAGCCCTCGAAAGACCAACCACCACCGAATCGTCGCATTCGTGAATGATCGAGGAACGCACGGAAGCAGGACCTGAAGCACCTGCCGACGCGCATCCGGAAGGCACACCAGGCGGTGACGCCCATCGGATGCCGCCATGGTCGGGCGGCCCGGTCCGACGGCGAACCCCGCACGGCCCCCGTTCCGTTGGCGGCCCCCGGCCCGGCCGGACCAGGCGCGGCCGGGCGGGTGGGGGCCCGGCCCGTCCCCGTACCGGACGGGGCGGAGCTCCACGGGCGCAGCGTGAACCGCAAACCCCGGGCCGCTGCCCGACGGCTGCCGGCCGCCGCCCGCTAGTAGCCGTAGCGGTCGTACTCGTCGACCCCGCCGCCGTACGGGTCGCGCTGCGGCGTGCAGGCGTAGCCGGTGTAGGACACGGCGCGCCGGTCGAGGATTTCGCGGGCCCGCGACTCGGCCAGGCTGACCGCGTACCAGGGGGGTCCTTCCCCGAACACGTCGCCTGCGATCTTGCGGAGGGCACACGACCGCAGGGGCTCGGGGAGCCGGTCGAGGGCGGGTACGGCGTCGGCCGACAGGCCGTCCAGGTAGCCGACGTCGATCTTGCCGGTCGTCTCGTAACGCTGCACGTTCCGCTCCGCGACGAGTCCGTCCGGCGACGCCAGCCCGAAGGCGAGGACACCGGCCGCCGCGCTCACGGCGACGGCGCGAGGCAGGTGCAGCCGACGCGCGCCCACGACACCGGCCGCCATGATCAGCACGAGGACGACACCGAGCCACAGCTCCATGGCGGCCACCGAGACCCGCAGCCGCGTGAGTCCGTACGCATCGACGTACAGGTCCATCCGCCGCAGCGCCGACGCCACCACCACCAGGGTGAGCAGGCAGAGGGTGCCCAGCACCGAGCGGACCAGCGTGCGGTCGCGGGCGCCGCCGCGGGGTGCCCACCGCAGCGCCAGGCCGATGACGGCGATGGTGAGCAGGGTGGCCCAGAGGAGCTGCCAGAAACCCTGACGCGCGTACTCGGCGTAGGTGAGGCCGGTCTGCCTCAGCACCTTCTCGTACCCGCCGAAGAGCACGGTGAGCTGGACGGCGTTGAAGACGGCGAAGAGCAGGTCGAGCACGATGAGCGGAAGCGCCCACTCCAGGCGGGCTCGCGGGCGGCCCGGCCGGGCCTTCAGGCGGTCCCACCGCAGCGGGGCGGCGGCCGTCCGGGCGGCGGCGAGCGCGCCCAGCAGCCCGAGGACGAACAGGAGGGTCCGCCAGGGTCCCTCGGTGACCGACACGTCCGGAGCGAGGGAACCGAGCAGGTCGGCGAAGGCGGCGTCGGCGCCCGCGAAGAGCGCGCCGAACACGACCAGCAGGCCCACGGCCACCGCGACGGTACGCAGCATGGGACCCACGCGCCCCTGGGCGCCGCCGGCCCGCTCTCGCAGTCCGCGCCAGGCCCAGAGCAGGCCGGGGACGATCGAGTCGAAAAGGCCGAAGGGGCTGAAGAGGATGCCGCGCCAGTCGCGGCTCCCGTGCAGGGCGAGCGACCCGAGGCCCAGGGCGGAGACGACGGCGAGGAAGGTGGGCCAGCCGGCGTCGCGGAGGGCGGGCACCGCGAGGAGGGCGAGACCGCCGAGCCCCCAGACCAGCGTCCAGGGCCGGACGCGGCGGCCGGCCGCCACGGCGGCGAAGTAGGCCGTGAGGCTCGCCGGCAGGGCGACCAGCAGCAGGTTCAGTCCGAGGCCGTCACCGAGCAGGAGCGCGCTGAGGACAGCGGTGGCCAGGGCCGACCAGAGGGCGGCCACCGGTACGGGGCCGGGCGGGCGCGGGCGTATGCGGGTCAGCCAGGTGTCGACCGGTGGCGGTGACGAGGGCCGGTACCCCGGCTGAACCGGAGCCTGCGGGCCGGGCGCCGACGCGGGCCCGGACGCGGCTCCCGCACGCGCCCGGGCGTCGGCCGTGGTCGCCGCCGGGGACGCTGTGACCCCTGTGGCCGCTGAGTCTGGTGGCGCCGGGGCCGGTGGGGGCGGCGGGGCCGGGGTTGCGGGTGGCGGCACCGGGGCCGGAGTGGCCGGTAGGGCCGGAGTGGCCGGTGGCGGCACCGGGGCCGGGGCCGGTGGGGGCGACGCAGACGGAGTGGCGGGTGGCGGCGCCGGGACCGGAGTGGGCGCCGGGACCGCTGGGGTCGGCGAGACATGAGGGGTGGCCGAGGCCGTCGGGGCTTCCGGTGGCCGTGAGTCCTCCGGTACCGGCGCGGACGGCTGTGACTGCTCCTGCGGTCGGGGCTGCTGCGCGGCCGGCTGCGACCCGGCGGCCGGCGACGACGGCGTTCCCTGCGTTCCCCGCGACGGCTGCGATTCAGGGGACGGCGATGGCGATGGCAATGGCGTTTCGGACGGCGTGTCTGGCACGGGACCCCCTCCCGACCGGGGCCCGCACACCTCGAAGCGGCAATGCCGTACGGCCCCGGCGTCTGGTCAGCGCGCACTTGTCATGATCAAAGCGGCGGCGTGGCCGACAGGGTAGCCCGGAAACGGTCCCGATCCCGGTCGGCCTCCGCGCTGTGGCAGGACCGTGACACTGACGCCGAAACGCCCACCCACCGCCGAACACGCACCCGCCACCCGAGCGCCCACCGCCGCCGAACGGCGGCCCGGCGGGCAGCCGTCAGCGACCGACCGGTCCGGCGGGCAGCCAGTCGGGCAACGCCTCCGTACGGTCCAGCCACGTGGCGGGCGGTGCCCCGGCCGCCGTCGCGGCCACCACGCCCCCGGCGATGGCGCACGTCGTGTCGACGTCACCGCCCACCTGCGCGGTGGTCCAGAACGCCCGCTCGAAGTCGCCGAGGGCACGGGCGGCGGACCACAGCGCGAACGGGACGGTGTCGTGGGCGCTCGTGCGCCGGCCGCTGCCGAGCACGGCGGCGACCGTCGCCGCGTCGTCGTAGTCGAGCATGTCGCGGGCGCGGCGCAGCCCGGCACCGACCGCGCTGCGGGGCACCAGCGCGACGACTCCGTCGAGCAGGTCCCCCGGCTCGGGCGGTCCGGCCGGGTCGGCCGCGAGGGCGGCGGCGGCCGCGACCGCCATGCAGCCCACGACGGCCTCCCGGTGCTGATGGGTGGTGTACGAGGAGATCTCGGCCTGGTGCGTCGCCTGCTCCGGATCGTCGGCGTACCAGGCGCCCAGCGGGGCGATGCGCATGGCGGCGCCGTTCCCCCAGGATCCCTGCCCCTTGAAGAGGCCGGCGGCCAGTTCCCGCCAGTCGCCGCCCTCCCGGATCAGCCGGAGCATGCGGTTGACCGCGGGCCCGTACCCCCGGTCGAAGTCGTGGTGGTGGGCGAACGACAGGGCGAGGGCGTCCTGGTCGACGCGGCCGTGCTCGGCGAGGACGGCCAGCACCGAGCAGGCCATCTCCGTGTCGTCGGTCCACTGCCAGGGCTCGGGCGGCAGCTCGCGCCGCTTCAGCATCGGATAGTTGGCGGGTACGAAGAACTGGGAGCCCAGGGCGTCTCCCACGGCCAGCCCGCGCAGGCTGGCCAGGGCGCGTTCGAAGCGCCGCTCGGAGGAGGAATCAGCGGTCATCGCCCTGCCACTCTATCCGGTGGTGCCGTACGGCTCGGGGGCTCGCCAGCGCTCGAACGGCCGGTCAAGGGCGTACCGCCCGTCCTCACCGAGGAGAAGCATCCGGGTGTCGCCGTTGCGCGGGTTGGTCAGCGACTCGAAGTCGGCGACCGTCCAGTGGAACCAGCGCATGCAGAAGAGCCTCATCGTCAGGCCGTGCGTGACCAGCAGGACGTTCGGCGGGTGGTCGGGCGCCTCGAAGCTGCGGTGGAGGCTCTCCAGGAACGCCCCGACCCGGTCGTACACGTCCGCCCCCGACTCGCCCTGGGCGAACCGGTAGAAGAAGTGACCGTACGCGCCCCGGTACGCCTTCTGGAGCCGGACGTCGTTCCGGTCCTGCCAGTTCCCCCAGTCCTGCTCGCGCAGCCGCGGCTCCTCCCGGACCCGCACGAGCGCCGGGTCCAGCCGGAACAGCCGGTAGGTCTCGTGGGTGCGACGGTACGGCGAGATGTAGACGCTCACCCGTTCGTCCCCGAACAGGGCCCGCAGCCGCTCGCCCGTCTTCTCGGCCTGGCGCCGTCCCAGGTCGGTGAGGGCCAGCGCGTGGTCGGGCTCGCGTTCGTACACGGTGTCGTCGGCGTTGCCCTCCGATTCGCCGTGCCGTACGAGAACGATGCGCCGCGGTCGTGCCATGTCCCGACCCTAGATCGCCCGCTCCGGCGGGGCCCCACCGGCCCCGTGTCCGGGCGCCATCCGGCGTACCCTCCGGGCCGCCGGCTCCACCCGCCTCACCCACGCGTGGTTCCGCCCCGCCTCACGCGCCCACTCGCGCTGCCCTCCCCGGCGCCTCACACCGTCCACGCGGCTTCGAGGTCCACGACGTCCCCCGTCAGCGCCGCGACGTCCGCCTCGATCTGGGCGCGCAACGCCAGCCGCTCCACCCGCTCCGTGCGGTACTTGCCGTGCTCGGCCGCCGACCGCCACATCGACAGCACCAGGAACTCGTTGCCCGGTGCCTCCCCGAACAGCCCGCGCAGCATGCCCGGCGAACCGGCCATCGCCGGGTTCCACACCTTCTCCTGCATCAGCGCGTAGTGCTCGACCCGGTCCTCGCGGATCCTGCTGTGCGCGACGCGGACGACATCGGCGTCCGTGAACCTTGGCTCGAACCCCGTCTTCACGTCGAAGCGGTGATCGAACAGCTTGACCTGCGTGTCCTTGTACGTGCCCGACTGCGTGGCCGCCAGCCGATCGTGGGAGCGTGCCATGAACGAGTCGTAGAAGGGCCGGCTCTCCCAGAACGAGAACACATGGGCGACACCGGGTCGGCTCCGGCTCCAGCCGCCCCCCTGCCCCCGGAACCCCGGCTCACCCAGCAGCCCCGCCCACTTCCGCTGCCCCCGCTCGAACCCACGACGGTCCACCACGGTGCAGCGAATCCACTTGACCAGCACCGCGCCATCGTACGGCGCCGGGCCCCGCCCCGGTCCCGGTCCCGAGCACGCACCCCCATCGGCCACCGGCCTCGCACGAACACCCGTTCCCGGATCGATCGCCCCGGCACAATGACCGGATGACCGCGCTGCACCTGAACCCGCTCTTCGCACGCCTCGAATCCGCCGAACGCGTCCTCGTGGCGGGCGCCGGGGGCGGCTTCGACATCTACGCGGGCCTCCCGCTGGCCCTGTCGCTGCGCCACCAGGGCAAGGAGGTCCACCTCGCCAACCTGGCGTTCAGCTCGATCGAGGGCCTCCCCCCCGACTCCTGGCTCGCGCCGGACGTCGCGGTCGTCACCCCCGGTTCGGCGCCGCACCAGACGTACTTCCCGGAGCGCACCCTCGCCCAGTGGCTCGCGCTCCACAACCTCCCCAGCACCGTCCACGCCTTCGCCCGCGTCGGGGTACAGCCGCTGCGTGCGGCGTACCGGGCGCTGATCGAGCACTACGCCATCGACGCGGTCGTCCTGGTCGACGGCGGGACCGACATCCTCATGCGGGGTGACGAGTCCGGGCTCGGTACCCCGGAGGAGGACCTGACCAGTGTCGCCGCGCTCGCCGGCCTGGAGGTGCCGGAGCGTCTCGTCGCCTCGATCGGCTTCGGCGTCGACGCGTACCACGGCGTCAGCCACGGCCTGGTCCTGGAGAACATCGCCGCCCTGGAGCGGGACGGCGCCTACCTGGGCGCCTTCTCCGTGCCGCGCGCGACCCGTGAGGGTGCTCTCTTCGTGGACGCGGTCGCCCACGCCCGTAGTCGTACGCCCGATTTCCCGAGCATCGTCAACGGTTCCATAGCGGCCGCCGTCGAGGGCTCTTTCGGGGACGTTCGGTTCACGTCCCGTACCCGGGGCAGTGAGCTGTTCGTCAACCCGCTCATGGGCATCTACTTCGTCTTCGAGCTGGCGGGCGTGGCCCGCCGCTGCCTGTATCTGGACCGTATCGAGGACACGCATCTCATCCGCCAGGTCGGCAGCCGCATCGAGGCCTTCCGGGACGAGCTGCCGCGGCAGCGACCCGCACGACGGATCCCGCACTGACCGCGCGTGACACCATGGGCAAGCAGCCGTGTGCGACGGGCAGTTGACCGCCCGTACGAGAGAGGGGTATCCCGTGAGCAGTGCCAACAAGGGGGTCGGCAAGGTCGAGGTGACACTCAAGTGGGATCCGAGCCCGGCCGGATCCCCCGATCGTGACCTCGACATCATCGCCGCCGTCTACCGGGCCGAGGAGCCCCATGGCGCGCCCGCCTACCTGGTGCATTTCGGCAGCCGTTCCCCGGACGGGACCATCACCCTCCAGAGGGAGAGCCGCAACGGTCAGGGCTTCGGTTTCGACGAGGCCATGACGCTGGAGCTGAACCGACTGTCCCCCGCCTACGCGCGCGTGATGGTGGGCGTGGCCATACAGCAGGGCGGCGGCCGCACCACGTTCGGCGAGGTAGCGAACGCCCTGGTCCTCGTGAAGGAGGGCTACCGGGAGCTGGACCGCTACGACTTCGCCGATCTCGGCGACGCCACTGCCGTGACGGTGGCGGAGTTCCTCCGTGACGGTACGGGGGGCTGGGGCTGGCGCCGTGCCGTCCGGGGCTTCGACGCCGACCCGCAGTCGTTCACCCGGCTCATGGGCTCGGAACCGGCCTGATCCGGCCTGAGCCCCCGGCCCGACCTGGCGGCCTGATCCGGCCGGACGCACCGAGCGGAACGGGAGGACCGGATGTCCCGGTCCTCCCGTTCCGCTCATCCGACGGGCGCGTCGGCACACACCACCGGCCGACCGTCCGCGAACGCTGTCAGCTGCAGCCGCTGGTGGAGCCGCAGCCCTCGCAGATGTAGCAGGAACCGGCCCGCTGCATCTTGGTACCGCACGAGAAGCACAGCGGCGCGTCGGCGCTGATGCCCAGCTGCATCTCGACGAGCTCCGCCGAGGTGTGCGCCTGCTTGGGTGCGGGCACCTCCGCCTCCGCCTTCACCGGCGCGGCGGCCGCGACGGCCTTCGGGGCCTCCTGCTGGCGCGGGGCGGACTGGGCCAGGCCCTCGACGTCCACCTCGTCGTCAGCCGGCTCGTACGAACCGGTCTCCAGGTGGCGCTGACGCTCCTCGGCCGAGTGGATGCCGAGCGCCGAGCGGGTCTCGAAGGGCAGGAAGTCCAGCGCCAGGCGGCGGAAGATGTAGTCGACGATCGACTGCGCCATCCGCACGTCCGGGTCGTCCGTCATACCGGCCGGCTCGAAGCGCATGTTGGTGAACTTCGAGACGTACGTCTCCAGCGGCACACCGTACTGGAGGCCCACCGAGACGGCGATGGAGAAGGCGTCCATCATGCCCGCGAGCGTCGAACCCTGCTTCGACATCTTCAGGAAGACCTCGCCGAGACCGTCGTCCGGGTAGGAGTTGGCGGTCATGTAGCCCTCGGCGCCACCCACCGTGAAGGAGGTGGTGATGCCGGGGCGTCCCTTGGGGAGGCGCTTGCGGACGGGGCGGTACTCGACGACCTTCTCGACCGCCGCGCGGATCGTCTCCTCGGCCTTCTCGGTCACCTCGGCCTTCTCCTGCTCCTTCTTCTTGGCGGAGAGGGGCTGGCCGACCTTGCAGTTGTCACGGTAGATGGCGAGCGCCTTGACGCCCATCTTCCACGCCTCGAAGTAGACCTCCTCGACATCCTCGACGGTGGCCGTCTCGGGGAGGTTGACCGTCTTGGAGAGCGCGCCGGAGATCCAGGGCTGGATCGCGGCCATCATCCGGACGTGGCCCATCGCGGAGATGGAGCGCTCGCCCATGGCGCAGTCGAAGACCTCGTAGTGCTCCTGCTTGAGAGCCGGCGCGTCGATCACATTGCCGTGCTCGGCGATGTGGGCGACGATCGCCTCGATCTGCTCCTCCTGGTAGCCGAGGCGGCGCAGCGCCTGCGGCACGGTGCCGTTGACGATCTGCATCGAGCCGCCGCCGACCAGCTTCTTGAACTTGACCAGCGCGAGGTCGGGCTCCAGGCCGGTGGTGTCGCAGGACATCGCCAGGCCGATGGTGCCGGTCGGGGCGATGACGGACGCCTGGGCGTTGCGGAAGCCGTTCTTCTCGCCGAGGCGGATCACGTCCTGCCAGGCCTCCGTGGCGGCGGCCCAGATCGGGGTGTCCAGGTCGTCCACGCGGACGGCCTTGGCGTTGGCGTCGGCGTGCTGCCGCATGACGCGCTTGTGCGGCTCGGCGTTGAGGGCGTAGCCGTCGTACGGGCCGACGACCGCGGCCAGCTCGGCGGAGCGCCGGTAGGAGGTGCCCGTCATCAGCGAGGTGATGGCGCCGGCGAGAGCGCGGCCACCGTCGGAGTCGTACGCGTGGCCCGTCGCCATGAGGAGGGCGCCGAGGTTGGCGTAGCCGATGCCCAGCTGGCGGAAGGCGCGGGTGTTCTCACCGATCTTCTGGGTGGGGAAGTCCGCGAAGCAGATGGAGATGTCCATCGCGGTGATGACCAGCTCGACGACCTTGGCGAAGCGCTCCGAGTCGAACGACTGGTTGCCCTTGCCGTCGTCCTTGAGGAACTTCATCAGGTTCAGCGAGGCGAGGTTGCACGAGGTGTTGTCCAGGTGCATGTACTCGCTGCAGGGGTTCGAGCCGTTGATGCGGCCGGACTCCGGGCACGTGTGCCAGCGGTTGATCGTGTCGTCGTACTGGATGCCCGGGTCGGCGCAGGCCCAGGCGGCCTCGGCCATCTTGCGGAAGAGCGCCTTGGCCTCGACCTCCTCGATGACCTCGCCGGTCATACGGGCGCGCAGGCCGAACTTGCCGCCGGACTCCACGGCCTTCATGAACTCGTCGTTCACACGGACGGAGTTGTTGGCGTTCTGGTACTGGACGGACGTGATGTCGTCGCCGCCCAGGTCCATGTCGAAGCCCGCGTCGCGCAGGGCGCGGATCTTCTCCTCCTCCTTGACCTTGGTCTCGATGAAGTCCTCGATGTCGGGGTGGTCGACGTCGAGGATGACCATCTTGGCCGCGCGGCGGGTGGCGCCACCCGACTTGATCGTTCCGGCGGAGGCGTCGGCGCCGCGCATGAAGGAGACCGGACCGGAGGCGTTGCCGCCGGAGGAGAGCAGCTCCTTGGAGGAGCGGATGCGGGAGAGGTTCAGGCCGGCACCGGAGCCGCCCTTGAAGATCATGCCCTCTTCCTTGTACCAGTCGAGGATCGACTCCATGGAGTCGTCGACGGACAGGATGAAGCAGGCGGACACCTGCTGGGGCTGCGGCGTGCCGACGTTGAACCACACCGGGGAGTTGAAGCTGAAGATCTGGTGCAGGAGGGCGTAGGCCAGTTCGTGCTCGAAGATCTCGGCGTCGGCGGGCGAGGCGAAGTAGTTGTAGTCCTCACCGGCCTTGCGGTACGTCTTCACGATCCGGTCGATCAGCTGCTTGAGACCGGTCTCGCGCTGCGGGGTGCCGACGGCCCCGCGGAAGTACTTGCTGGTGACGATGTTGACCGCGTTCACCGACCAGAAGTCGGGGAACTCGACGCCACGCTGCTCGAAGTTGACCGAGCCGTCGCGCCAGTTGGTCATGACGACGTCACGACGCTCCCACGCGACCTCGTCGTACGGATGCACGCCGGGGGTGGTGTGGATGCGCTCGATACGCAGACCCTTGTTCACCTTGGTTCCCTTGGTACGGGACCCTCGCGTCGGGCCGCTCGCCGTCTCTGTCATGCCGCCTCCCATATACGGGCAAAACACGCTGAAGTGCCCAGATCTTCCCAAGGCACGCTTTCTGTCTGTTGTCCCGGGCACCACGCACAGCACCCGTGACACGTCTATGTGCCGCTCAGCGGCTGATCGCCGGCCGCACGCCGGACCGGACGATCAGTCCGCGGCGGTCGCGGGAACCGGGACCCCGGGGGTCGCGCCGGTCCCGTCGCCCTCCGCGGGGGGCCGCCGGTCGCGGAGCTCCGCGATGGCGGCCTCGAAGTCCTCGAGCGAGTCGAACGCCCGGTACACGGACGCGAAGCGCAGGTACGCGACGAGGTCGAGCTCCTGCAGCGGTCCGAGTATGGCGAGCCCGACGTCGTGAGTGGTCAGCTCCGCGCTGCCGGTGGCGCGCACCGCCTCCTCGACCCGCTGGCCGAGCTTGGCGAGGGCGTCCTCGGTGACCGGCCGCCCCTGGCACGCCTTGCGCACTCCGGAAATGACCTTGGAGCGACTGAAGGGCTCGGTGACCCCACTGCGCTTGATCACCATGAGCGACGCGGTCTCCACCGTGGTGAAACGGCGGGAGCAGTCGGGGCACTGGCGGCGGCGGCGGATGGCCGTCCCGTCGTCGGTGGTGCGACTGTCGACGACACGACTGTCGGGGTGCCTGCAGAAGGGGCAGTGCATCTCCCAACCCTCCTTCACAGCACGACTGAATAGCCTCGCCAGGGCCGGTGAGGGCCCCTCGAAGCAGCCACAAGCATAGGCGATGGCCACGCCCCCGAAAGACCGGGGGACCACAACTTGTGGGCGGCCGGGCCAATACAACCACTAGATCTGGGGTCGAGCCGCCTTTTCGACACACAGCGCGTGTCGCGCGTCGTGACTTCGGGGACTGCCTCAGAGCCTACGGGAGGCGCGCGGCGCGACGGATCGCGGGGGCCCGCGGCGGCCGGCCGGGGAGGGTCGGAAAGAGTCGCGGATCCGCCCCGCCGGAAGGGCCGGAAGGGCTCCCGGAGACCGCCGCGCGGCCGGCCGAGGAGCCCCCGGAAAGGTGTCACGCGAAGCCCTCACACGGGGGCGCCGGTGTGCTCGGGCGGTGATGCCGTTACGGTGGTGACCGCGGCACGGCGGCCGGAAACAGTCGGCCGGTGATCGCACATACACCTCGGCACACGCACATGTAAGCCAATCTACGATTTTTCACTCGAACGTGTGTTTGGCGCAACCTTTCGAAAGCAACTACCGTTGTCCAGCTAGGGAGACCATTCGAGAGGGGCCGACGTGACCACCACCGCAGACAGTGCCACCATCACTGCCCAGGACCGTTCCCAGAGCCGACTCGAGCCGGTGCATGCCATGAATGAAGCGACCACGAGCGCGGAAGGGCCCAAGCCCACGCGTTCGCTGCCCGGGCGACCTCCAGGCATCCGGGCGGACAGTTCCGGCCTCACCGACCGGCAGCGGCGGGTCATCGAGGTCATCCGGGACTCGGTGCAGCGGCGCGGTTACCCGCCGTCGATGCGGGAGATCGGCCAGGCGGTGGGACTGTCCAGCACCTCGTCGGTCGCCCACCAGCTGATGGCGCTGGAGCGGAAGGGCTTCCTGCGCAGGGACCCGCACCGGCCCAGGGCCTACGAGGTCCGGGGTTCGGACCAGCCGAGCACCCAGCCGACCGACACCACGGGCAAGCCCGCCGCGTCGTACGTCCCGCTGGTCGGCCGTATCGCCGCCGGTGGGCCCATCCTCGCCGAGGAGTCGGTGGAGGACGTGTTCCCCCTCCCCCGCCAGCTGGTCGGTGACGGAGAGCTCTTCGTGCTGAAGGTCGTCGGCGACTCGATGATCGAGGCCGCGATCTGCGACGGCGACTGGGTGACCGTGCGTCGCCAGCCGGTCGCGGAGAACGGTGACATCGTGGCCGCGATGCTGGACGGCGAGGCCACGGTCAAGCGCTTCAAGCGCGAGGACGGCCATGTGTGGCTGCTCCCGCACAACGCGGCCTACCAGCCGATCCCGGGCGACGAGGCGACGATCCTCGGCAAGGTGGTGGCAGTACTGCGGCGCGTATGACACCGCGCGCCGGCTCCGACCGGGCCCCGGGACCCACTGCGCCGGTCCCGGGGCCCTACCTCTGTTCCGACCGGGGCCGCAGCGGCCTGCTCAACCGGACGGAGCGGCCGGGCGCCACACGCCGAACCACTGCTCGGCGCCGTACTCCTCGAACCGCTCCACCTCGGTGAACCCCAGCCTCGCCGCGAGGCGCATCGCGCGGTCGTTGGCGGTCCTGGTGCAGAGCACCACCGGCTCACCGGGAAGGGCGTCGGCGAACCAGCGAAGAACCGCCGCGCACGCCTCGGCGGCGTACCCGCGTCCCCACGCCTCCGGCAGGAACAGATGACCGAGCTCGGCCTCCCCGGCCTCCGGCCGGACGTGACCGGGGCGCTCCGGGCCGCGCCGGCCCAGCGTGACCATGCCGACCATCGCTCCGCCGAGCTCGACCACGAACAGGCCCGGGCGGCACCCCGGCACCTCGGGCACCACGCGTTCCAGCTCATCACGCGGTCGAGAGCCACCGATGTAGGTGCCCACCTCCGGCGATGCGAACAGCTCGATGGACGCCGCACGGTCCCGCGCCTCGGACGCGCGGAGCACGAGCCGTTCGGTTTCTGTCGGGACCGGCGGCCAGGCGGCGGCTCCGAGCCCGGTCATGGCGGACAAGCTCGCACACCCCCATGAAGGTGATCGCAGGAGAAGGGCTAGGCGTCGGCCGCCTTCGCGGCGGCGTCGATGGCGGCGAGGGAGCGACGCACCTGGTTGCGGTCCGTGGTGTACCAGAAGTCGGGCAGTGAAGCGCGCAGGTAGCTGCCGTACCGGGCATTGGCCAGCCGCGGATCCAGCACGGCCACCACCCCGCGGTCGCCCGTGGCACGGACCAGCCGGCCCGCGCCCTGGGCCATCAGCAGCGCCGCGTGCGTCGCGGCGACGGCCATGAAGCCGTTGCCGCCCGCTTCCTCGACGGCCTTCTGGCGGGCGCTCATCAGCGGGTCGTCGGGCCGGGGGAACGGGATGCGGTCCATGACCACCAGCTGGCAGTTCGGCCCGGGAACGTCCACGCCCTGCCACAACGACAGTGTGCCGAAGAGGCAGGTCTCCGCGTCGTTCGCGAAGTTCTTGATCAGTTCGCCCAGGGTGTCCTCGCCCTGGAGCAGGATCGGCTTGTCGAGCCTGCCCCGCAGCTCCTCGGCGGCGGCCTGGGCCGCCCGCATGGACGAGAAAAGGCCGAGCGTACGGCCGCCGGCCGCTTCGACCAGCTCGGCGAGCTCGTCCATCATGTCGCCGCGGCTGCCCTCCCGGCCCGGCGTGGCCAGGTGCCGGGCGACGTACAGGATGCCTTGCTTGGGGTAGTCGAAGGGCGAGCCGACGTCGAGGCCCTTCCACACCGGTACGTCCTCGTCCTCGGTGCCGACAGTGCCCTCCGGGGGCAGGCCCAGCGAGGCCCCGACGCCGTTGAAGTCGCCGCCGAGCTTCAGCGTGGCGGAGGTCAGGACCACCGACCGCTCGGAGAACAGCTTCTCCCGCAGCAGGCCCGAGACGGACAGCGGCGCCACCCGCAGGGACGCGCCGAACCGGTCGTGCCGCTCGTACCAGACGACGTCGTACTCGGAGCCCTGTGTGATCCGCTCGGCGACGTCGTGCACGGTCTCCACGGAGGCCATGGCCTGCTTGCGGACCGCGTCCTCGTCCTGGACCGACTTGTCGCGCGTCGAGCCCAGGGACGAGATGACCGCCCGCGCCGCGTCCCGCAGCGCCATCAGCGCGTACCCGAGGTCCTCCGGGACCTCCTCCAGCCGGCCGGGCAGGGCGAGCTCCATCAGCCGCTCGAACCCCTCGGCGGCCGTCTGGAGCTGATCGGCGACCTTCTCGTCGACCAGCTTGGCCGCCCGGCGGACGGCGCGGTTGACCTGGCCGGGCGTGAGCTCGCCGGTGGCGACGCCGGTGACCCGGGAGACCAGCTCGTGCGCCTCGTCGACGATCAGCACCTCGTGCTGCGGCAGCACGGGGGCGCCCTCGATGGCGTCGATGGCGAGCAGCGCGTGGTTGGTGACGACCACGTCGGCGAGCTTGGCGCGCTCCCGGGCGGCCTCGGCGAAGCACTCCGCCCCGTACGCGCACTTCGAGGCGCCCAGGCATTCGCGGGAGGTGACCGACACCTGCGCCCAGGCGCGGTCGGAGACACCGGGGGTCAGGTCGTCCCGGTCCCCGGTCTCGGTGTCGTCGGACCAGTCGCGCAGCCGCAGCAGGTCCTGGCCGAGCTTGCTGGTCGGCGCCGCCGCCTCGAAGGGGTCGAAGAGGCCGTCCTCCTCCTCCTGCGGGACGCCCTCATGGAGCCGGTGCAGGCACAGGTAGTTCGACCGCCCCTTGAGCATGGCGAACTCCGGGCGCCGCCGCAGCTGCGGGTGGAGGGCGTCCACCGTGCGCGGCAGGTCCCGCTCGACCAGCTGCCGCTGGAGGGCGAGCGTCGCGGTGGCGACCACGACCCGGTCCCCGTGCGCGAGCGCGGGCACCAGGTAGCCCAGCGACTTTCCGGTGCCGGTGCCGGCCTGGACCAGGAGGTGGGAGCCGTCGTCGATGGCCTGCGCCACGGCCTCGGCCATGGTGACCTGGCCTGGTCGTTCCACGCCGCCGACGGCGGTGACGGCGGCGTGGAGGAGCTCGGGGAGGGATGGCTTCGTCATAGCGCGTCCACCCTACGGCGCGGCACTGACAACCGGGTCACGCGAGGGGATTGGGGACGGTGCCGTGCACGGCGGCGTGCGGTCGCTGCGCCCGGTCGCGGTAACCGTCCAGGTGCAGTCGGTTGCGGTTCAGGCACAACCGCTCGATACGCGGTGTGAGCAGGTCGAACAGCTCGTAGCGGTCCTTCAGCTCGGGGAAGCGGGCCTGGTGGCGGAGGATCTCCGCCCGTACGAGTGACCAGAAGTCCCGCTCCAGGACACCGAGTTGCTCTTCGCAGAGGGGCGCCAGGTAGCGGAAGACCCCGACGAAGAGCCCGGAGTGGATGAACTGGGTGAGGAAACCCGGCTCCTCGGTGAGCAGCACGGCCCGTACGTCGTCCGGCATCGTGTCGTGCTCGGGGACGGGATGGGCGCTGACGTTGATGTCGTCGACGAAGTCCTTGATCGCCAGTCGTACGGGGACGTCCTGGTCGTTGAAGACGACGATGGTGTTCTCGCCGTGCGGGGAGAAGACGGTGCCGTAGCGGTACAGGAAGTGCAGCAAGGGGGGCAGCAGGGCGGCGAACAGGTGGCGCAGCCACGCGCTGGGGCCGATTCCCGACCGGGCCACCAGCTCCGCGGTGAAGGAGCGGCCGTCGGTGTCGGTGTGGAGGAGGGAGGCGAGGGTACGGGCGCGCTCACCGGGCGGCAGGCGCAGCGGTTCGCGCCAGATCGCGCCGAGCAGCTCCTTGTACTGGTACGGCGCCTCGGGGAGGTGGTCGTACAGGGGGTGCTCGACCGCGACGGAGGCGACCTCGCCGAGGAGGATCACCCCGCACTCGTCGCGCAGGAAGGGGTCGGTGTCGCGCAGCGCGTGGACCCAGGAGGTGACGGCGGGCGCCGCGAGGGTGCGCTCGGTCGGCAGCCCGCGCCAGACGAGGGTGTTGAGGACGGACAGCGGCAGCTTCACGCTGAACCGGTCGGGTCGGCTGACGTTGAGGAACGTGCGGATGGACTGCTGCGGCAGCCGGAGGTCGCCGTCGGCGGGGAGCGGCACGATCGCCCCTTCGGCGATGGCGGGCGCGTACAGCGGCAGCAGCACCTCGTCCCACTGCCAGGGGTGCACGGGGAGGTAGAGGTACGCGGCGGGGTCGAGGCCGCGGGCGCGGAGCTCGGCGGCGAACGCGTCGCGCACGGCGGGGCCGAGCTCCCGCTCGTAGAGGTGCTCGGGGGTGTCGAGCGCGGGGACGCCCCGGTAGGCGGCGAGTGCCGTGCTGACCGCGATCCAGGGCAGCGGGGCCGCCCGGCGGGCCTCGGGCGCCCACCGGGCGGCGTCGGCCGCGGAGAACCCGATGCGGCCCTTGTTGAACACGATCCAGGGGTGGCCGGTCTGGTGGCCTTCGAGCTCCGCGTAACCGAGGTCGGCGAGGTGGGCGGCCGGGGAGGCGGTGTGGTGCAGCCGGGCGTCGGCGGCGAGGGTGACGGTCAGCTCGCGGAGGAGGTGCCCGAGCGTGGCCCCGTCGAGGCGGAGCAGATGGCGGGCCCGTACGAGGAAGTCCAGCGGGTCGGTGAAGGGGCGTCCGTCACGGTCGATCGAGCGGGGGTCGACCCGCCAGCTGCCGTAGGCGGTGCGGCGTGCGGCGAAGGTGAGCACGGACCCGTCGTCCAGCCGCAGGGTGTACGGGTCCGTCGGCGGCCGGCCCTCCGTCGCGGTCGGGTCGTCGCCGGGGACGGTCCCGCCGCCGTCCGCCGGGGTCCGGTCGCGGCCGGGGACGGTCCCGCCGCCGTCAGGCGTGGTGGTCGGCGGGACCGGCTCGATGATCTCCTCGTAGGCGAACTCGCCGAGCATCTTGGCGAGGAGCTCCCGCGAGGCCCGGCGCCAGGCCCCGGGGTTGAGTTCGGGCGGGCCGGCGGCGGTCGGCGGGGCGGGCGGCTCCGCGGAGTCGGACGTGACAGGGGGTTTCGGCACAGGGACTCCTCCGGGTGGAACCGATGCGGGTCGAGCGATGTATGTGGAGCAGCGTGCTGTTCACAGCAGGTGTCGCAGGGAGCGGTCACGGATCATCAGGGCGGCTCGCTTGTCGGGGAGGTCGAGTTCGGCGGAGAAACGGAAACCGGCGCTCAGGAAGGCGGAGACGGAGGGGGTGTTGCGGAGGTCGGGTTCGGCGATGACACGGGCGCAGCGCGGGCGATTGTCGAGCACGAGGTTCGAGACCGCCTGGAGCAGGGTGGTGCCGACGCCCCGCCCTCGGTCGGTGACGCCCCCGATGAGCAGGTGGATGCCGGTGTCGTGGGGACGGGCCGGATAGTGCCGGGCCAGGGGGTCGAGGTCGGCACGGTAGATCTCGAAGTAGCTCATGGGGGTGGCGCCGAGTACGCCCAGGCAGGGCACGCTGCGTCCGTCGCCGTCGAGTTGGGCGCGTAGGTGGGCGTCGGTGACCGATGCGGGACCGGCCAGTTCCCAGAAGGCCGCGACCGCCGGGTCGTTCATCCACCGGCTGATGAGGTCGCGGTCGCGTTCCCGTCGCACGGGGACGAGCCGGAAGGGCCCGAGGGGCGTGGTGGCGGGGCCCCAGTCGGCGACGGTGTCGAGGAGGTCGTCGTCGGCCCCGACCGGCCGCCGGTGTCCGGGGCCCGGCTCGTCCGCGCGGAACAGCGTGAGGAGTTCGTCGGGCAGCCGGAGTTCCAGGGTGTCCTCCGTGCCGGGGCCGGCCGGCGCGCGGGAGCCGGGTCCGGTGTCGGCACTCGCATCGGTGGGAGGCACGGGCACTGTCCTCTCGGCGGTCGGGGGGTGCGGTTCGCGTCAGCGGCGGAGGGGGTTGGCGACGGCGACGTACACGGACTGGGTGTCGACGGGGCCGACGAGCTCGTCGAGGCCGTGCAGCCGGGTCAGGAGGTTGGCCTTGCAGCGCAGGGTGGGGCTCTCCAGGAGGCGGGTGGGCAGGGGGGAGCCGAGACCGGTGCTGGTGGTGAGGAACTGCCGGAAGGCGGCGAGGAGGAGCTGTTCGTCGGCGAGGCGCTGGGCGCCGAAGGCCCCGATCAGGCCGAGGACGTTGTTGATGCCGAGGTAGTAGGCGAACCGTTCGTCGGTGACGTCGTCGGGGACGAAGGTGTCGCTGCGGGTGCCGATGCCGGGGAGCCTGCGCTCCAGGGCCTCGCGGTGCGACTCGCGGAAGTAGTAGCCCTGGTTGTCGCGGTAGCGGCCGCCCCGGGGCCAGCCGTCCGGGTCGAGGATCACCAGGGTGTTCTGCTGGTGGGCCTCCAGGGCGACCCCGGCCGTGCCGTCGAGCCACAGGACCGGGCGGACGACCTGGTCGAGGTAGCGCAGGAACCACTCGGCGGCGACGGCTCCGGTGGGGCGGCCGGTGCGGGCGGCGAGCCGGGACACGACGACGGCCAGGCGCGACCGCATCCGGGGGCCGCCGGGCCAGGGGCGCGGGGCGGTGAGGCCGGCGAGGCAGACCGCGTCGTCGCCGAGGGCGAAGGGGTTGTGGCGGAGCATGACGTCGAGACCGGGGACGGGCTCGCCGGACGGGGTGTCGACGGCCAGCCACGCCGGGTCGCGCACGATGTCGAAGCCGGGGTGGGCGGCCTGCCACTGCTCGGCGAGGCCGGTGCGCAGCAGCCGGTGCACCTCGACTCCACGGTGGAGTTCCTTGCGGAGGTTCTCGCGGCGGGAGTTGGTGATGCGTACGCCGAGGGACAGCTTGAGCATGACCGGGACGCCGGGCCGGCAAACGGTCCGGACGGAGGAGGTGGGGTGCCACGGGGCGCCGTGGGAACCCAGGTCGTGGAGGAGGCCGGCGGACAGCAGTTCGGCGACGGCGGGCCGGTGGAGCAGCTCGCGTGCCTGCCAGGGGTGCAGGGGCAGGGCGGCGGTGTCGCCGGGGAGGGCGAGGTCGCCGGCGAGGCGGGCGGTGAGGTGACCGGCGGTGCGGGTGCGGCCCTGTTCGGTCCAGGCGGAGTCGGTGGCGAGCACGGACCGGTCGACGGCCATCCAGTGCAGCGGGAAGGAGCCGTGCGCCTCGGGCGAGTAGAGCTCCGCCTCGGATTCGGTGAGCCCTTCGCGGCTCTTGGGCGTGGGGTGGAGCGGGTGGCCGAGCAGCAGGGACTGTTCGGCGGTGAGGAAGAGGTCGGCGTCGGCGGTGGGACCGGGGTGGCGGCGCCGGTGGGCGATGAAGCCGGCGGTGCGGCGGGCGGAGTCGGCGACCCGGGCCACCAGGTCGGCGCTCTCCCGGCGGTCTCCGGCGGGGCCCGACTCACGGCTGATGAGCGCGGCGACGGTCACGGCGTCCACGGGCGGGGCGGTCGGCGGGGCGCCTTCGAGGGCGGGCGGGCCGAAGCGGTGCCAGCCGGTGGCGGACCAGTACTGGACGGGGACGAGGAGGGCGGTACCGCTGGCGTCGAGCGGGACGCGCAGGGTGCGGTCCGCCGGCCGGGCGAGGCCGTTCTCCCGCACCCAGCAGCGCAGGAGGTTCTCGACGGTGGCCGCGTCCGCCGCGCGGTGGGCGTCCGGGTGGTCGAGGGGATCGGGGCCGTCGGCGTGGGTGCCGCTCGCTGCCGGGGCGGGGCCGGGCAGGTCTTCGTACCCTCCCCCATGCTGGCGCGGCACTGTCGTCGACTCGCCCGGGCGGGGGCCGCCGGGGGCGGTGGGCGGGCCGTCGGCGCCGGGTGCTGCGGGTACGGGGGTCGGGTTCACGGCGGGGACTTTCTGGTGAGGGGGCGGGTTCAGCGGGACGGCCCCGGGTCGCTCGGGTGGGGCGGGGTGCGCTCGGCGGCGGCCAGGGCGTCGGCGAAGCGGTCGAGGACGGCCACCGCCTGTTCGTCGGTGAGCGTCAGCGGCGGGAGGAGGCGTACGACGGCGTTGTGGCGGCCGCCCAGTTCGACGATGAGGCCGCGCCGGAGGCACTCGCGCTGGACGGCCGCGGCGAGGGTGGGGGCCGGGGGCGGGACGTCGGCGGTGGTGTCCGGGACGACGAGTTCGACGCCGATCATGAGGCCCCGGCCCCGTACGTCCCCGACGCACGGGTGGCCGGTGGCCAGGCCCTGGAGCTGTCCCAGCATGCGCGCGCCGAGGGTCGCCGCCCGCTCGGCGAGGCGGTTCTCGCGTACGAAGGCGAGGGTGGCCGCGCCGGCCGCCATGGCCAGCTGGTTGCCGCGGAACGTGCCCGCGTGGGCGCCGGGCTGCCACACGTCGAGGCCGGACCGGTAGACGATGACGGCCAGCGGGAGGGAGCCACCGATGGCCTTGGACATGACCATCACGTCGGGGACGACGCCGCTGTGCTCGACGGCCCAGAACGCGCCGGTGCGGCCGACGCCGGTCTGCACCTCGTCGGCGATGAGCGGGACGGAGCGGTCGGCGGTGATCCGGCGCATCCGGCGCAGCCAGGCGTCGGGCGCGGGGATCACCCCGCCCTCGCCCTGGACGGGTTCGAGGATCATCCCGGCCGGGGCGGGGACCCCGGACTTGGGGTCGTCGAGCAGGGTCTCGGTCCAGCGGGCGCCGATCTCGGCGCCGCGTTCGCCCCCGACCCCGAAGGGGCAGCGGTAGTCCTGGGGGTAGGGCAGGCGGGTGACCCGTACGTCGGTGGCGCCGCCGGACGCGGCCAGGGCGCCGGCCGTCATGCCGTGGTACGCGCCGGTGAAGGCGAGCAGGCCCTGGCGTCCGGTCGCGCTGCGCACCAGCTTGAGCGCCGCCTCGACCGCGTCGGTGCCCGCCGGCCCGCAGAACTGGATGCGGGCGTCGTCGGCCAGCCGGCGCGGCAGCGTGGCGAACAGCTCGGTGGTGAAGGCGTCCTTGACCGGTGTGGCGAGGTCGAGGACGTGCAGCGGGGCGCCTGAGTCGAGGACCTTCTTGATGGCCTCCAGGATCACGGGGTGGTTGTGCCCGAGGGCCAGCGTCCCGGCCCCGGAGAGGCAGTCGAGGTAGCGCCGGCCGTCGGCGCCCTCGATCGTCAGGCCCCGGGCCCGCACCGGCACGATGGGCAGGGCGCGCGCGTAGGTGCGGGCGGCCGATTCGCGCAGCGACTGGCGGCGCAGGATGCCCTCCTGTGCGGACGCCGGTGCCACCGGGACTGATTCGGTCACGGCCACGGCTTCGGATCCTCCCGGTAACGGTTGCTCTGCCCCACGCTGGGCGACTCGTCCGCCCCGGGCCGGCGAGGAGTCGGCCCCCGTGTCCCCCGTACGTACCAACGACGACACGTGGTCCCGATCACGGCCTTCGTGAAGATCCTTACGGCTGGGGAACCGTGGCCCTGCCGCGGGCCGTCCGTATCGGCACCGGCATAGTGGGGGCCGCACTCCGGTGCCGAATTCCAGCCGAGTCCAGAAGTGCTCGGACACGCTCAGACGTGTCCTGTCACACGAGGTTCCCAGGGGGATCACGACATGCGACCCATTCGCCCGCTGCTCGCCGCAGCCTCCGTCGCCGCGGCGCTGGCGCTGACGGCCACCGCGTGCGGCCCGAGCGAGGACAACGCGGGCGGTGAGCCGACCGCCTCCGCCGGGCAGACGTCCGACGGCAGGATCACGATTCCGGACGACCTCAAGGACCGGCTCAAGGAGCACGGGATAGACCTGGACAAGTGGCGGGGCGGCGAGTGGAAGAACTGGGACAAGGACACGTGGCTGCGTGAGGCGAAGGACTTCGTCAACCCGATCATCGAGGACCTGTGGGACCCGGACCGCATGCGGGACGCGGAACAGCCGGAGCGGCCGGTCGAGGACGGGGACATCCCGGGCGACGAGGGCGTGACGGACCCGACGCCCGAGCCGGTCGAGGCCACGGCCGTGAAGCCGCCCTACCACGACGGTGTCCCGGAGGCCGGCAAGGTCCTCTTCGACGGGCCCGAGGGCTCGATGGTCTGCTCCGCCACCGTGGTCAAGGACCCGGCGAACCCGGGCAGGTCCAACCTCGTGTGGACCGCGGGCCACTGCGTGCACGCCGGCAAGGAGGGCGGCTGGTACCGCAACATCGCCTTCGTCCCCTCGTACAACGACGGCGGCAGGACCGGGGCGGACCTGGAGAACGCGACCCGCGAGGAGATGGCTCCCTACGGCGTGTGGTGGGGCGACTGGGCGCAGACCTCCGAGCAGTGGATCTCCCAGGGTGCCGCGACCGGTGGCCAGGGCGCCCCGTACGACTTCGCGGTCATCCACGTGACCCCGGAGAAGGGCGGCAACGGCAAGTCGCTGGAGGAGACCGTCGGTTCGGCGCTCCCGGTCGAGTTCGCCGCGCCGGCCGCGCCGGAGATCGCCGAGATGGAGGCGACCGGTTACCCGGCGGCGCCGCCGTTCGACGGCCAGCAGATGTACCAGTGCGCGGACAAGCCGGGCCGGCTGTCCCTCGACGCGCAGCAGCCCACGATGTACCGCATCGGCTGCACCATGACGGGTGGCTCCTCCGGCGGCGGCTGGGTCGCGCGCGGCAAGGACGGCAAGCCGGCGCTGGTGTCCAACACCTCCATCGGCCCGGTCACGGCGGGCTGGCTGGCCGGACCGCGGCTGGCCGCCGAGGCGAAGGGCATCTACGAAGAGGTCAGCAAGAAGTTCGCGGGCCGCTAGACCGCGCACCGGCGGTGCCGCGGGACCTGCGGGGCGCCGGGCCTGCGGGCCTCCGGGGGGTGCGAGCCTCCGGGGGCGCGGGCCTGCGGGCCTCCGGGGGGTGCGGGCCTCCGGGGCCTGCCGGGCGCCGGGCCTGCGGGCCTGCGAGGCGGGTCGCGGACCGCGGGCGGCGCGGCCGGCCGCCGGGGGCGGTGGAGTGCCGGAACGCCCCACCGGCCGGCACGGCACCAACGGCCGTGACCACCGCGTCCGGTGGAGACTCCGCGCAGGTCACCGCGGGTGGCCGCGGCCCCTGCGGGGCCCGGCATAGAGTAGGGGCGCATTCTCACGCGGGCGGTCCCGGAGGACCGCCCGTTCGCGTGTCAGGTTCATGGCATGTCGCACCACACATGCGTTATCAGGGGGAATCGTTCTCATGCGATCCATACGTCCGCTCCTGGCCGTCACCGGCCTGGCCGCGGCTCTCACACTGACGGTCACCGGCTGTGGTCCCACCCAGGACGAGGCGGCCGGTGATGCCGCCGCCTCCAGCCCCTCCGGCTCCGGAGCCGGAGGCGGCGCGGAGCTGGCGGCCGACCTCGCCGACAAGCTCAAGGAGCACGGCGTCGACCCGGAGAAGTGGAAGAACGGCGAGTGGAAGAACTGGGACAAGGACACGTGGCTGCGTGAGGCCAGGGACTTCGTCAACCCGGTGATCGAGGGGCTGTGGAAGCCCGAGCGGATGCGGTCCGCGAAGTCCCCGCAGAAGACCATGGCCGCCGGGGCGGGCCTCGGCGACCAGGGCGCCACCGACCCCGAGCCGCGGCCGGTGGAGGCGGTGGCGGAGCAGAAGCCGTACCACAGCAACGCCGCGCCGGTCGGCAAGGTCTTCTTCGACGCCCCCGAGGGCTCGATGGTCTGCTCCGCCACCGTCGTCAAGGACCCGGCCAACCCGGGCAGGTCCAACCTCGTGTGGACCGCGGGCCACTGCGTGCACGCCGGCAAGGAGGGCGGCTGGTACCGCAACATCGCCTTCGTCCCGGCGTACAACGACCTGGGCAGGTCCCCGGCGGCGCTGGAGCAGGCCCCGCCGCAGGAGGTCGCGCCCTACGGCGTGTACTGGGCGGACTGGGTCTCGACCTCCGGCGAGTGGATCTCGCAGGGCGGCCCGACCGGCGGCGAGGGCGCACCCCACGACTACGCCGTGATGCACGTGAAGCCGGAGAACGGCACCAAGTCCCTGGAGGAGACGGTCGGCGTCGCGCTCGACGTGGACTTCGCCGCCCCCGGGGCGGCGAGCATCCCGGCGATGGGCGCCTGGGGCTACCCGGCCGCCCCGCCGTACGACGGCGCGCTGATGCACAAGTGCGTCGACCGCCCCGGCCGCCTCACCCTGACGCCCGGTACGCCGACCATGTGGCGGATCGGCTGCACCATGACCGGCGGTTCGTCCGGCGGTGGCTGGTTCATCGAGAAGCCGGGCGGGAAGCTGGCGCTGGTGTCCAACACCTCCATCGGCCCGGTCAAGGCGGGCTGGCTGGCCGGACCGCGGCTCGACCGGGGCGCGGAGCAGATCTACACGACGATGAGCGACAAGTTCGCGGGCCGGTAGCGGGCCGGCGCACGAGGAACGACGGAAGGCCCGCCCCCCTCGCGAGAGGGGCGGGCCTTCGATCGTTCAGCCGTCAGTGCGCCGCGGGAACGTAGGGGGCCAGGAAGGCGGCCAGTTCCTCGTGGACGCGTGCCTTGAGCAGCGTGCCCTCCGGCGTGTGCTCCTCGGAGAGCACCTCGCCCTCGGCGTGCGCACGCGACACCAGCGCGCCCTGCGTGTACGGCAGGAGCGCCTCGATCTCCACCTGCGGCCGCGGCAGCTCGGCGTCGATCAGCGCGAGCAGCTCGGCGATGCCCGCACCGGTCCGCGCCGACACCGCGATCGAGTGCCGCTCGATGCGCAGCAGCCGCTGGAGCACGAGCGGGTCGGCGGCGTCCGCCTTGTTGATCACCACGATCTCGGGCACGTCGACCGCGCCCACCTCGCGGATCACCTCGCGCACGGCGGCGAGCTGCTCCTCCGGCGCCGGGTGCGAGCCGTCCACCACGTGCAGGATCAGGTCGGAGTCGCCGACCTCCTCCATGGTGGAGCGGAACGCCTCGACGAGGTGGTGGGGCAGGTGCCGGACGAACCCGACGGTGTCCGCCAGGGTGTACAGGCGGCCGCTCGGCGTCTCGGCCCGGCGCACGGTCGGGTCGAGGGTGGCGAACAGCGCGTTCTCCACGAGTACGCCCGCGCCCGTCAGCCGGTTCAGCAGGGACGACTTGCCGGCGTTGGTGTATCCGGCGATCGCCACCGACGGCACCTTGTTGCGCCGGCGCTCCTGCCGCTTGATGTCACGGCCGGTCTTCATCTCCGCGATCTCCCGGCGCATCTTCGCCATCTTCTCGCGGATCCGTCGCCGGTCCGTCTCGATCTTGGTCTCACCGGGACCACGGGTGGCCATGCCGCCACCGCCGCCGCCACCCATCTGCCGGGACAGCGACTGACCCCAGCCCCGCAGTCGCGGCAGCATGTACTGCATCTGCGCGAGCGCGACCTGCGCCTTGCCCTCACGGGACTTGGCGTGCTGGGCGAAGATGTCGAGGATCAGGGCGGTCCGGTCGACCACCTTGACCTTGACGACGTCCTCGAGGTGGATCAGCTGGCCGGGGCTCAGCTCACCGTCGCAGACGACGGTGTCGGCCCCGGTTTCGAGCACGATGTCACGCAGCTCGTTCGCCTTGCCCGAGCCGATGTACGTGGCCGGGTCGGGCTTGTCGCGGCGCTGGATGACGCCGTCGAGCACCAGCGCACCGGCCGTCTCGGCGAGCGCCGCCAGCTCCGCGAGGGAGTTCTCGGCGTCCTGCACGGTCCCCGAGGTCCATACGCCGACCAGCACCACGCGCTCCAGGCGCAGCTGCCGGTACTCGACCTCGGTGACGTCCTCGAGCTCCGTCGAGAGACCGGCCACACGGCGCAGCGCCGCGCGCTCGGAGCGGTCGAACTGGTCGCCGTCCCGCTCTCCGTCGATCTCGTGGCTCCAGGCGACGTCCTCTTCCATCAGGGCATCGGCCCGAAGGCTCTCGGTGCGGTTGGTGTCCGCGAAGCTCTGCGCGTCCTGGGAAGGGGATGAAGAGGAGGTCATTGGATCCTTACGTCGTGGATGACTCGACCGGCTCACGCCGGTTCGAGCGGCTCGTCAGTCACAACGCGTGACTCCCCCGGATCATTCCCGGAGTGGGGCCCGTCACGCGGGTTTCCACCGGGATCAGCGCTTGGCGGAGGGCGCCGGCGCCTTCGTGGAGCCCTTGGCCGGCGCCTTGCTGCGCCACTCG
>NZ_JBWKJV010000033.1:0-64108 GCF_056432045.1 Streptomyces sp. NPDC045701 | reverse complement strand
ACGGCACCCGGATCGACCTCCAGGACCAGTTCACCCTCACCCTCGACGAACTACGCCAGGCCCACGAAGCCACCATCCCCGGCCTCCTCGCCTGAACGGGCCGAAGGCTGTGACCGTTTCCCGTGGAGAGACGGTCACAGCCGACGGACTTCGTTCAGGGGATCAGCACCCTCCGCCCCACCAGGCGGTGACCGTGCCGGGCGATCCGTCGCACGACGTCGACCAGCAGGGTGCGTTCGACCTCCTTGATCCGTTCGTGCAGCCGGGCTTCGTCGTCCTCGTCCCGGACCTCGACCACGCCCTGGGCGATGACCGGACCGGTGTCGACGCCGTCGTCCACGAAGTGCACCGTGCATCCGGTGACCTTGACGCCGTACGCGAGCGCGTCGCGGACGCCATGGGCGCCCGGGAAGCAGGGCAGCAGGGCGGGGTGGGTGTTGACGACCCGACCACCGAACCGGGTCAGGAAGTGTTTCCCCAGGATCTTCATGAAGCCGGCCGACACGATGAGGTCCGGTTCGTACGCGGCCACCTGCTCGGTGAGCGCCGCGTCCCACGCGTCACGGGAGTCGAAATCCCGCACCCGGCACATGAAGGTCGGCACGCCTGCCCGTTCGGCCCGCGTCAGGCCGGCGACGCCCGGTCGATCGGCTCCGACGGCGACGACCGTCGCCCCGAAGCCGGCCGGGTCCGCGGCGGCCGCGTCGAGAAGGGCCTGCAGGTTCGTGCCACCGCCGGACACCAGGACGACCAGGCGGGCACGCGATGTCTCTCGGTGTGTCATGACAGGGCGTCCACCAGCGCGTCCCCGCGGAGGGTGCGGGAGATCCGCACCTCCCGTCCCTGCCGCTCCCGGGAGAGCAGGCCGGCCTGTTCCAGTTGCCGGCAGTGGTACGTCACCGTGCCGGCGGTGCAGTGGAGCATGTCGGCCAGCGTGCCCATGGAGACGGACTGCGTCCCCTTCCGCAGGATGACCGCCCGCAGCTCGCCGAGCGTCAGCGCGAGGGGATCGGCCGACGCCCCCTCCTGGGTCTCGCTCCCCCGCAACAACCGGCCGAGTCCGGCGAGGGGATAGCCGATGTGGGCATGGCCGTCCGGGTCGACGCGGCTGACGCACGCGCGCGTGCCGGAGACCAGGGGCGTGAGCGTCATCCGGCGCAGCGGGGTCGGGGGCGGCGACGGCGCGTTCGCCGGGAGCACGAGATTGCCGTCCGCGAAGGAGACCCTGGGACTGAGGTCGGCGAGAACGGCCCCCATCGCTCCGGTGACGGAAGCCACACCGATGCGCCCGACCTCCCTTTCGAGGAATGGTTTACTCCGCTGCCAGAGCTGGGCCAGGGAGGCCCATACCGTGCGGGCCATAGCGGCGTACGCGATGAGGAATCTAGACGGATTCTCGATGACTTTGCGCCACATCGGCGGCACTTTTCCGTCATACAAGCGGCCGAGATCGGTGATCAGCGCCTCCGGCGCCGTCCCGGCAATTCTCTGGGTCTCCTCCCGAATGCTCTTCCCGTCCTCGTCCCCACTCATCCAGAGGAGGCGGGGAACATGGAGGGTGCCCGTCGAGGTGAGGGCCCCGGCCACGTCCGACAGATGGTCCGGGCAGGCCGCCCGCAAAGACCTCCGCCAGTTCACCGGTACCCCCTGCGGCACACCGAAGGTGTCCGCCAGAAGTGAAAGAACCGACATACCCGGCTGTATCGATACAGACACTGGTATGTCCACATTTGTGCCTACCTGAAGTCGGACGATTTCGCCCACTTCGCTCCCCCGTTTTCAGTGTTTCAGCGGTGACCCGCCTGCGATCCGCACGCCGGGAAGCACCCTCAGCGTGCCAGGTGTTGCGACTTCGAGGACCGGTCAGTCCGGTGACCTGCGCACCGGGGCCGCTGCCGTGAGCGGCCCGGGCAGCCCCGGTCGCGGGGCAGGGCCTTCGGCCCCCGGTCTGTCATCACAGCACCGGGTCCGGCGGGAAAGGAACGTGCGCATGGAGCTACCTGCCCTGCCGAAGCGAATGAGTGCACAGATCAGCGAGGGCAAGGCAAGACCCCGTCCCCCCGCACGGCGATCCTCGCCATCGATCCTTACTCAGTGCCCGGCAGAAGGGCCATCCGAAAGAGTTGCCTGATGTTACATTGCACATCTGTGAAGCGGTGTCCGAGGTGCGCAATGGCGCCCAATTGCGGCCAAGCCGAGCCAAAGGCTCCCTGCGATTGGGCGAAAGGGCTATACCGTCAGGCGGTAGTTGAAGGCGATATCTTTATTGACGTCATACCGGATTGCTTGCGGAAACTTCAACTGCTGGTCACCTCGGGCGAGGAGGACGGACCGGCCCGCGCGGTCCCGCCTCCCGTCGCCGCCGAGGCGGCCCTCCGGCCCCTGGAAGAGGCGATGACGCGGCTGCGGCGAGAGGCGTCGGAGATCCGCGCCGCCGTGGCGGCGTACGACTCCGTGTACTCCGAGGGCAGGGGCCGCACGGAGGAGAGTCTCAGCGTCGTCCACGGCAGGCGCGCCATCAACCACGCACTGGAGGCCGCCGCGCAGAGCTGCGCCACCGAGGTTCTCGTCGCCCAGCCGGGCGGCGGCCTGCCGGCCGAGCTGTTGCACCGGGGCCTCGCGCTGAGCCTCCCGCTGCTCGCGCGGGGCGTGCGCCAGCGCACCCTTTACCAGCACTCCGCGCGGACCCACAAGCCGACCCTCACCCACATCGAGCAGCTCCTCGCGCACGGCGCCGAGGTCCGCACCCTCGCGGAGATGTCCGACCAACTCATCATCTGCGACCAGGACGTGGCGTTCCTTCCCTCGACGGAGGACGCGGGGCACGCGATGCTGGTCGCGAAACACCCGGACCTGGTCAGGTACCTCCGGGTGATGTTCGAGCGCTCCTGGGGGCAGGCCGCGCCGGTCGACCCCTCGGCCTCCCGGCGGCCGGACAGCCCGTTCATGAGCGATCTCCGGCGGACGATCCTGCGGGCCATGGTCGAGGGGGAGACGGACGAGCGCATCGCCCGCAGGATCGGCCTGAGCCGCCGGACCGTCGTGTCGCACATCCGCAGGGTCGCCGAGCACTTCGGCAGCAACAGCCGTGCCCAGCTGGGCTTCCTGCTCGCCCGGTCCGGCCTCCTCGACGACGACGTCGCCCCCGGCGGCTCTCCCGGCGGCTATCCCGGCGGCGCACCGGGCGGCGCCCTCGGCGGCACCGAGGGTGCCACGCCGCACAGGCCGGCGTCACCCTTCACCTCCGACTGACCCGGAGCGGCACGCTCCGGCACGCCCCGCACGCCGAAACACCGGCACCCGCGCGACCGTTCGCACGTACGGCTGATCACCCGGGAGAGGTACGTGACGCCCCGACGGCGGCCCTCCCCGCTCCGGCGCACGCCGACCGCCCCTCTTCCGCGCGGACACCGGGAAGTGACGGTTCCTCAGGTCTTCGGGACTCCAGCGGTTTGCCCCGCTTCGGGTGGAGCCGATTATGCGACGCATTACCAACTCTTTACGCGGCGCCTCCGCAACCTCCCCCACCCTTCGAGCGGTTGTCACAGCGTCCGATCGTCGGACAGGCACCACAGTCACACGACCTCTCCCGTCGAAGGAGCATCATGTCCCTCCCCCTGACCCGTCGGATCGCCCGTGCCGCGCTGCTGATCGCAGCGGGCGCAGCTCCCGTGGTCGGTGCGGCCGGCTCCGCAAGCGCCGTGGACCTCCCCGCAGCCCCCGAGCTGAGCGGCGTGAGCAGCCTGGACACCGCCTCCGCGACCGACACCGTCAGCGGCGCCGCCTCCGGCACGACCGGCATGGCCGGCGAGGCCGGCGGCAAGGCGGTCGAGCAGGCCGTACCCGTGGCCGGCGAGACCGTCGCCAAGACGGGCGGGGCCGCCACCCCCACCGCCCGGAAGGCCGCCGGTGACGCGGCCGGTGGCGCCGGGGACCTCGTCGGCGGCGCCGCGGCCGCCGCGCCCACCGACGCGCTCCGCGGCGGCGTACCGGCGGAGCTGCCGGTGAAGACCCTCCCGGCGCTCGGCCGGTAGGACCCGCGCGCGAAGGGCCCGGGGAGCCACGCACTCTCCCCGGGCCCTTCCGTGGGTCTCAGCCCAACCGCTTGACCGCGGCCTCGACCCTCTCGTCGGTGGCGGTGAACGCCACCCGTACGAACCGCTCGCCCGCCTCGCCGTAGAAGTCGCCGGGGGCGGCCAGGATGCCGAGGGACGCCAGGTACCCCACGGTGTCCCAGCAGGGCTCGTCGCGGGTCGCCCACAGGTACAGGCTCGCCTCGCTGTGCTCGATCCGGAAGCCGTGCGCCTCCAGCGCCGTGCGCAGCGCCCCGCGCCGTGCCGCGTACCGGGCACGCTGCTCGGTCACGTGCGCGTCGTCGCCGAGGGCCGCGACCGTCGCCGCCTGCACCGGCGCGGGCGTCATCATCCCGCCGTGCTTGCGGATCCGGAGCAGCTCGCCGAGCACGGCCGGGTCACCCGCGACGAACGCGGCGCGGTAGCCGGCCAGGTTCGAGCGCTTGGACAGCGAGTGGACGGCGACGATCCCCTCGTACGAACCTCCGCACACGTCCGGGTGCAGTACGGAGACGGGGTCGGCCTCCCAGCCGAGCTCCAGGTAGCACTCGTCGCTGAAGACGAGGACGCCGTGCTCCCGCGCCCACGCGACGATCCGGACCAGCTCGTCCTTCGGGACGACCTTGCCGGTCGGGTTGGACGGCGAGTTCAGCCACAGCAGCTTCAGCCCGGCCGGGTCCAGCTCCGTCGGGTCGTCGTAGACCACCGGCGTCGCGCCGCAGAGCCGGGCGCCGACCTCGTACGTCGGGTAGGCGAGCCGCGGGTAGGCCACCGTGTCGCCGGCGCCCAGGCCCAGCTGGGTCGGCAGCCAGGCCACCAGCTCCTTGGAGCCGACGACCGGCAGGACGTTGGTGTGCGCCAGGCCGCGCGCTCCGAGGCGCCGCTCGCACCAGCCGGTGAGCGCGTCGCGCAGCTCCGGGGTCCCCCACACCGTCGGATAGCCCGGCGAGTCCGCCGCGGACACGAGCGCCCGCCGGACCACCTCGGGGACGGGGTCCACCGGTGTACCGACGGACAGGTCCACGATGCCGTCCGGGTGGGCCATGGCCGTCTTCTTGTACGGCTCGAGCCTGTCCCACGGGAAGACGGGGAGGCGTGAGGAGACGGGGGAGGACACGGTGCTCGCTTTCTTCTGCTGAGGGTCGATACGCGTCGGTCCCGTACAGCGGCGGAGCCGTACGGGACCGAGGACGCGCGATCAGCCGTTCTGCGGCGGCAGGGCGGCGATGAAGGGGTGGTCGCGCTCGATCAGGCCCAGCTTCGAGGCGCCACCGGGCGAACCGAGGTCGTCGAAGAACTCGACGTTCGCCTTGTAGTAGTCCTTCCACTCCTCCGGAGTGTCGTCCTCGTAGAAGATCGCCTCGACCGGGCAGACCGGCTCACAAGCACCGCAGTCGACGCATTCGTCCGGGTGGATGTACAAGGACCGCTGGCCCTCGTAGATGCAGTCGACGGGGCACTCCTCGATGCATGCCTTGTCCTTGACGTCGACACAAGGCTGCGCGATGACGTAGGTCACGCTGGTCGTTCCTCCTCGGTAGGGCCGTGTGCGCGGGAGCGCGGCGTCGTCGATGCCCGCACCTAGTATCTCCGTTCTCGGGACGGAACCGAACAGGAGGGGCGGACACAGCTGTGGAATTCACTGCGGGCGGACGGCTGGAGGTCCGTATCACCCCTTCTGACGTGGGAAAAAGAGTGTCCGTCCGTCGGTTGAGCGACCCTGGAGCACACCCGGAGAAGTTCACCGACACGGTTGGTGTTCTCACATCATGGGACGCCGGTGTGCTGCTGATCACACGACGGACCGGTGAGACCGTCCGTATGCCGGAATCGTCGCTGGTGGCGGGCAAGGTCGTGCCGGCCGCGCCCGCCCGGCGCAGGGGCCCGGCGGCCGGTTTCGGAGAACTCGCGCGGGTGACCGCGCGGGCCTGGCAGCCGGTGGAGAGCGAGCCGCTCGGCGAGTGGACGCTGCGGGCCTCGGGCGGGTTCACCCGGCGGGCCAACTCGGCGCTGCCGCTCGGCGATCCCGGCATGCCGCTCGACGACGCCCTGGCGCGCACGTGTGCCTGGTACGAGGAGCGGGGCCTGCCGCCGTACGTGCAGGTGGCGACCGGCGCGGAAGGCACCCAGGAACGGCTGTGCGCGGCGCTGGAGGAGCGCGGCTGGCGCCGGGAGGTCACGGCGGAGGTACGGATCGGGGGGCTCGCGCCGATCGGCGACCCGGAGCCCGGGGACGTACGGCTGTCCCGGTCCGTGGACGCGGCGTGGCTGCGCCGCTACAACCGCTCGGGCGAGCCCGGCCCCCACGTGCTGCGCGTCCTCGGCGCCGGACCGTCCGTGTGGTTCGCCTCGGTGCCGGGCGAGGGCGATGTGCCCGCCGCCGTCGGGCGGTGTGTGGTGGACGGGCGGTGGGCCGGCTTCATGGCGGTCGAGGTGGATCCGGCGTACCGGCGGCGCGGCCTGGGCACGGCCGTGATGGCGGCGCTCGCCCGCCGGGCGCTGGAGGAGGGCGCGTCCGCGGCCTGGCTGCAGGTGGAGTCGGACAACGAGGGCGCCGTCGCCCTGTACGAGGGGATGGGCTTCGCCGTCCACCACCTGTACCACCACTTCCGATCCCCCGAAGCGGGTACGTGAGGCGTATGCACACCACCGAGTGGCGCCGCCGGTTCGCCGAGGAGGCCCGCGAGGAACGTCCGGACCTCGCGACCCTCTGCCTGCTGGTGGGCGCGGAGGCGGATCCCGCCCTGGGGCAGGCCGGGCTGGACGCCGCCGAGATCGAGCTGGACCGGCTGGCCGGGCTGCTGCCGTACGGGCTGCGCGGCCCGCGCTCCTGGGCCACCGCGGTCGCCGGGCTCCTCGGCGACCGGTGCGGCTTCCACGGCACGCCCGGCGACTACCAGCGCCTGGAGTCGTCGCTGCTGCACGAGGTGCTGCGGCGGCACCGGGGGCTGCCCATCCTGCTGTCGGTCGTGTGGATGGAGGTGGCGCGGCGGGCCGGCGCCCCGGTGTACGGGGTGGCGCTGCCGGGGCACTTCGTGGTCGGGTTCGGCGACCCCGGGGAGCGGATTCTGGCGGACCCGTTCGCCGGCGGCCGGACGCTGACGGGGCCGGAAGCGGAGCTGCTGGTGGCGGAGGCGACCGGGGAGCGGCTGAGTCCGTCGATGCTGGCCCCGGCGGACCCGCTGCAGATCGTGCAGCGGATCCTGAACAACATCCGCGCCTGGGCCTCGGTACGCCCCGAGCGCTCGGACGTGGCCCTGTGGGCGGTCGAGCTGTCCCTGCTGCTGCCCGCGCACCCGGCCCGGCTGCGTTTCGAGCGCGCCCAGTTGCTGGTCCAGCGGGGCGACTTCCTGACGGGCGCGGCGGAGATGGACGCGTACGCCGAGGTGGTGGCCCCGGTCGAGCCGACCGTGGCGGAATCGGTCCGCCACCGTGCCCGAGCGGCCCGCGCCCGCCTGAACTGACCCCGGCCCACGGACGGCATACGGCCCGGCGCGCCACGCGGGGTCGCGGCCGGCCCGCGGACGCGCCCGCCGCGCGGTGCGTCAGTCGCGGTCGACGTGTTCGCGCACAATCCTGCCGGTCCTCGCGTCGATGTCGTACGTCGTCCCGGTCCAGTCGTTCGTCGTCACGACGTCGACCGACCACACACCGTCGTCCGACTGGACCGCGGTGACCGCGCCCTTCTTCCGGTCGGTGGCCGTCCGGGCGGCTTGGTGCGGGGTGACCGCGGCGGCGCGGAGCCGGTCGGTGAGCTCGCGCTCGTCGTCCCGGTCCTGGCCGGGTCGACCCGCGACTCGCTCACCTCGCCGGAGACGGCGTCGGCCCGGACGGTGTGGACGGTGCCGTCCTGGGCGGCGACCGCGGTGACCCACTCGGGGGTGCGCGGGCCGGGGCTCGGGCTGCCGACGGCCGAGCGGGCCCACTCCGGCTCGGTCCCGGCGAGCCTGCCCTCCCGTACCCCGGCGCGCCGTCCCGGCCGCCTTGTCCCGCGGCACCTCGGTCGCCCGGAGCAGGGCCGTCCGTTCCGCCTGGTCCTGGGTCAGGCGCTTGGGCGGCCGGCTCCCGGCGGGGCCGCGGGACGGCGAGGACGCGGCGGCCGAGGGCGCGGCGGCGGCGACCCGCGGTTCCCGGGCGTCCCCCGCACCCGGTGAGGAGCGGCGCGGTCGCGGTGGCGGCGCACACGGCGGCGACGGCGGCGATGACACGGAGGCGGGGGCGAGCGGTCATGCCGGCACCGGTGACCCCTTCGGCGGCCGCGCATGCCGAGTCGGCCCCTGCTCACCCGGAAGGCCCCCGCCCGGAGGGACGGGGGCCTCGCGCCGGACCGGGGCCGGGGTTCAGCCCTGGGGGTTGAGCTCGATCGTCTCGGTGCGCTCGGCGGGGGTCTTGCCGAGCAGGGCCTTCTGCATCGCGTGGGCCACGTCGTCGACGGAGACCTCGTGCTGCTTGCCGTCACCCTTGGTGATCATGACGCCCTCGAAGACGCCGTCGAGGAGCTTCTCGATGGCCTGCTTGTCGTAGACCTCCACCAGACGGCCGCCGACCGGCTTCATGGACAGGATCTGCGGCAGGGACCGGGACGGCCCGAACTGGATCTCCTTGCCGCCCGCCCTGATGGTGATCCGGGCGGACATCGCCGGCTCGGCGAACTCCCTCATCGCCCGGTCGAGCTCGGCCCGGGTGATGGTGGGTTCCTTGGCGACGACGGGCAGTTCCACCGGATTCGTCCGGCCCGTCTCGACCTGGGCGCGGTAGGCGTCCCGTACCGAGATCATCGAACGCCGCACGTCCAGGGCCTTGCCGGGCTTGCCGGGCACGGCGACGGCCTTGTCCGGCTTGAACTCGATCGTGCCCTCGGTGACCGAGCCGGACGTGCCCGCCAGGTCGGTCAGGGCGACGCTCAGCTTCTCCTCGTCGACCGGGATGACCGGCTGGGCGACGCGCTCGCCGCCGAAGAG
Organism: Streptomyces sp. NPDC045701; assembly: GCF_056432045.1. Taxonomy (NCBI): domain Bacteria; kingdom Bacillati; phylum Actinomycetota; class Actinomycetes; order Kitasatosporales; family Streptomycetaceae; genus Streptomyces; species Streptomyces sp. NPDC045701. The sequence continues at coordinate 55,074 of NZ_JBWKJV010000033.1, read as the reverse complement.
GGAGCCGATCACGGAGACGGGGTTGTAGTCGGCGCCCGCGGCGGCCCGCACGGTCTCCTGGGCGTCGAGGGAGAGCCCGGCCTTGTCCGGGGCCAGCTCCTCCTTCTTGCCGCCCACGCTGAGCTGGAGCGGGGCGGACGCCCGCTCGCCGAAGGCGCTCTCCAGCTTCTGCACCGCCTGCTCCTTGGTGCCGCCGCCGATGTCGACGCCGAGGACCGTGGTGCCCTTCGGTACGTCGGAGTGGTTGAGGAGCAGACCGGCGCCGTACGCGACACCCGCCAGGACGACCGCGGCCACGCCGAGGAGGACCAGCTTGGAGCGGCCCTTCTTCTGCGGGCGGGCCGGCGCGGCAGCGGCCGGCGCCGCCGGGGCGGGCGGCGCGGGGGCGGCCGCGGGCTCCGGGTCGTCGAACGCCGGGTGGACCGGGTCGGCGGCCACCTGCGCCGGGCCCGAGACCGGGAACGGCGACGGACCGCGGCGCTCCGGCGTCACCACGGGGATGCCGCTGGTGAGGGTGTCGCCCGAGACGTTGCCGCCGGCCGGCGGGCCCGGCTCGTAGTCGAAGCCGGGCTCCGGCACGGGCTGCTGCGGCGTCAGTACGGCGGTGTCGTCGGAGATCCACGGCGCCTGACCGGCTCCGCCGGCCACGGGGCCCGGGTCACCGGCGACAGGACCCGGGACGCCGGCCGCCGGGCCCATGGTGCCGGTCACCGGGCCGGTGGTCGGACCGCTCGGGTGCGCGGGGCGGCCGGGGAACGCGGCGTCCCCCGCCAGGTCGGCGAGCGAGCTGTGCGGGCGCGGGGCGCCGGCGCGGGGGCCGTCGGCGCGCGGCGCGTGCGGGGCCTGCGGCACGTTCGGGGCCTGCGGGGCCTCGGCCGGGTGCGGTGCGCCGTGGGCGGGCGGGCGGCCCGGCGCCGGCGCGGCCTGCTGCGCGGGGGCGGGAGCAGGGCCGGAGCCGGGTGCGGCGGCCGGGGGCTTGCGGGGGGCAAACCAGTCGCTGGGCGCCTTCTCCCCCGCCTGCGGCTCCTCCACCGGCTTCGGCGCCTCGGCCGCCGGCGGCCGCTCGACGGCGGGCCGGGGGGCCGGAGCGGCTCCGGTCGCGGAACCGTCGGTGCCGGTCACCGGCTTGCGCACGACGACCGGCGGGATCGGCCGCGAGCCCGGGATGTTGATCCGGATGCGGGTGGTCAGCGTGGTCTCGGTCCTGGGCTCGCCCGGCTCCGCGGCGGCGGCTCCGGTGCCCTCCTCCGGTGCGTCCTGCGTCGGGTGCAGCGACGGATACTGGCGCGATCCGTACGGCGGTGTACCCGAGGGGTACGCGGCTCCGCCGCGCCCCTGCGGGCCGGAGGACGAACTGTCAGTTTCACGACTCAAAGCAGGTTCTCCCGGTTGGCTCCGCCGCCCGCTCTTACACGTGCGGGCGCTCGGCGGCGCGCACCACCATACTGGCCACCGCCGCCGGGTATCCCACGACCACGAATACCCGAGCGGTCATTCCGCCCCAAGTCAGGGCACGTCACGCACCAAGTGCCCCGGATCGGCCGCCCTGATGGGGAAGCCGGGGAATCGTGGCGCACATCACAGCGGTGGCCATGCCGCCGACGAGGTACACCAGCTCGGCGAGGCCGCCCCAGAACACCTGGTCGCCCTCGGGCCGGCCGAGGCTCAACAGCACGACGGCGAGCAGCCATCCGGCGCCCGGCGCCATCACGCCCGCCTGCGTGCCGGTCGCGCGCAGCCCGCCGTAGAAGAGGCCCGTGCACGCGGCCAGCGCCAGCAGCAACCCGCCCGGGAACCAGGCGCCTTGGACCAGCGCCCCGGCGATCCCGACCACGGCGCCGAGGACCGCCAGCCCCGCGTACGCGGCGATCCGCCCGGCCCGCACGCCCCGGCTCACGACGTCACCCCGGCGAACAGGTCGTCCTCCCGCCGGCCGGCCGGGGCGCCCGGTTCGCCCCGCACCAACTGGTAGTACTCCGTTTCGAAGAGGGGCTGCCCCAGGTCGTTGGAGAGGGCGAAGAAGGCGCCCTCCACGGCGATCTGCGTGGCGTGGGCGCGCATCGCGGCGGCCTTCCGTCCGGCGTGTTCCGCCCCGCCGATCCCGGCGGTGACGAGGGCGTCGTCGACGACGCCGGGCACGTCCTCGACGGAGGCGGTGCGCGGGAAGGCGCCCGCCGCCCGCAGGCGGGCGAAGCCCTCCTCGGCGACCGAGCGCGGCACCCGGTTCCAGTAGATCTTCGCGATCCGGTGCGGTGCGCCGAGGTCGGGCCGGAAGGCCGGATCGGCGGCCAGGTCGGCGGCGCGCATGGCGACGCGGTGGGCCTGGATGTGGTCGGGGTGGCCGTAGCCGCCGTCCGGGTCGTACGTCACGAGGACCTGCGGGCGGACCTCCCGGACGACCTCGACGAGGTAGGGGGCGGCGGCGTCCACGTCCGTGTTCCAGAAGGCGCCGTCGCGGCGGTTCTGCTCGGCACCCATCATCCCGGAGTCGCGGAACCGGCCGGGACCGCCGAGGAAGCGGTGGTCGGTGACGCCCAGCTCCTTCATCGCGGCGGCCAGTTCACCGGCGCGATGAGGGCCGAGCCGGTCGTCCCGGTCCGGTGCCAGGTGGGCGAGGGCGGGCGGGATGACCTCGCCCTCCTCGCCCCGTGTGCAGGTCACCAGGGTGACCTGGGCACCCTCGGCCGCGTACTTGGCCATGGTGGCGCCGTTGTTGATCGACTCGTCGTCGGGGTGCGCGTGCACCAGGAGCAGACGACGGGCGGGAAGTTCCGTCATACGGACACTCTAAGAGGACACCACCCAGGGACGTCTCCGTGGAGTCTCGCCCGGCCCGCCCTCCGGGCGGACGCCGACACTCTCCCGGACACCCCCTAGAACTTGATGCCGCCGATCATGCCCGCCACGTTCGTCGTCAGCTCGCTGATGGTCGGGGCGATGGAGGAACTCGCCAGGTAGAAGCCGAGCAACATGCAGACGACCGCGTGCCCGGCCTTCAGGCCGGACTTCCGGATCAGCAGGAAGACGACGATCGCCAGCAGCACCACCGCCGAAATCGAGAGTGCCACGGCGGTTCACCTCCATACGTGTTCGTTTCCGACCGGGCAGGGCGCACGTGCCGGAGAGTACATACCCACCCGGCGCTACGGATCATAACTTTCCGTTCCCACGCATCGATCGGTGCACGGCAGCACATGGGGGCGCACGACCGCTACTTTCGGTCGTATGACCGCTACTTTCGGTCGTATGACCTCCAGGCAGCAGCTCTCATTCCCCCGGCAGTACGCACGGACCCAGCGCTACACCCTCGGTGTTCCCCGGGCGTTCACCGTCTCGCCCGACGGATCCCGGGTGGTGTTCCTCCGCTCCCCGTCGGGCACCGACAGAGCGAACCGGCTGTGGGTGCTCGACCTGGACGACGGCGCGCGCGAGCGGGTCGCCGCCGACCCCGAGGCGCTGCTGGGCGGCGTGGACGAGGAGTTGGCGCCCGAGGAGCGCGCTCGCCGCGAGCGCAGCCGGGAGGGCGCGGGCGGCATCGTGGGGTACGCGGTGGACGGGGCGGTCGAGTTGGCGGCCTTCGCGCTGTCGGGGCGGCTGTTCGTCGCGGAGCTCAGGGCCGGGACGGCGCGCGAGCTGCGGGTGCCCGGCCCGGTGATCGACCCGCGGCCGTCGCCGGACGGGCGGTACGTCGCGTACGTCCGAGGGGGCGCCCTGCGGGTGGCGGGCACCGGGGAGGAGGGCGGCGACCGGGCGCTGGCCGAGCCGGAGAACCCGCAGGTCACGTATGGGTCGGCGGAGTTCATCGCGGCCGAGGAGATGGGTCGCTCGCGGGGGTTCTGGTGGGCCCCGGAGTCGGACCGGCTGCTGGTCGCGCGGGTCGACGACAGTGCCGTACGGCGCTGGTGGATCGCCGATCCGGCGCATCCGGACCGAGAGCCGGCGGAGGTGGCCTACCCGGCGGCGGGGACGGACAACGCGGAGGTGTCGCTGTGTCTGCTCGGCCTGGACGGAACGCGTACGGAAGTCGAGTGGGACCGTAGGCGTTACCCGTATCTGGCCCGGGTCCACTGGTCGTCCGGCGGGGCACCGCTGCTGCTGGTGCAGGCACGCGACCAGCGCACGGCGCTGTACCTGGCGGTGGACACCGCCACGGGGGCGACCCGGACGGTCCATGCCGACGAGGACCCGGATTGGCTGGAACTGCTCGGTGGGGTTCCGGCCTGGACTCCGGACGGGCGGCTGGTACGGATCGCCGACGAGGGCGGGGCGCGGGTACTGGCGGTCGGCGACCGGACGCTGACGGATGCCCGGCTCCACCTCCGGGGCGTGCTGGACGTCGGTACGAACGACGTGCTGGTGTCGGCGTCGGCGGGCGAGGAGGCGCAGGCGGCGGAGATCGGTGAGATCCATGTGTACCGGGTCGGCGAACGGGACGTCCTGCGGGTCTCCGAAGGGCCCGGCATCCACTCGGCGGTCCGGTCCGGGGCGGTGGCCGTCCTGGCGTCGGCGCGCCCCGGCGAGCCGGGGACGACGGTGCGGGTGCTGCGGGACGGCGAGCCGGTGGCGGAGGTGGCGTCGTACGCGGAACGGCCGGTGCTGTCGCCGCGCCTGACGCTCACCGAGTCGGGGCCGCGCCGCATCCCGTGCGCGGTGCTGCTGCCCCGCGGCCACCGGGAGGGCGACGGGCCGCTGCCGGTGCTGCTGGACCCCTACGGCGGGCCGCACGGGCAGCGGGTGCTGGCGGCGCACCATCCGCACCTGACCTCGCAGTGGTTCGCCGAGCAGGGTTTCGCGGTGGTCGTGGCGGACGGGCGGGGCGCGCCGGGGCGCTCGCCGGCCTGGGAGAAGGCGGTGAAGGGCCGGCTGACGCTGACGCTGGACGACCAGGTCGAGGCGCTGCACGGGCTGGCGGACCGGTTCCCGCTGGACCTGGGCCGGGTGGCGGTGCGGGGCTGGTCGTTCGGCGGGTACCTGGCGGCGATGGCGGTGCTGCGGCGGCCGGACGTCTTCCACGCGGCGGTGGCGGGCGCGCCGATGTCCGACCTGCGGCTGTACGACACGCATTACATGGAGCGGTACCTGGGGCTGCCGGAGGAGGCGCCGGAGGTGTACGCCGAGAACTCGCTGATCACGGACGACGGTCTGTCGGCGCCGGAGAACCCCGCCCGGCCGTTGATGCTGGTCCACGGGCTGGCGGACGACAACGTGGTGGCGGCGCACACGCTGCGGCTGTCGTCGGCGCTGCTGGCGGCGGGCCGGCCGCACGAGGTGCTGCCGCTGACGGGCGTGACGCACATGACGCCGCAGGAGCAGGTCGCCGAGAACCTGCTGCTGCTCCAGGTGGACTTCCTGAAGCGGTCGCTCGGGGTCGCGTAGTGCGGCGACCGGCCGGGGCCGCGTGCCGTGCCCCGGCCGGTCCACGGCACCCGCACGGCCGTACGCCGTCCAGCGTCGCGCGCCGTCCTGTCGGAACGGAGCCGGCCGAGTGACCCGGCCGTCGACGGGATCGCGGGCGGATCAGCCCGTACGCCCCCGCGCGTCGCCGGGGACCACCTGCTTCTCCTCGGCGAAGTGGCACGCCGAGTCGTGCCGCGCCGGTGTGTCCGCGTCCCGGAAGGCCGCCGGGACGGCCAGCAGCGGCACCTCCAGGGCGCACCGCTCGCGCGCCTTCCAGCAGCGGGTGCGGAAGCGGCAGCCGGACGGGATGTCGGTGGGCGAGGGCACGTCGCCGGTCAGCAGGATCCTCTCCCGCTGTTCCCGGGCCTCGGGGTCGGGCACGGGGACGGCCGACAGCAGCGCCTGGGTGTAGGGGTGGGTGGGATGGTCGTAGATCTCGGTGTCCGTGCCGGTCTCGACGATCCGCCCGAGGTACATCACGCCGACCCGGTCGGAGATGTGACGGACGATCGACAGGTCGTGCGCGATGAAGACGTAGGCGAGGCCGAACTCCGCCTGGAGCTTCTCCATCAGGTTGACGACCTGGGCCTGTACGGAGACGTCGAGGGCCGAGACCGGCTCGTCGGCCACGATGACCTCGGGCTGGAGGGCGAGGCCGCGGGCGATGCCGATGCGCTGGCGCTGGCCGCCGGAGAACTGGTGCGGGTAGCGGTTGATGTACTCGGGATTGAGCCCGACCACGTCCAGCAGCTCCTGCACCTTCCGGCGCCGGTCGCCCTTGGGAGCCACCTCCGGGTGGATCTCGTACGGCTCGCCGACGATGTCGCCCACCGTCATCCGGGGGTTGAGCGAGGTGTACGGGTCCTGGAACACCATCTGGATGTTGCGCCGCACCGCCTTCAGCGCCCGGCCGGACAGCCCGGCGATGTCCTCGCCCTTGTACAGGATCCGGCCGGACGTGGGCCGCTCCAGGCTGACGAGCAGTTTGGCGACCGTGGACTTGCCGCAGCCGGACTCGCCGACGATGCCGAGGGTCTCCCCGGGGCGGAGGTCGAACGAGACCCCGTCGACCGCCTTGACGGCGCCGATCTGCTTCCTGAACAGGACGCCGCGCGTGAGCGGGTAGTGCTTGACGAGGTCGCGGACCTCAAGCAGAGGAGGCATCGACCGTCTCCTCCCAGAAGTGGCAGGCGCTGCGCCGGTCCTCCGAGACCCGGTACAGCGGGGGCACGTCGATCCGGCACAGGTCGCGGGCGCGGGGGCAGCGCGGGTGGAAGGGGCAGCCGGGCGGGATGGCGGTCAGGTTGGGCGGGAGGCCCTTGATGGCGTACAGCTCCCGGCCCTTGTGGTCCAGGCGCGGGATGGAGTCGAGGAGCCCCTGGGTGTAGGGGTGGGCGGGGGCCTTGTAGATGTCGTGGACGGGGGCGGTCTCCACGATCCGCCCGGCGTACATCACGGCGATCCGGTCGGCGACGTCGGCGACGACGCCCAGGTCGTGGGTGATGAGGATGAGGCCCATGCCCAGTTCCCGGCGGAGTTCGGCGAGGAGCTCCATGACCTGGGCCTGGACGGTGACGTCGAGGGCGGTGGTGGGTTCGTCGGCGATGATGAGCGCGGGTTCCAGCGCCATCGCCATGGCGATCATGATGCGCTGGCGCATGCCGCCGGAGAACTGGTGCGGGTACTGGCCGACGCGTTCGCGGGCGCCCGGGATGCGGACCCGGTCCATCAGCTCGACGGCCTTGGCGCGGGCGTCCTTCCGGGACATGCCCCGGTGGACGACGAACATCTCGCCGAGCTGGTCGCCGACGGTGAGCACCGGGTTGAGGGACGACAGCGCGTCCTGGAAGATCATCGCCATCTCGGCGCCGCGCACTCCGCGCCGGGCGTCCTCCTTGAGTTTCAGCAGGTCCCGGCCCCGGAAGAGGACCTCGCCGCCGGTGATCCGGCCGGGCGGCGTGTCGAGGATGCCCATGATCGCCTGGGCTGTGACGGACTTGCCGGAACCGGACTCGCCGAGGACGGCGAGCGTCTCGCCCGCGTCCACGGAGTACGTGACGCCGTTGACGGCCTTGGCCACTCCGTCCCGGGTACGGAACTCCACGTACAGGTCGCGCACTTCGAGCAGCATGGTGGCCTACCGCAGCTTGGGGTCGAGGGCGTCGCGCACCGCGTCGCCGAGCATGATGAACGCGAGGACGGTGACGCTCAGGGCGCCGGCGGGCCACAGCAGCATGTGCGGGGCGTTGCGGATCTGCGGGGCGGCGTTGGAGATGTCGATGCCCCAGGAGACGGTGGGCGGCCGCAGCCCGACGCCCAGGAACGACAGGGTGGCCTCCAGCGCGATGTACGTACCGAGGGCGATGGTCGCGACGACGATGACGGGGGCGACGGCGTTGGGCCCCACGTGGCGCAGCAGCATCCGTCCGCTGCCGGCGCCGAGGGCCCGGGCGGCCTGGACGTAGTCGTGCTGTTTGGCGGTGATGACCGAGCCGCGGGCGATGCGGGCGATCTGGGGCCAGCCGAGCAGCACGATGAAGCCGACCACCGGCCAGACGGTGGAGCTGGTGACGACGGACAGGAAGACGAGGCCGCCCAGGACGACGGGGATGCCGAAGAACACGTCGGCGACCCGGGAGAGCAGCGCGTCCCACCAGCCGCCGAAGAAGCCGGCGAGCCCGCCCAGCAGGCTGCCGAGCAGCGCGGCGCCGAGGGTGGCGCAGACGCCGACGGTGATGGAGGCCCGCGCCCCGTGGACGGTGCGGGTGTAGACGTCGCAGCCCTGGGTGTCGTACCCGAAGGGGTGGCCGGGGGCGGAGCCCTGCTGCGACTTGGACAGGTCGCAGCGGAGCGGGTCCGCGCCGGTGAGGATCTGCGGCCAGACGGCGATGAGGACGAGGAAGGCGATGAGCAGCGCGGAGACCAGGAAGACGGGGTTGCGGCGCAGCTGGTGCCAGGCGTCGGACCACAGGCTGCGCGGGCGGCCGGTGCCGCCCCGTTCCAGGGTCTCGGCCTCGCTCATGGCCAGGTCCATGGCGCCGCCCGCGCCGGTCGGGGCGACGGCCTCTCTCGGGTTCTCGTACGGGTCGGGTTCAGGCATAGCGGATCCTCGGGTCCAGGACCGCGTACAGCAGGTCGACGAGCAGGTTGGCCACCAGGAAGACGATCACGAGGATCGTCACGAAGCCGACGACGGTGGGGGCGTTGTTGCGGAGGATGCCCTGGTAGAGCTGGTAGCCGACACCGTGGATGTTGAAGATCCGCTCGGTGACGATGGCGCCGCCCATCAGCGCGCCGATGTCGGCTCCGATGAAGGTGACGACGGGGATGAGGGAGTTGCGCAGGAGGTGGCGGGTGACGACCCGGCGGCGCGGCAGGCCCTTGGCGACGGCGGTGCGGACGTAGTCGGCGCGGACGTTCTCGGCGATGGAGGTGCGACTGAGGCGGGTGACGTAGGCGAGGGAGACGAGGGCGAGGACGACGCCCGGGAGGATCAGCTCGTCGAGGCGGGCGTCGGGGGAGACGGAGGGTCTCACCCAGCCCCATTTGACGCCGAGGAGGAACTGGAGGAGGTAGCCGGAGACGAAGGTGGGGACGGAGATGACGACGAGGGTGAGGACGAGCAGGCCGGTGTCGAGGGGACGGCCGCGCTTGAGGCCGCTGACGACGCCGAGTGTGATGCCGATGACGATCTCGATGACGATGGCGACGATGGTGAGGCGGAGGGTGACGGGGAAGGCGGAGGCCATCAGTTCGGTGACCGGCCGGCCGTTGAACGCGGTGCCGAAGTCGCCTTGGAAGATCGCGCCCATGTAGAGCAGGTACTGCTTCCACAGCGGCTGGTCGAGGTGGAGGTCCGCGCGGATGCGGGCGGCGGTGGCGGGGTCGGGAGCCTTGTCGCCGAAGAGGGCCGCGACCGGGTCGCCGAGCGCGTACACCATGAAGAAGATGAGGAACGTGCTGCCGATGAACACCGGGATCATCTGGAGCAGCCGCCGGATCACATAGCGTCCCATGGGGGCTCCGGTGGTGGAGTTGGCGGGCGTCAGCCGACCTCGATCTGGTCGTAGACGGGAACGCTGAACTGGTTGAGGGTGACGTCGGAGAGCCGCTCGGAGTAGCCGGCGCTGCCGTTCTGGTACCAGAGGGGGATGGCCGGCATCTTCTCGGCGAGGATCTGCTCGGCCGCCTGGAAGTCCTTGACGGCCTGCGCCCGGTCGGCCTCGCGGTTCGCCTTGTCGACGAGGCCGTCGAACTCCTTGTCGCTGAACTTGCCGTAGTTGGAGGACCCGCCGGTGTAGTAGAGCGGCTCCAGGAAGTTCTGGATCAGCGGGTAGTCGGCCTGCCAGCCGGAGCGGAAGGGGCCGCTGAACTTGAACGTGGTCTGCTGGTTACGGAAGTCGGCGAAGGTGCCGATGGGGTTGACGGTGCAGACGGCGCCCCGGCCGAGGGCGTTGTTGACACTGTTGCAGACGGCGTCCATCCAGGCGCGGTGCGAGCCGGTGTCGACGTTCGAGGTCAGCGTCACCTTGCCGCCGGGCAGGCCGCCGCCCTCCTCGATGAGCCGCTTGGCCTCGGCGGGGTCGTACGTGCAGGCGTCGCCGCAGATCTCCTTGTAGCCGCCGTCGCCGCCGAGGGCGGGCGACGTCCAGTCCTTGGCCGGGGTGCGGGTGCCCTGGAAGATCTGCTTGGTGATCTCGTCGCGGTTGATCGCCCTGGACAGGCCCTGGCGGACCTTCTCCGTCCCGGCCTTGTTCCACTCGGGGCGGTAGAGCGGGAAGACCAGCGTCTGGACGATGAGGGCGGGCTGGTTGATGTAGCGGTCGCCGAGGTCGTTCCTGACGTTCTTGAGCTGTTGCGCGGGCACGTCGTCGACGAGGTCGAGGTTCCCGGCGATCAGGTCGGTGTAGGCGGTGTTGTTGTCGGTGTAGACGACGAGGTCCACACCGCCGTTCCGCGCCTTGTCCGCCCCCGTGTAGCCGTCCCACCGGCGCAGCTTCATGCCGCTGCCCCGGGTGTACGACTCGACCGTGTAGGGGCCGTTGCCGATGGGCCTGGCGAGCCAGGCGTCGTGGTCGGTGAAGAACGCCTTCGGCAGCGGGACGAAGGCCTGGTAGCCGAGGGTCTCGGGCCAGGAGGAGAACGTGTCCTTCAGGGCGACGGTGAAGGTGCGGTCGTTCTTGACGACCAGGCCGCGCATGGTCTTCGCCCTGGCGGGTCCGGAGGCGGGGTGGACGTCCTCGTAGCCGACGATGTCGCTGAAGAAGGGCGAGTTGGCCTGCTTGTTGTCGACGTGGGCGCCGTAGTTCCAGGCGTCGGTGAAGGAGGTGGCGGTGACCGGTTCGCCGTTGCTGAACTTCCAGCCGGGCTTGAGGGTGACGGTGAAGTTCCGCGAGTCGGTCGTCTCGATCTTCTCGGCGAGCATGTCGCGGGCCTCGCCGGTCTTCGGGTCGTACCTCTTCAGACCGCGGAAGAGCATGTCGAGGACCTTGCCGCCCTGGACCTCGTTGGTGTTGGCCGGCTCGATCGGGTTCTGGGGGTCACCCCATGAGGAGCTGAGGACCCCGTCGGCACCACCGGCCCCGCTGTCACCGCCGCCGCAGGCGGTCGCCGCGAGGGCGACGGCCGTCGCGCACGCGGCCCACCTGGCGTGCCTGGTGGCTCGGCGCATGGGTGCCTCCCGTGGTCCTCGGTGCGGTCGGGTCGGTACGGCCCAGGCCCACATACCACCGCATAAGGTGCACCGGTGCACGCTGTACCCACCCGTCCGTGCGCCGCACCACCCACATGCGCGAGCCTCGGGCGGCTGACCCCCGCGCACCGGCCACCGGCTGCGAGCGGACCGGACGGGCGGGCGCCCCGGGACGCGGAAGTGCCCCGGCCGTCGACCGGCCGGGGCACTTCCTCCTGCGTACCGTCACGCGCTACGCGGCGTGGACGACGTCCTTCTCCTCGGCGAAGTGGCACGCCGACTCGTGCGCCGCCGGGGTGTCGGAGCCCCGGAAGCGCTCCGGGATCGCCAGCAGCGGCACGTCGGTGGCGCACTTGTCCTGCGCCTTCCAGCACCGGGTGCGGAAGCGACAGCCGGACGGCGGGTTCGCCGGCGAGGGGACGTCACCGGTGAGGATGATCCGCTCCCGGCCCTCGCGGGCCTCGGGGTCGGGCACCGGGACGGCCGACAGCAGCGCCTGGGTGTAGGGGTGCGTCGGGTGGTCGTAGATCTGCGTGTCGGTGCCGATCTCCGCCATCTTGCCCAGGTACATCACACCGACGCGGTCGGAGATGTGCCGGACGATCGACAGGTCGTGCGCGATGAAGAGGTAGGAGAGGTTGAACTCGTCCTGGAGCTTCTCCATCAGGTTGACGACCTGCGCCTGCACCGAGACGTCCAGCGCCGAGACCGGCTCGTCGCAGATGATGATCTCCGGGTTGAGCGCCAGGCCGCGGGCGATGCCGATGCGCTGGCGCTGGCCGCCGGAGAACTGGTGCGGGTAGCGGTTGATGTACTCGGGGTTCAGCCCGACCACGTCCAGCAGCTCCTGCACCTTCCGGCGCCGGTCGCCCTTGGGAGCCACCTCCGGGTGGATCTCGAAGGGCTCGCCGATGATGTCGCCCACCGTCATCCGGGGGTTGAGCGAGGTGTACGGGTCCTGGAACACCATCTGGATGTTGCGGCGGACCGCCTTCAGCGCCCGGCCGGACAGCTTGGTGATGTCCTGGCCCTTGAAGAAGATCTCGCCCGCGGTCGCCGTCTCCAGCATCATCAGCAGCTTGGCGACCGTGGACTTGCCACAGCCGGACTCGCCCACGATGCCGAGCGTCTCGCCCTGGTAGAGGTCGAAGGAGACCCCGTCCACGGCCTTGACCGCACCCACGTGCTTCTTGAACAGGATGCCCTGGGTCAGCGGGAAGTGCTTGACCAGACCCCGCACCTGGAGGATCGGCTCACCGCGCTCCACCGGGGCCTCGATCGCCGCGACCGCGGCGGTCTCGGTGGCCGCGTCGACCGTCTCCACCTCGGTGACGTTCGGGGTCGCGTCCACGGCCTCGTCCTCTTTCCTGAGCTCAGCCATGGATCGTCTCCTTCCAGAAGTGGCACGCGCTGCCGCGGCCGGGCAGCTCTGCGCCGTCCTGCTCCGTCACCGGCACCAGGGGCGGGAGCTCCGTACGGCAGATGTCCTGCGCCTTGGGGCAGCGCGGGTTGAAGGCGCAGCCCGTGGGGATCTTCATCAGGTTGGGCGGCAGGCCCTTGATCGCGTACAGCTCCTGGCCCTTCTGGTCCAGGCGCGGGATGGAGTCGAGCAGGCCACGGGTGTACGGGTGCGCGGGGCGCTTGTACAGGTCGTGGATGGGCGACTGCTCGACGATCCGGCCCGCGTACATCACCGCGATCTTGTCGGCGACGTCGGCGACGACCCCCAGGTCGTGGGTGATGAGGATCAGGCCCATGTTCTCCTCGCGCTGGAGCTCCGCGAGCAGGTCCATGACCTGGGCCTGGACGGTCACGTCGAGCGCGGTGGTCGGCTCGTCCGCGATGATCAGGTCCGGCTCCAGCGCCATCGCCATGGCGATCATGATGCGCTGGCGCATACCGCCGGAGAACTGGTGCGGGTAGTCGTTCACCCGCGCCGCGGCGGCCGGGATCTTCACCCGGTCCATCAGCTCGATCGCCCGGGCCTTGGACTCCTTGCGGGACAGGCCCAGGTGGACCCGGTACATCTCGCCGAGCTGGTAGCCGACGGACAGCACCGGGTTCAGCGAGGACAGCGCGTCCTGGAAGATCATCGCGATACGGCGGCCGCGGATCTTGCGGCGCTCCTCGGCGGACATCTTGAGCATGTCCTCGCCGTGGAACAGGATCTCGCCCTTGGGGATGCGGCCGGGCGGCATGTCGAGGATGCCCATGACGGCCTGGGCGGTGACCGACTTGCCGGAGCCCGACTCGCCGAGGACGGCGAGGGTCTCGCCGGCTTCGACGCTGTAGCTCACGCCGTTGATCGCCTTGGCGACGCCGTCCCGGGTGTGGAACTCGACGTGCAGGTCGCGCACTTCGAGGAGCGGAGCGCTCGTGGCGCTCGTCTTCTTGTCGATGGTGGTCAACGTACGCCCTCCTAGCGCAGCTTGGGGTCGAGGGCGTCGCGGACCGCTTCGCCGAGCATGATGAACGCCAGGACCGTGATGCTCAGGAACAGCGACGGGAAGAGCACCATGTGCGGGGCGCTCAGGAAGCGGTCCTGGCCATCACTGATCATGAGGCCCCAGGAAATGTTCGGGGACTGGACACCGATGCCGAGGTACGAGAACGCCGCCTCGGCCGAGATGTAGACGCCGAGGTTGATGGTGCTGACCACGATCACCGGGGCGAGCGCGTTCGGCAGGATGTGCCGCATCGCGATGCGCCAGCCACCGGCGCCGAGCGCGCGGGCGGCCATCACGTAGTCGTTCTGCTTGTTGGTGATCACCGAGCCGCGCATGATGCGGAACAGCTGCGGCCAGCCGAGCACCGCCATGATCAGCGAGACCGTGACGACGTTGCCGGTGCCGAGCATGGCCAGCACGAGCAGACCGCCGAGCATGGTCGGGATGGCGAACCAGATCTCGGTGAAGCGCGAGACGAGGACGTCCAGCCAGCCGCCGCGCAGACCGGCGACCATGCCGAGGACGCAGCCGACCAGAGTGGTCAGGACGGAGGTCAGCACGCCGACGATGATCGAGTTGCGGGTGCCGTAGATCGTCCGCGTGTAGATGTCGCAGCCCTGGACGTCGAAGCCGAACCAGTGCGAGCCGCTGGGCGGGACGACCGAGTTCGCGAGGTCGCAGAAACCCTTGGCATACGGGTCGCCGCTGGTGAACAGCCCCGGGAAGGCGGCGATGACCAGCAGGGCCAGGATCAGCACGGCGGAGACCAGGAACACCCAGTTGCGCATCAGGTCGCGCCGGGCGTCGCTCCACATGCTGGCGACCCGCTCGGGCTTGTCCTTCTTCGTGCCCTTGACGGCGCTGCCGGCCGCGGTGGCGACCGGGACCGCGCTCTCCTCGACGGTGGTGGAGGTGTTCTCAGGCATAGCGGATCCTCGGGTCGAGCACGGCGTAGAGCAGGTCCACGATCAGGTTGGCGGCGATGTAGACGAGGACGAGCACGGTGACGATGCTGACGACGGTCGTGCCCTGGCGCAGGTACACGGCCTGGTAGAGCGTGCCGCCGATGCCGGGGATGTTGAAGATGCGCTCGGTGATGATCGCTCCGCCCATCAGGGCGCCGAGGTCGACACCGAGGAACGTGACGATCGGGATCATGGCGTTGCGCAGGGCGTGCCGCACGATGACCCGCGTCCGGCTCAGGCCCTTGGCGGTGGCGGTGCGCACGTAGTCGGCGCGCATGGTCTCCATCATGCTCGTGCGCGTCAGCCGCGTGATGTACGCGAGCGACGCGGAGGCGAGCACCACCGCGGGGAGGATGAGGGTGGTCATGTCCTCGGAGTCGTAACTGATGGGCGCCACAGCCCATTTGACGCCGAGCACCAGCTGGAGCACGTTGCCCATGACGAAGACCGGGACGGAGACCAGGAGAAGGGTCGACAGCAGCACCACGTTGTCGAGGAACTTGCCTCGGCCGAGCGCGGAGAAGACACCCGCGACGATACCGACGACCGCCTCGACGGCGAACGCGATGGTGGCCAGGTTGAGGGTGACCGGGAAGGTCTCGCTCATGATCTCGGCCACCGGCCGGCCGGTGAAGTCGGTGCCGAAATCGCCCGTCAGCACGCCCGAGATGTAGTACCAGTACCGCTGGTAGAGCGGGTCATTGAGGTGGTACTGCTCCCGCAGGATGGCGGTGATGTTGGGGTCTGCCTTCTTCTCCCCGGCCAGCGCCTGGATGGGGTCGCCGGGCAGCAGGAAGACGAGGCAGTAGATAAGAATTGTCGCGCCGAGCAGTACGGGTATCGCCTGCAGAAGACGCCTGATCACATAACGACCCATCAGGTCTCCAGTTGTACGGATACCGGGAGCGGGCACACCAGTGGGCCCCGGCCCGGGTGAGGGGTAATCGACAACGAGACGGCAGAAGGGGGGTGACGGGGCAGAACCCCGTCACCCCCACTGCTGTCAGGATCTCCCTGGGGAGATCCTTCGCACCGTCAGGCGGGGTTGACCGTGGTCCAGTCGATCTGGGTCATGTTGTCGATCCGCACGCCCGGCTTGAGGTTCTTGCTGAGGCCGGCGTTCAGCTTGTAGAAGTACACCGGGATGTACGGCATGTCCTTCAGGATGAGGTCGTCGGCCTGCTGGTAGGCCTTGATCGCGGCATCCTCGGTGGTCGCCGTGTCACCCTGGTCGAGGAGCTTCTCGACCTGCGGGTTGACGTAGCCCGAGTAGTTCGAGCCGTGCTCGATGGCGTCCTGGGAGAAGACGGGGCGCAGGTAGTTCTCCGGGTGCGGGTAGTCCATGGACCACGCCAGGCGGAACGCGCCGCTGTACTTCTTGTCACCGAGGTCGTTCAGGATGGTCTGGAACTGCTCGAACGGCTTGACGGTGACGTCGACGCCGAGGTTCTTCTCGAGCTGCGCGGCGACGGCCTCGATCCAGTCCTTGTGGCCGCCGTCGGCGTTGTAGCCGAGCTCCATCTTGTTGCCCGGCAGACCGCCCGCGGCGTCGAACGCCTTCTTGGCCGCGGCCGGGTCGAAGGTGCAGGGCGCGCCACAGGCGCCGCTGCGGTAGCCCGGGACGAGCGGGTTGATGAAGTCGTCCGCCGGCGTACGGGTGTTGACGAAGATCTTCTCGGTGATCGACTTGCGGTCGATCGCCTGGGAGATGGCCTTGCGGATCTCCGGCTTCGCGTAGACCTTGTTGTACTTGATCGGGAAGCCGATGTAGCCGACGCCGGAGTCGGTGCCCTGGATGTAGCGGTCGCCGAGGTCCTTGGCGGCGGTGGTCATCGCGGACAGCGGAACGGTGTCCATGATGTCGACGCGGCCGCCGAGCAGGTCACGGTAGGCCGTGTCCTGGTTGTTGTAGATCTTGAACGTCACGCCGGGGATCTTGATCTGACCCGCGTCGGGGTGCTTGTCGTACTTGACGGTCTTGATCTGCTGGTTGCGGACGAACTTGCCGTCCATCTTGAACATGCCGTTGCCGATGGGCGCGGTCTCGAAGCCCTTCGGGTCCTTGAAGAAGGCCTTCGGCAGCGGGTAGAACGCGTTGAAGCCCAGCATGGTCTTGAAGGCGCTGAACGGAGCCGTGAGCGTGACCTCGAGGGTCTTCTCGTCGACGACCTTCAGGCCCTTCATCTTGTCGGTCGCGGGCTTCTTGCCCTCGCCCGGGTTCAGGTCGGCGTAGCCCTCGATCTTGTTGTAGAGGGGGTTCGTCTCCTGGGTGTTGTCCTGGTTGGCGCCGTAGTTCCAGGCGTCCGCGAAGGACTGCGCGGTGACGGCCTCACCGTTGTGGAAGGTGTAGCCGTCCTTCAGCTTGATCGTCCAGACCTTGCTGTCCTTGGTCTCGATCGACGCGGCCATGTCGAGCTGGGTCTCGTTCTTCTCGTCGTACCGCACGAGGCCGGTGAACAGGGCGTTCATGACCTCCGAGCCCTCGGACTCGTACGTGTTCGACGGGATCAGACCGTTCTGGGGCTCTCCGAGCTCCATCACGACCTGCTTGGCACCGTTGGCCTTGGTGTCGCTACCGCCACCGCCACAGGCCGTGGCTGCCAGGGCGACGACTATCGCGCCCGCGACCCACTTGGCGCTCTTGGCACCGCGCATGGGTTCCTCCTCATGAGTCCACTTGTCACTACAAGAGGGGCACTTCGAGGTGGTACGCCGACACCCCTGACGGCGATGACCCAAGTGCCCCGAGTGTGCTCGTGAGTCGGCGCTCCCCACAGCGCGTGACCCATTGACCCGAGCTCAATGGAGCCAACTATTAAGTACGTCCGGGCGGTAAACCACACTTAAAGGGTCTCGTTTTGGCAACATCACCAAGGGCCCGAAGACCGAAATCCGGACAAAGCGAGCACAGACAGACACCCGCGAAACGGACCGTTAACACATGTTCCGGAGAGCGACGGTCGATATGCGGACGCTTCGTCGGGGAAAACACGTTGACGCGCCGTCGGCCGGCGCCACCGGGGTGCGGCCGGTACGGGGGCGTCCGCCCGCTCTGGTATGGGCCGGTGGTGCCCCTGCCCGCCCGGCGCGGTGACAGCGAAAACTCCCCGCCCCGGAAGGGGATCAGCCCTTCCGGAACGGGGAGTTGACGGCTCATGGGCCGCTCAGGGGCGCTGCCGGACCTCCGGGGCCCGGCGGGAGCCCGGATCAGCCGTTCTTGGCCCGCGAGGCGGCACGGGCGCGCTCGCGCTGGTCCAGCTTCACCTTGCGGATGCGAACGGCCTCCGGGGTGACCTCGACGCACTCGTCGTCGCGGCAGAACTCCAGCGACTGCTCCAGCGAGAGCTTGCGCGGCGGGACGATCGCCTCGAACGAGTCGGCCGAGGACGACCGCATGTTCGTGAGCTTCTTCTCCTTGGTGATGTTGACGTCCATGTCGTCGGAGCGGGAGTTCTCGCCGACGATCATGCCCTCGTACACCTCGGTGCCCGGCTCCACGAAGAGGACGCCGCGCTCCTGGAGGTTGGTCATCGCGAAGGCGGTGACCGCGCCGGAGCGGTCGGCGACGAGCGAACCGTTGTTGCGGGTCGTCAGCGTGCCGAACCACGGCTCGTGGCCCTCGTGGATGGAGTGGGCGATGCCCGTGCCGCGCGTCTGCGTCAGGAACTCGGTACGGAAGCCGATGAGGCCGCGCGACGGCACGACGAACTCCATGCGCACCCAGCCGGAGCCGTGGTTGGACATGTTGTCCATGCGGCCCTTGCGGACGCCCATGAGCTGCGTGACGGCGCCCATGTGCTCCTCGGGCACGTCGATGGTCATGCGCTCGACCGGCTCGTGGACCTTGCCGTCGATCTCCTTGGTGACCACCTGCGGCTTGCCGATGGTCAGCTCGAAGCCCTCGCGGCGCATCTGCTCGACCAGGATGGCCAGCGCCAGCTCACCGCGGCCCTGCACCTCCCAGGCGTCGGGGCGCTCGGTGTCCAGGACACGCAGCGAGACGTTGCCGACCAGCTCGCGGTCCAGGCGGTCCTTCACCTGGCGGGCGGTGACCTTGCGGTCCTTGACGGCCGCCTTGTTGTCCGCGCCCTTGCCGGTGGCGCCACGGCCGACCAGCGGCGAGGTGTTCGTGCCGATGACCATCGAGATCGCCGGCTCGTCGACCGTGATCAGCGGCAGCGCGATCGGGTTCTCCGGATCGGCCAGCGTCTCGCCGATCATGATGTCCGGGATACCGGCGACGGCGCAGATGTCACCGGGGCCCGCCACCTCGGCCGGCTTGCGGGTGAGCGCCTCCGTCATCATCAGCTCGCTGATGCGTACGTTGGCGACGGTGCCGTCCCGCTTGATCCACGCGACCGTCTGGCCCTTGCGCAGCTCGCCCTGCTCGACGCGGACCAGCGCGATACGGCCGAGGAAGTTGTCGGCGTCCAGGTTGGTGACGTGGGCCTGGAGCGGGGCCTCCTCGTCGTACACCGGGGCCGGGATGTGCTCCAGGATGGTGGAGAAGAACGGCTCCAGGCTGGAGGAGTCGGCCGGGACCGTGCCGTCCTCCGGCTTGGTCAGCGACGCGATGCCGTCGCGGCCGCAGGCGTAGACGATCGGGAACTCGATCTGCTCCTCGTCCGCGTCCAGGTCCAGGAAGAGGTCGTAGGTCTCGTTGACGACCTCGTCGATCCGGGAGTCCGGGCGGTCCGTCTTGTTGATGCAGAGGATCACCGGCATCCGGCGCTGCAGCGCCTTGCGGAGCACGAAGCGGGTCTGCGGCAGCGGACCCTCGGAGGCGTCCACCAACAGCACCACGCCGTCCACCATCGACAGGCCGCGCTCGACCTCACCGCCGAAGTCGGCGTGGCCGGGAGTGTCGATGATGTTGATGGTGATCGGGGCCCCGCCGTCCTTGGGGTGGTACTTCACCGCCGTGTTCTTGGCGAGGATCGTGATGCCCTTCTCACGCTCCAGGTCGTTCGAGTCCATCATGCGGTCGTCGACCGAGTCGAGCTGGTGGGCGGCGAAGGCGCCGGCCTGCTTGAGCATGGCGTCGACGATGGTCGTCTTGCCGTGGTCTACGTGGGCGACGATGGCTACGTTACGGATGTCGTGGCGCGTGGGCATGAGTGGCTGGCGCTTCTCTCGGATCGTGGGTGCGGCGTCTCTTTGTTCCTCGTACGCCCGCCGGGCGGACGCGCCACGGCTGTGTCCATGGTACGGGGCCGAGGCGCACAAGGCGTCCCGGCCCATCCGGAGAAGATCGAACAGGTGTGTGGCGGGGTGGTGCGGAGGCGCGTACGGGGGCGGGTACGGGCCCGTACGCCGGTGCTGCGGTGCGCTCGGGGTGATGCGTGAGTGTGGCCCGGGTCATGGTCCGCAACGGAGCTTGCCCGCCGGTGACACCGGCGGGCAAGGGACTTGAGGGGATTCTGAGGTTGGTCGTGCTCGTGGGCCCTCCGCTGCCCTACTTCCGTCCTACTTCCGTCCGAAGCCGATGTTCTCGTAGCGCGGGGTGGCGAACCCGAACGCCCCGGCGTTGAGCACCGTCGGCCTGGCCGCCACGAGCTGCGGACGCTGGTAGAGAGGGATGGAGCCGGCGGCGGCCCAGATCCGGGCGTCGGCCTGCTTCACCAGGTCGCGGGCGGCGTTCTCGTCCAGTTCGGCGGCCGCCTGGTCGAAGAGCTGGTCGATGTGGTCCGTACCCACCCGGGTGTAGTTCTGCTCCACCAGCAGCGAGCCGTCGGCGGCGGGCTGGGGCTTGGCGAAGATGGGCCGTCCGTCGGTGGCCGGGTACGCGGTGCCGGGCCAGGAGTACAGGGCCAGGTCGTAGTCGCCGGAGGCGATGTGGTCCTTGAAGTAGCTGTCGTCGGGGACCTTGACGATCTCGGTGCCGATGCCGACCCGGCCCAGCATCGCGGAGATCCGGTCGCCCACGGTGCGCAGCGACTCGGAGTCGGCGCCGGCCGGCAGGACGAAGCGGAGCGTGAGCGACTCGCCGTCCTTGCCGAGCGGGCCCGCCGCCGCGCCGGCCGCCGGAGCGGGAGCCGCGGTGCCCCGCGGGGCGTAGGCGCCGGGAGCGCCGCCGCCCTGGGCCTTGGGCGCGCCGGCCGCGCCCTTGTCGGTGTCCCCGAGGACCGCCGGCCGGGACTCCGCCCGCGCCTCGGCCGGGGCGGTGCCGTCGGCCCGCGCCTGGCGCTCGGCCTGGCGGTGCAGGGCGACGCCCTGGACGGCCGCGCCTGGGGCGGGGGCCAGGACGTGCGTGCCCTCCGGACCGTCGTTGCCGCCGATGGCGGGCTTGTCGCCGCTGAGCCCGGGCTTGTCGTCGCCGACGATGTACAGGCCCTCGTCGGACGGGACGTCGCCCTCTCCGCCGTTCTTGCCACCCGTGACGGGCCGGTGCGCGGCCGGCGAGGCCTCGGAGCCCGCCTTGGTGCCGTCCTTCGGGGCGGCAGGCTTGCGGGCCCCGCCCCGCGTCCAGCCCGCGTCGGCCAGCAGTTCCCGGGCCTCCTCGGTGTCCTGGCCGCCGAGGGCGCCGCTGCTGTCGGCGTACGCCTGCTGCCCGGCGAGCGCGAGGTGGCTGCCGACCGGGTGGGCGGGCAGTCCGAGCGGCTTCAGGACCGCCTCCGCCAGTGCCCGGCGGTCCAGGGCGCGGGCCACCGCCCGGCGGACCCGCTCGTCGGAGAGCGGGCCGCTCTCGCCGTTCAGGGCCAGCTGGGTGTACGCGGGCTCCAGGGACTTGCGGACGACGTAGCCGCGCAGCGCCTTCTGCTCGGCCGCGTACGCCGCGAGCACCTGCGGGTTGCGCGGGGCCGCCGCCTCGGAGGGCCGGGCCTTCACGGCACCGGCGCCGGGCGCGGGCGGCGCGGGCTTGCCGTGGGCGGCGTCGCCGGCGCCCTTCGCCGCCCGGGTGATGCGGCTCGCCGTGGTGGGGTCGACCTCGGCGAGGTCGAGGGTGTTGGCGGCGAGCGCGGCGGCGCGGGCGGCGCGCGGGACGGCGCGGAGCTCGATCGTGTCGAGCTTGGCCGGCTGCCCCCACCAGCGGGGGTTTCGCTCGAGCGTCGCCGTGCCGGTGCGGGCGTCGAGGCCCTTGAGCCGGAAGGGCCCGGCCGACGACGCCAGCCGCGTACGGGCACCGTCGTTGAAGGCGGCCGGGGTCCCCATGACGCCCTTGGGGTAGAGCGGCGAGAACAGGGCGCGCCAGTCGGTGTACGGCTTGTTGAAGGTGACCCGGACCTCCAGGTCCCCGGCGCCGCGCTCGATCTTCTCGATGCGCTCGTACCCGGCGTTGCGGGCGGTCCAGTAGGCGGAGTTCTTGCCGCTGAGGGCGCGCCACTGGGCGACGAAGTCGGGGGCGCCGATCTCGCGGCCGTCGCTCCACACCGCCTGCTGGTTGAGCTTGTAGAGGACGACCTGCTTGGGCTCGCGCTCGACGATCTCGGCGGATTCCAGGTAGTCGGCGTTGCGCTGGGGGCGCCCGCGGTCGTCGAGGGTGAAGAGGGTGGGCAGGACGGCCTGGGCGATGCGGGCGGTGGTGGCGTCGGCGTCCGCCTGGAAGGTGTTGAGGGTGGTGGGCATCGTGTCGACGGCCCAGCGCAGCGTCCCGCCGTCGGCGACCTCGGCGCGGGCGGCGGGGGCGACGTCCTGCGGGACGGCCTTGGCGTCGATCTTCTCCTCGGGAGAGCTGCAGCCGCTCAGCACGGAGACGGCGAGTACGCCGGTGGTGAGGAGGACGGCGGACCGGAGTCTGCGGGTGCGGAGACCCCGGGAGCATGTCCTCCCCCGAGGGGTGCCGACGTGGGACATGGCTTGTACCTCTTCGTCCTGTTTTGTGGAATTTAGAGATGATCACACCTATTGCTCATACACTGAAAACGACCCACGGGGCCCCGCGGCGGCGACACGGCGGCACGGCGAACGAACACCACCCGTGCGGCCCAAGGTCCGGATGAGTGCAATCCGTGCACATGACTTCACAATGAGGGATGTGACGCGCGACACTCTCAGGCGCGTGTTTGCCACCCGCTATCGCGGAAGTGAGGGCAATTCATGTCACTCGAAGACGATCTGACCGAGGTCAAACGCCGCCTCGAAGAGCTGGCCCGCTCGGTCATCCAGCTGGAACGCAACCTCGTCCGGCAGCGCGAGGGGAAACCCGTCCCCATGGCGGCCGGCCGGCCCGACGGGCTGGTCACCATCTCGGACACCCCGTACGACAGCGCCCTGTGGACCGATCTGGACGACGAGGGCCTGGGCGCGCGGGACCGCCGCGCACCCTGACCGGCACGGGCCTGCGGGCCGTGCCCCAGGCGGCGTCCGGCGGCCCCGCCGGGCGGGCCCTGGCGGATGCGGGCGGAGGGCCGGGCGGACGCTCAGGGGCCGGGCCCACCGGTCCCGGTCCGCCGCGCGGCCGGGACCCCACAGGCGCCGGGCGGGGCCTTCCCGGAGGTGCCGCCCGCGGGCGCCTCCCGCGTCCACCGGCCCGTGCGCCCGCCCCGCACCCGCCCGCACCCCGCACCCCGCGCCGCGGCCGGTTCCCGGGCCCCCGCTCCGTACCGGCGTCCGCGCGACCGCGACACGCCGGGCCCGCCGCACCGGCCGCCCGCGCTCCGCGCCTCCCGGTCGGCGGCAACCACTCCCACCGGCCGGCGCACCCGCCACCACCGGCACGCGCCCTAGGAGACCCCCGTTGGCCACAGGCACCGAACAACCTCCACCCGGCAACGATGCCGCCACCGCCGCCCGCGGGGGCCGCGGTGGCGTCCACGGCCCCGCCCGCGCCACCATCGCCGCGAGCCACCTGCGCACCGACCGCTGGTGGCTCGCGCCCGCCGCCACCGCCGCCGGACTGCTGGCGTTCGTCGTCTACTCGACCTGGCGGGCCTTCGCGAACGGCGACTACTACGCGGCGCCCTACGTCTCGCCGTTCTACTCGCCCTGCCTCGCGGAGAACTGCGCGCCCATGAGGGGCGGCCCCAACTGGGAGGTGTTCGGCAGCTGGTGGGGCCTGTCCCCCGCCCTGCTGATCCTGGTCTTCCCGCTGGGCTTCCGGCTGACCTGCTACTACTACCGCAAGGCCTACTACCGGGGCTTCTGGGCGTCGCCCCCGGCCTGCGCGGTGGCCGAGCCCCACGGGAAGTACACCGGCGAGACCCGCTTCCCGCTCATCCTGCAGAACATCCACCGGTACTTCTTCTACGCCGCCCTGCCGGTCGCGGGCATCCTCACCTACGACACCGTGCTGACCTTCCGCGACGCGTCGTACGCCTGGGGCCACATGGGGCTCGGGACGCTGGTCTTCCTCGTCAACATCGTGCTGATCTGGGCGTACACCCTGTCCTGCCACTCCTGCCGGCACATCGTGGGCGGCCGGCTGAAGCACTTCTCCAAGCACCCCGTCCGCTACCGGCTGTGGGGCTGGGTCGGCACGCTGAACGCGCGGCACATGCAGCTCGCCTGGGCGTCGCTGCTCAGCGTCGCGCTCGCCGACTTCTACGTGTACCTGCTCGCCGTCGGTGCCTTCGACGACCCACGCTTCTTCTAGAAAAGGTGCTCATCGATGACCCAAGCGGAACGGCAGCAGTGGGACGTCGTCGTGGTCGGCGCCGGCGGGGCGGGGCTGCGGGCGGCCGTCGAGGCGCGCGAGCGGGGCGCCCGTACGGCCGTGATCTGCAAGTCGCTGTTCGGCAAGGCCCACACGGTGATGGCCGAGGGCGGCATCGCCGCCTCCATGGGCAACGCCAACGCCGGGGACAACTGGCAGGTCCACTTCCGCGACACCATGCGCGGCGGGAAGTTCCTCAACCAGTGGCGGATGGCCGAGCTGCACGCGCGCGAGGCGCCGGACCGGGTGTGGGAGCTGGAGACCTGGGGCGCCCTCTTCGACCGGACGAAGGACGGCCGCATCTCACAGCGCAACTTCGGCGGCCATGAGTACCCGCGGCTCGCCCACGTCGGCGACCGCACCGGCCTGGAGCTGATCCGTACGCTCCAGCAGAAGATCGTCTCCCTCCAGCAGGAGGACTTCCGCGCCTTCGGCGACTACGAGGCCCGGCTGAAGGTCTTCCAGGAGTGCACGGTCACCCGGGTGCTGAAGGACGACGACGGCCGGGTCGGCGGGACCTTCTGCTACGAACGCGAGTCCGGCCGCTTCTTCGTGCTGGAGGCCCCGGCGGTCGTCCTGGCGACCGGCGGGATCGGCAAGTCCTTCAAGGTGACGTCCAACTCCTGGGAGTACACCGGTGACGGGCACGCCCTGGCCCTGCTGGCGGGCGCGCGGCTGGTGAACATGGAGTTCGTGCAGTTCCACCCGACCGGCATGGTCTGGCCGCCGTCGGTGAAGGGCATCCTGGTCACGGAGTCGGTGCGCGGCGACGGAGGGGTGCTGCGCAACTCCGAGGGCGAGCGGTTCATGTTCGACTACGTCCCCGACGTGTTCAAGGACAAGTACGCCGAGTCGGAGGAGGAGGGCGACCGCTGGTACGAGGACCCGGACAACAACCGGCGGCCGCCCGAGCTGCTGCCGCGTGACGAGGTCGCCCGGGCGATCAACTCCGAGGTGAAGGCGGGGCGCGGCTCCCCGCACGGCGGCGTCTTCCTCGACGTGTCGACCCGGATGCCGGCCGAGGCGATCCGGCGCCGGCTGCCGTCGATGTACCACCAGTTCAAGGAGCTGGCGGACGTCGACATCACGGCCGAGGCGATGGAGGTCGGCCCGACCTGTCACTACGTGATGGGCGGCGTGGCGGTCGAGTCGGACACGGCCGAGGCGATCGGGGTGCCGGGGCTGTTCGCGGCCGGCGAGGTCGCGGGCGGCATGCACGGCTCCAACCGGCTCGGTGGGAACTCGCTGTCCGACCTGCTGGTCTTCGGCCGCCGCGCCGGGCTGTACGCGGCCCGGTACGCGAGCGGCCTGGCCGTCCGGCCGCCGGTGGCCGACGTCCAGGTCCACGCGGCGGCCGCCGAGGCGCTGCGCCCGTTCAGCGGCGAGACCGCCGGAGCGGGTGAGCGGCCGGAGAACCCGTACGCCCTGCACCAGGAGCTCCAGCAGACGATGAACGACCTGGTCGGCATCATCCGCCGCGAGGAGGAGATGCGGCAGGCGCTGCGGACCCTGGCCGAGCTGCGGCTGCGCGCCCGGGGAGCGGGCGTCGAGGGCCACCGCCAGTTCAACCCCGGCTGGCACCTCGCGCTGGACCTGCGGAACATGCTGCTGGTCAGTGAGTGCGTGGCGCGCGCGGCCCTGGAGCGCACCGAGAGCCGCGGCGGGCACACCCGGGAGGACTGCCCGGACATGGAACGCGCCTGGCGGCGGGTGAACCTGCTGTGCCGCATCGCCGACCCCGAGTCCGCCGAGGGGCAGATCGCCCTCGAACGCACGACGACCGAACCCATCCGTCCCGACCTGCTCGCCCTGTTCGACAAGGAGGAGCTGGTCAAGTACCTCGCCGAAGAGGAGCTCCACGAGTGACCGGTTATGACGCGAACTTCCGGGTGTGGCGGGGCGACACGGACGGCGGCGGGCTGAAGGACTTCACCGTCGAGGTCAACGAGGGCGAGGTGGTCCTGGACATCATTCACCGCCTCCAGGCCACCCAGGCCCCCGACCTGGCGGTGCGGTGGAACTGCAAGGCGGGCAAGTGCGGTTCGTGCAGTGCCGAGATCAACGGCCGGCCGCGGCTTATGTGCATGACGCGCATGTCGGTGTTCTCGCGGGAGGAGGTCGTCACGGTGACCCCGCTGCGGGCCTTCCCCGTCGTACGCGACCTGGTGACGGACGTGTCCTTCAACTACGAGAAGGCCCGCGAGGTGCCCTCCTTCGTGCCGCCGCCGGGTGTGGCCGCGGGCGACTACCGGATGCAGCAGATCGACGTGGAGCGCCCCCAGGAGTTCCGCAAGTGCATCGAGTGCTTCCTGTGCCAGGACACCTGTCATGTCGTCCGGGACCATGAGGAGAACAAGCCCGCCTTCGCGGGGCCGCGCTTCCTCATGCGCATCGCCGAACTGGACATGCACCCCCTGGACGCGGCGGCGGAGGCGGGCATCGACCGCAAGCGCACCGCGCAGGAGGACCACGGGCTCGGCTACTGCAACATCACCAAGTGCTGCACCGAGGTCTGCCCCGAGCAGATCAAGATCACCGACAACGCCCTCATCCCGCTGAAGGAGCGGGCGGTGGACCGCAAGTACGATCCCCTGGTCTGGCTCGGCGACAAGATCAGGCGCCGGAGGTCCTGACCCGCGGGTGCCAGCCGGCCCGGTACGCCGCCCAGTCCTCCTCCGTCGCCGCGAAGTCGACATACAGCGCGACCCCGAACCGCTCGCGGTCGCGGTCCGTGCGCCCCAGGCCCAGCCGGGTGCCGCGGACCGCGGCCGCGACCGTCTCCGCCGACTCGTGGTGGCCCAGGTCGTCCTCGTGGAAGAACGGCAGGCCCATCAGCAGGTCGGTGTCCTCGGGCGTGACCTCCAGCGCCAGCGAGGTCTGCCGGGCGACATAGCCGCCGTACATGCCCTCCAGCGGCATCCAGGTGTCGTAGGACATCACGGCTATCTGGTCGACCCTGCGGGCCACCTCGCCGAAGAACTCCTGCGACCACCACTTCTCGCTGCCGCTCAGCGCGCCGTTCACCGCGTGGGCCGCCGGCAGCGGGTCGATCTGGTGGGCGGCGACCGACAGCGGCGCGTCGCGGGCCCGGGTCACCTCACGCAGGTCGTCGAGGAGCGAGAGGTAGTTCCGGTCGCCGGAGAGCAGGGGCTCCAGGTCGAAGTGGACGCCGTCGAAGCCCGCGTCCAGGATCTGCCGCGTCGAGCGCACGACGGCCGCCCTGGACCCCGCCCGCTCCAGCCGCAGCCCGTCCGGCCCCTCCGTGGCCAGCACGTCCCCGAGCCAGGCCTGCACCCGTATACCGGGCATGGTGCGGTGCACGGAGTCGATCAGCCACCGCGCCCGGGGGTACCGGGCGGCGGGCAGCGCCCCGTCGTGCTCCAGCGGGCCGGCGTGGACGTACAGGTCCCGGATGCCCGTCCCCCTGATCCGCGCGGCGAACGCGGCGAGGTCGGCGTCCTTCTTCCGCCCGTCCACCCAGGCGTGACCGAGCCAGACGGCGTCCTTGCCGCGTGTGGTGGTCCCCTCCAGCGGTTCCCCCGCGTAGTTCGCCCGCAACGCCGCCCAGGCGGCGAGCGGGGGCAGCACGACCAGCAGGACGGCCACCACCGCGACCCGCCTGAGCCACCTGGGCCACCCGGGCCGCCTGAGCCACCCGGGCCATGCGGGCCCGGGACTCGCGAGCCCGGCTCGCCACGCACGTACCTTCACATCGAGCCCCCCGTCAGCCGTACCGACCGATCTTGACACTACTGCCCACCACTGACAGTGACGATCGGCGCCGGGTCGCGTACCGGCAAACGCCGTCATAACCTCACGAACGTGACGCGCGGAGCCTCTCGGTCCTGTCTCGCTGTCCTCCTCGGTGCCCTGGTGACGGCGTGCTGGCTGGTCCTGCCCGGCGCGCCGGGCGGCGCCGCCCGCGCCGTCGAGGCCGCCCCCGCCCGGACGGCCGCCGAGCCGGGCGGCGGGGGGAGTTCGGGCACCGACCTGATCCTGCCCGTGGGACTGATCGTGGTGGCCGGCGCGGTCGCGGCGTACACGTACACCACACGCCGGCGGCGCACCGCCACGCGCACCACGCCGCACGGCGGACCGGACCGGTGGGGTCCGCCCGCGGGGCCCGCCGTGGAGGAGCTGGACGCCCGCGCGCGGCGGGCGCTCGTCGACACGGACGACGCCGTCCGGGCGCGTGAGGAGGAACTCGGGTTCGCCGTCGCCCGGTCCGGGGAGGCGGCGGCCCGGCCGTTCGCCGAGGCGGTGCTCTGCGCCAGGGGCGAGCTGACCGAGGCATTCCGGCTCGGGCAGCGGCTCGACGAGGGGCACCCCGAGGACGGGACGACGCGCCGCCGGACGCTGGAGGAGATCACCGCGCGCTGCGGCGAGGCCGGCCGTCGGCTGGACGCGGAGGCGGAGGCGTTCGACCGGCTGCGCGCCCTGGAGGAGACGGCGCCCGAGGCCCTGGCAGCGGCGGAGTCGGCGTTCCGGGAGGTGAGCGGGCGGGCGGACCTGGTGGACGCGGCGCTCGTCGCGATGCGCGAGCGGTACGGGGAGTCGGCCGCCGCGCCCGTCGCGAGCGGCGTGGAACGCGCCGGGGAGCGGCTGCTGTTCGTGGCGGCCCGCCTGGAACGGGCGCGGCAGGCGGTGGAGGGCGGCGACAACGCCACGGCGGCGGTCGAAGTGCGGGCCGCCGAAGGCGCTCTCGCCCAGGCGACGCGGCTCGTCGACGCCGTCGACCGGCACGCCGGGGAACTGGCGGAGGCCGCGGGCCGGCTGCCGGTCGCCCTCGCCGACACGGAGGAGGACCTCGCCGGCGCCGGCGCGTCGCTGGAGGGGGCGGCGGGAGGGGTGCCGACGGCCGACCTGCGCGGCCGGGCCGCGCGTGCCGAGTCGGTGGTCACCGACGTACGCCGGGCCATGGCGGCCGGGCGGTACGACCCGATCGACGCGCTGCGCCGGATCGGGGAGGCGGACGCCGCGCTGGACGAGGCGCTGGCGGGCGTGCGGGAGCGCGCACGGGGGGCGCGGCGTGCGCGGGCGCTCCTCGGCCACGCGCTGCTCACGGCCGGCTCCGCCGTCGGGGCGGCGGCGGACTACATCGCCACGCACCGGGGAACGGTGGGCGCCCGGGCCCGTACCCGCCTGGCGGAGGCGGACCGCCGGCTGGCGCGGGCGCGGGAGATGGTGGCGGACGGCGGCGCGGGGGACGGCGCCACGCGCGACGGCGCGGGTGACGTGCGGGACGGGTCGGGTGACGTGCGGGACGCGGCGGCCGAGGCGCGGCGGGCGGACGTGCTGGCCCGGCAGGCCCGCGGCCTGGCGGAGCAGGACGTGGCGGGGTACGGAGCCCGGGACACCCCCGGGCCGGGGGACGCCCGAGCCGGATCCTGACGACGGGCCGGGAGGACGCGGCGCTCGGCGGCGTCCTCCTCGACGCCACTGTGGCAGCCGGGTCTTGGCGGCTGGTGGCCGAGCCGCGAGACGGCAGCTCCCGGGGCGGCGGAGGCCCCGGGCAGCGGCGGGACCGGCCGATGCCGTGGCGGGCCCACGGCCGGCCGGGCGGCGGAGCCCCGACCCCGGCCCGGTCCCCCGGCGCCGGGGGGCGCCGGGCGTCAGAACATGCTGAGCAACTGGTCGACGGTCGGCTCCGCGGTGGCGTCACCGTCCGGCAGGGCCAGCTCGAACCAGACCGTCTTGCCGCGCGGCGTACGGCGCGACCCCCAGCCCGCGCTGAGCAGACCGACCAGTTGGAGCCCGCGGCCGCCCTCGTCGGTGTCGCGGGCCCGCCGCCGCCGCGGCTGCACCAGACCGGCGTCCCACACCTCGCAGACGAGCGTGCGGTCGCGCAGCAGCCGCAGCCGTATCTCCCCCTCGCCGTAGCGCAGCGCGTTGGTGACGAGTTCACTGACGAGCAGTTCGACCGTGTCGACCAGCGGTTCGAGGTCCCAGGCCGTCAGCTGCGCCCGGGCCAGCTCCCGCGCCCGTCCCACCGAACGCGGTTCGCGCGGCAGCCGCCAGTCGCCGACGGCCTCGGTCGGCAGCCCCTGGATGCGGGCCATCAGCAGGGCGATGTCGTCCTCGCCGTGCCGGGTGTTCAGGGAGTTCAGCACATGGTCGCAGACGTCCTCGAGCGGCCGGACCGGGTCCGTCAGCGCGCTGCGGAACGCCTGGAGACCCTCGTCGAGGGGGTGGTCGCGGGACTCGACGAGCCCGTCGGTGTAGAGGGCGAGCAGCGCGCCCTCGGGAAGTTCGACCTCGACCTCCTCGAAGGGCTCGCCGCCGACACCCAGCGGCATCCCGGGCGGTACCTCGAGCAGCAGCGCGGCCTCGCCCGGTTCGACGAGCACCGGCGGCAGGTGGCCGGCGTTGGCGAACGTACAGCGGCGGGTGACCGAGTCGTACACGGCGTAGACGCAGGTCGCGAGGTAGACCTCGGACAGCTCCGGGCCGCGCGCCGTGTCGGCGACCCGCGAGGCCTGGCCGCCCCCGGTGGGGGTGCCGAGGCCGCGGGCGATCTCGTCGAGGTGGGAGAGCACCTCGGCCGGCTCCAGGTCGAGCTGGGCCAGGGTGCGTACGGCGGTGCGCAGTTCGCCCATGGCGACGGCGGCCCGCAGCCCGCGCCCCATGACGTCGCCGACGACCAGGGCGGTGCGGTGGCCGGGCAGCTGGATGACGTCGAACCAGTCGCCCCCGACCTCCGTGGCGGTGTTGCCGGGCAGGTAGCGGCAGGCGATGTCCAGTCCGGCGGCCTCCGGGTCGCCCGGCGGGAGGAGGCTGCGCTGCAGGATGAGGGCCCGTTCGTGCTCCCGCCGGTAGAGGCGGGCGTTGTCGATGCAGACCGCCGCGCGGGCGGCGAGCTCGGCGGCGAGCGCCCGGTCGCGTTCGCCGAACGGTTCGCTGCCCTTGGTGCGGGAGAACTGCGCCAGTCCGACGACGGTGTCGTGCGCCACCATCGGCACGACGAGCGTCGACTGGACGAGGCCGCCCTCCGCGCCGGACATCGCGCTCGGCCGCCCGGTGCGCAGGGCGTCGGCGCAGGGCGAGTTGAAGGGGTAGCGGTGGAGGGCGCCGACGTCTATCGGTGTCGGCTCGCAGCAGCCGGGCGCGGTGCCGGGGTTCAGCAGCGGGGCGTCGGAGACGGCGCTGGCGAACGCGACCCGGCGCAGTTCGGCGCTGGCTCCGTCGGCGCGTCCGGGGGGAGCCTCCACGCCGCTCAGCAGCCCTTGGTAGAGGTCGACGGAGGCCAGGTCGCAGAAGCCGGGGACGGCGACGTCGAGAAGCTCGCGGGCGGTGGTCTCCAGGTCCAGGGAGTTGCCTATGCGGGCGCCGGCCTCGTTGAGGAGGGCCAGGTTGCGGCGGGCGCTGGCCGCTTCACGGGCGGCCATCTGACGGCGGGTGACGTCGGTGCCGAGGCCGGCGACGCCGACGGGACGGCCGGATCCGCTGTGCACCCGGTAGAGGTTGACCGACCAGTGCCGGCGGTCGGTGCCGCCGGGCACCGCGCCGGTGAGTTCGAGGTCGGTGACGGGCTCGC
This sequence comes from Streptomyces sp. NPDC045701, assembly GCF_056432045.1. NCBI lineage: Bacteria > Bacillati > Actinomycetota > Actinomycetes > Kitasatosporales > Streptomycetaceae > Streptomyces > Streptomyces sp. NPDC045701. The sequence goes on along the minus strand of NZ_JBWKJV010000033.1, from coordinate 23,447 downwards.
CGGTCTCCAGGACCCGGCGCAGCGCGGCGGTCATCCGCTCGGCCTCGGGGCGGGAGAGGTAGTCGTGGACGGTGCGGCCGCGGTGGTCGTCGGCGGAGCCGCCGAAGACGGTCGCGAAGCGCTGGTTGGCGCGCCTGACCGTGAGGTCGGTGTCGAACAGCAGAAAGCCGAAAGGAGATTGTCCGAAAATGGCCTGCGAGGCGGCGAGGTCCGTCTCGATCCGCCTCAGCGCGCGGACGTCGACGACGATGCAGAGCGCGGCCTTCTCGCCGCGTTCCGTCTCGCTCGGCATCACGTAGACCTCGGCGATCCCGCGCGGCCCGCGCTCCCCCGGCATACGGAAGGGGACCAGGCCGGTCCACTCCTTGCCGTCGAGGATCTCGGAGACCTTGCGGTGGCCGCGCGGCCGCAGTTCGGCGGGCATGAACGCCTCGACCGGGTCCTTGCCCCTGACCTCCTCGGCAGTGACGCCGAACAGGTCGGCGGCACGGAGGCTCCACTGGTCGACCAGCCCGTCGGGGCCGATCGAGAAGGAGGCGACCCTGATGTAGTCGTAGATCGAGCCAGGTGGACTGCTCTGCCACACGACGCCGTTCGCCGTCTCAGATATCTCGCTCACGCGACCGTCCCCTCCAGCTCACCGCACCGGACCGGCCATTCCCGCAGTATTCAGCACTACGGCCCCCGGCGGCACGCCGTTCACGATCACAGGGTGGTCTCGTTCGTTTTGAGCCGAGCCCGAAGGTGATCGTTGTCCCTTCCCTCTTCTAACCAGGCAGGGCCAGCTCGAACCACACCGTCTTACCCGACCTGCCCATTCGAGTCCCCCAGCGGCGGGCGGAGCAGGCGACCAGTTGCAGCCCCCGGCCACCTTCGTCGTCCGGTCCGGCGGGCCGTTCCAGGGGAGGATCCGGTAGGGGATCGGACACCTCGACGAGGAGCGCCGGCGCGTAGGGGAAGGCCTCCTCGTCAGGAGGGAGCCGGAGCAGCCGGACCCCGATCGGGCCGGAGGCGTAGCGCAGGGAATTGGTCACCAGCTCGCTCACCAGCAGCACCGTCACGTCGACGGTCGCCGGGTTGAGCTGCCAGCCGTGCAGCGCGTCACGTACCGCGTGGCGGGCGGCGCGTACGGCGCCGAGCTCGGCAGGGAAGATCCACTCGGCGCACTCGCCCTCGGTGTCGATCACGCCGACCACTTCCAGACCCAGCGGCGGACCCACGTCCAATTTCGGTGGGTTAATCAGCACATACCCGATATTTCGGGTGGACTATCGTCACCGCAGGCGCATCGTGGCACGAACGGCGTACACCTCGGCCTCGCGCTCCTCGCCGACCCCCCGCCATCCGCGTCCGCCGGCGCACCCCGGCGCCCCCGCTGACATCGCCCGCGACCGGCCGCCCCGCACGCCGCATCCGCGCCAGCGGCGCCGCCTTACGGCCAGACCCTCGGGCTGCGCACGCGCCCCACGCGTGGGGGGGGCGGCCGGGTGGGGGCGGCGGCGCGCGACGGTCCCGGTCGGCGCCCGGCGCGTGGCTGGGCGCGCGAAGGGCGGGGTGAAGGGTTGGGCGGCACGGCTCGCGGTACGGGCACGGGATCCGGGCCGGTACGGGCGCGGGGCCCGCGTACATGGCGCCCACGTCTCCGGGAAGCCGGGGTGGCGGCCCGGCGGTCCGTCAGGGGCGGCTGCCGGGGGCCTCGGTGGGGAGCCGGCGGGCGACCTGCGCCACAGCGGGACGGTCCTGATCCAGCCAGTCGACGGTGTCCAGTTCATGCCGGAACAGCCACCGCAGCTCGTCGTGGTCCTGCAAGGGGCGGGGCTCACCGGAGACGAGCCGGGCGGTCCACACCTGGAGGACGTAACCGGGCGCCAGCGGCCATTCGCCGGGGATCCGTTCACCCGGCTCCGTCTCCACGCCCAGCTCTTCGCGCAGCTCACGTACGAGGGCCTGCGGCGCGGTCTCGCCCGGTTCCAGCTTGCCGCCCGGCAGCTCCCAGCGGCCGGCGAGCTCCGGCGGGGCGCTGCGGCGCGCGGCGAGCAGCCGCCCCTCGTCGAAGACGGCCCCGGCCACCACCACACGATCTGTCATGCGCCGGAGCGTAACGCGCGGCGGGCGGCGCGCCCGCCGCGGTCAGGTGGCGGGCTGACCCACGCGCTCCACCCAGTAGAGCTGCTCGGGCCCGGGCCCGTCGAGACTGTCGGCGATCTTCTGCGCCTCGTCCCTCGTCGCGTACCTGCCCACCCGGTAGTGGTTGCCGTTGTCGTCCTGCCGGATCACCAGCCAGGGAAGGACCGCGCCGCTCTCACTCATCACGCCCACCCTCCGCCGGCCTGCGCACTTCTAAGCATCCACACGAAACAGCGATCCGCATATGCCTGAGCCTACGCCAGACCTTTACTGTGCGGATACGTCTTTTTACGAAGAGGTACGCATCCGGCCAGGGAATCGGTGCGGAAAGGGGGCGCACCCGGCCGGGTGCGCCCCCTTGCGGATTCCACGGCATCGCACGCGGCGCACCGTGTCACGCGGCACCACGCGAGGCCGGGCCGGGACCGGCCGCGAACCGGCGCGCGGCCGAGGCCCGTCAGCCGTCAGCCGGTCGCGGTCACCGCACCGGAAGGTGATAGGCGATGCGGTAGCGGTCGGCCGGCACGACCACGTCCGCCGTCTCGACCGCCCTCCCCGACGCGTAGTAGGTCCGCTCCACCACCATCACGACGTGTCCCGGCACCCCTCCCAGCGTCAGGAGTTCCTCCGCCAGCCCCGGGCGCGCGCCGACCTCCTCCACCACGTTGTCCACGACGACGTCGATCGCGGCCATCCGCTCGACGACCCCGCAGCCGCCCAGCGGCCCCTCCTCGGGCAGCATCACGGGTGTGCGCCCGGTGACGGCGAGCGGCTCCCATGAGGTGGAGAGCATCATCGGCTCTCCCGCCTCCCGGAAGACGTACCGCGTGCGCATCACCCGGTCCCCCGGCTCGACGCCGAGGCGCTCGGCGACGGCGGCGCTCGCCGGCTCCTGCTCGCTGTGGGACTCCCAGGTGCCGCGCGCACTCTCGGCGGCCTGCTCCTGCCGGAAGGGGTTGGCGCCCGCCGTCAGGCCGAAGCCGGAGCGGGCGATCCGGCGCGGCACGGGCCGCTCCCGGACGTACGTCCCCGAACCCGACCGGCCCTCGACGAGCCCCTCGGCCATCAGGACCTTGCGGGCTTCCAGCGCGACGGTGTCCGAGACGCCGTACTCCTCGCGGATGCGCGCCTGCGAGGGGAGCCGGGTGTGGGGCGGGAGCGAGCCATTGACGATCTTTTCCCGGAGATCGCTCGCAACGCGCAGATAAGCGGGCTGCTCACCGAAGGTCACGGGCCACTCCCATCAGGTTGACAGACAGCAACAGACTGGCAACGGTCGGTCGCATACCGCAAGCATGGGCCAGAGTTTCACCCGATGTGATGACGGCCGTTTGGGCACCAGTTCACCATGGGTACGGGCCGGTGAACCGGCGCTCCGGCGCCCATCCGAAGACCGGTCCGGCCCGCCCGGCCAGGCCCACTCGGTCCGCGCCGCCGACCGACCCGCCCGTGCCGGCCCGGCCGCGCCGGCCCCCGTGTCGCCCCTCCTCGCGCCGGCCCGCCTCCGCACCCGCTCAGGAACCGGACGTACCGTCCGCCGGCGGTGTGACGTCCAGCTTCAGGGCGCCGCGCGCCTTCGCGCCCAGGTCGGCGGGGAGGGCGTCGTACGCGGGCTCGTAGTGCTCCCAGAAGGTGTCCGGGTCCGTGGCGGCCGCCATCTTCGCCCAGTGCTTCCCGGCCGCGTCCAGCTCCTCGGCCAGGTTCGCCACCGGCCCGCGCGCCGCGGCCGGCCACGGGTGGGCGCGCAGTCCGGCCGCCGTCCCGTTCACGGTGTCCGACACCTTCCCGGCCCACGCCACATTGGCCTTCCGGTCCTCCTCGACGTCGGCCTCGGGCTCCTCCAGGAGAGCCGCGTCGATCTGGTTGACCCGCTTCAGAAAGGCGACCTGGTGCTCGTCGAGGGTCTCCTCGTCACCGCGCACCGATCCGGTGAGCTTGCCCGTCTCGGCGGCGAAGGCGCAGGTCACCGACCGGTCGCCGGCCGCCCAACTCTCCTTGCTCGGCTGGTAGTAGAACATCCACGCGTTGTCGGGGACTGCCCAGCCGTCCAGCGCGTAGGCGGTGTTCAGCGCCTCGCAGCGCCGCTCGGCGACCGGCTCGATGGGCTTGTCGCCGGGCCACTCGTCGAACTCGCCGATCGTGAAACCGCCGGCCACCTCGCCGTCGTGGGGCTCGGCGCAGTCCACGATCGTGACGTCGACGGCCTCCGTCTCGTCGACGCCGCCGGGGCTGTTGAAGCACTGCCCCTTGCGCAGCTCGAAGGCCGAGCGCGTCCGGGACGCCTCGTCGACGGCGTCCCGCATGCCGTCGGAGACGTCCCGGAACGCCCCCGTGGTGAGTCCGGCCACCACCAGCAGCGTGCTCACCAGGGACAGGACCACGCCCGTGACGGCCATGCCCGTGCCCCGCTCGCCCCGCTTCCTGATCTGCCCGAGGGCGATCCCGCCCAGGACCATGCCGAGCGGCGGCACCAGACAGATGATGCCGGTGACGAGGGAGGCGATGGCCAGCCCGTTGACGTTCACCGGGGGCGGCGGGCCGGGCGTGCCGTAGAACGGCGGAGGACCCTGCGGGTACGCCTGCTGGGGCGGCGGCCAGCCCCGCGGGGCGGGTCCGTGGGGGGCGGTTCCCTGGGGGCCCGTTCCCTGGAGTGGGTCCACGGGCGGACCGTCGGGCGATCCCTGGGGGGACGGTTCCACGGTTCTCGGTGCTCCTGTCGGGGGCGGGGTGGATCGAATGCGCGTGCGGCTGGCGCATCGTACGCGGTCCGCGACAGGAGGCGGAACGCGGGCGGCGCGACGGTTCACGGCCGGCGAGCCGCGCACAAAGGAGAGGCGGCCGCCATGACGGCGACCGCCCCCCTTCTCACCCGCTGGACGCTCAGAACTGCAGAGCCCAGGAGTCGATCCTCCCGGTGTCGTAGTTCGCGTTGTCACTCACGCGCAGCTTCCACGTTCCGTTCGCGACCTCGGAGGAGGCGTTGACCGTGTACGTGGTGTTGATGTTGTCGGCGCTGCCGCCCGTGCCGTACGCCTTGAGCGTGTAGGCGGTGCCGTCAGGGGCGATCAACTGCACCTGGAGGTCACCGATGTACGTGTGAACGATGTTCACGGGCACCTGGAGGGCGGACGGGGCGTTGCCCTCGACGCCGCTGACGGTGACCGGCGACTCGGCGGTCGCGTTGTCGTTGATCGCGTAGTCGGTGGTGTTCTCGAAGCGCTTGCCGGGCGGCGGCGTGGTGCCGCCGTCGCCCACGTACAGCAGGCGGTTCGGGGAGCCGGTGCCCGGGTTGCCCACCACGCCGGTGGTGGCGGCGGAGGTGAGGGCGGTGGCGACCTGCGACGGGGTGGCCGTCCGGTTGTTCGCCAGGTAGAGGGCCGCGGCGCCCGCCACGTGCGGGGTCGCCATCGACGTACCGGAGATGGTGTTGGTGGCGGTGTCGCCGGTGTTCCACGACGAGGTGATGGAGGAGCCGGGCGCGAACAGGTCCACCAGGCTGCCGTAGTTGGAGAAGCTGGAGCGGGCGTCCGTGCTGGTGGTCGAGCCGACCGTGATGGCCTCGGCGACGCGCGCCGGCGAGGAGTTGGACGCGTCACGGCCGTCGTTGCCCGCCGCGATGGCGTAGGTGACGCCGCTGGCTATGGAGTTGCGCACGGCGGTGTCGAGCGCGGAGTCCACGCCGCCGCCCAGGCTCATGTTGGCCACGGCCGGCTTGACGGCGTTGCGGGTCACCCAGTCGATGCCGGCGACCACCTGGGCGGTGGTGCCGGAGCCGGAGTTGTTGAGGACGCGGACACCGACGATCTTCGCCTTCTTGGCCACGCCGTAGGAGGACCCGGCGACGGTGCCGGCGACGTGCGTGCCGTGACCGTGGCCGTCCTGCGCCGTGTTGTCGTTGTCGATGGCGTCGTAGCCGTAGGTGGCCCGCCCGCCGAAGTCGCTGTGGGTGATGCGTACGCCGGTGTCGATGACGTACGCGGTGACGCCCTCGCCCGCCGGCTCGGGGTAGGTGTAGCTCTGGTTGAGCGGCAGTGCGCGCTGGTCGATCCGGTCCAGGCCCCAGGACGGCGGGGACGGCTGGGTGCCGGTGATCGTGAAGACGCGGTTCTGCACGACCGAGTCGACGGCCGGGTCGGCGGCCAGCTTCTTGGCCTGCGCCTCGGAGAGTTCGACGGCGTAGCCGTTGAGGGCGGAGGTGTACGTCTTCTCGATCTTCGCGCCGTAGCGGGCGGCGACGGCCCTGCCCGCCTTGGACTCGGCGTCCGCGGCCGACTCGTCGAGGGTGACGATGTAGCTGCCCGCGATGGCGCCGGGGGCTCCGGCGTTCTCGATCACACCTTCCGGGGCGGCCGCGGCCGCGTTGGCCGGGAGGGCGGAGAGGGTGCCGAGCGCGAGGGCGGCGACGACGGTGGCGCCGGCTGCGGCCAGTCTTCGCCGCGGGGTACGCATCACTGACATGTGAGGGGTCCTCCTCATTGGTGGTGCGCTGCTGTGGGGGTGTTCGGCAGGGGCATGACAAACAGCGCCGCCTTGTACGCGGCGTTGCCCGAATCCGTCTGCCGACCGAAAGATTGACCGATCCATAGGAATCCCACAAGGGTCCTGACGCGCCGGTAACAGCCCTGCCACACGAATGACATGCTGACTTTCATGACCCTTTCGGCCCGCTATCTGTGCCCCCGGTGCGGCACCGGATCGTCCGTATCGTCACTGACCTGGTGCTGCCCCGAATGCCGGGGCCCCTGGGACCTCGATTTCCGGGCCGCGCCCCTCTCCCTGGCGTCCCTCGCCGGCCGGACCGGTTCGCTGTGGCGCTACGCGGAGGCGCTGCCCCTCGCCGACCCCCGGTGCTCGCTCGGCGAAGGCCGTACGCCGCTCGTCCGGCTCACCGACACCGTCTCGGCCAAGCTCGACTTCCTGATGCCCACCCTGTCGTTCAAGGACCGCGGCGCCGTCATGCTGGCCGAACTGGCCCGCCGCCTGGCCCCGCGCCGCGTGATCGCCGACAGCAGCGGCAACGCCGGCACCGCCATGGCGGCGTACTGCGCCCGCGCGGGACTGGGCTGCACGGTGTACGTCCCCGAGGGCACCCCCGCCAAGAAGCTGGAGCAGATCCGGGCACACGGGGCGCGGCTCGCGGTCGTGCCCGGGGACCGCGAGGCGGCGGCGCTGGCGGCCCGCGAGGCGGCCGGTGAACCTGGCACCTTCTACGCCTCGCACGTCTTCAACCCCTACTTCCTGCACGGCACGAAGACGTACGTGTACGAGCTGTGGGAGGACCTCGGCGGGCGGCTGCCCGACACGCTGGTCGTCCCCGTGGGCAACGGCACCCTGCTTCTGGGCGCCGCCCTCGCCACCGCCGAGCTGGCCGCACACGGCCTGATCCCGGTTCGCCCCGCGCTGGTGGCCGTGCAGGCCGAGGCGGTCGCGCCGCTGGCGGAGGCGTTCCGCGCGGGCGCCGACGAGCCGCCGGCCGCCCCCGCACCGGTGCGCGCCACCCTCGCCGAGGGCATCGCCATCCCGAACCCCCCGCGGGCCCGCCAGATCCTGCGGGCGGTACGCGAGTCGGGCGGGACCTTCCTCACGGTGACGGAGGACCGGATCCGGGAGGCCCAGCTCGACCTGGCCGCCCGCGGGCTGTTCGTCGAGCCGACGGGCGTGGCGTGCTGGGCGGCGATCCGCGCGGAGCCGCGCGTCGGCAGCACGGTGGTCCCGCTGTGCGGCGCGGGCGCCAAAACGGGCCTGGCCGCCCCCTGAATCCCCGCGCCGCGCCGCCCGGCGCCCGCGGGTGCAGCATGGAAGAGGGGCCGGAACCGAACCGTCACCGGAGGTGCGGAAGCCATGGGCACGTACATGGACGTCCATCGAGGCATGAAGGGCATCACCTCGGACCAGCTGAGCGAGGCCCACCGCGCGGACCTCGCCATAGAGAAGGAGGAAGGGGTCCACTTCGAGCACGCCTGGGCCGACCCCGAGTCGGGCACGGTGTACTGCCTGTCCACCGGCCCCTCGGCCGACGCGGTGCAGCGCATCCACGAGCGCACCGGCCACGCCCCCGACGAGATCCACGAGGTGACCCTCTCGGTCTGACGAACCCCGCCCCACGCGCGGCGCCACCGACGCCCCTCCGCGACCTGGGCAGCGGTGCACGCCCAGCCACCCGGCCCTCCGCCACTCCCAGTGGCCGGGCGGCCGGCACACACCGCGAGCGATGGATCGCCACGCCTGCGGCCACTGTGTACACATGGGACACTCGGTACCTTTGAGCGCATGCAGCCACGGCCCGTAGGGTCCATCCGCGACGTGCGCGCGCACTTGGCGGAGGTCGTGGAGCGCGCGGAGCGCGACGACGTACCCACGGTAATCACGCGGCGGGGCAAGGAAGTCGCCGCCGTGGTCTCCATCAAAGGTGCTGCGCAAGTACCAGGAATGGGAAGAGCGCGAGATCAACCGGATCATCGACGAGCGCATGGCCAACCCGGCTCCCGGCATCCCGATCGAGGACATCATGAGGGAGACGCTGGCCCGCGGTGAGTGAGTACCGAACCGTCTTCCGCCCCGAGGCGCAGGCCGAGCTTCGGAAGATCCCTCGCTACATGGCTCTGCGCGTCCTGGCCAAGCTGACCGAACTGGAGACCGACCCCCTCGGCTTCAACACCACCGCACTCGTGTCCCAGCCCGAGCGACGCCGTCTGCGCGTCGGCGACTACCGCGTCGTCTACACGATCGACAACGGGGACCTGGTGGTCCGGGTCGTTCACGCGGGACACCGGTCCACCGTTCATGAGACCGATCGCCCCTGACCCACCGTCAGAACATCCAGCACCCATCCAGCACGGTGACGACGAAGGGGGCTGACTCGATAGCGTCCGCCCCCTCCTGACCTGCATGTTTGCCACGTCAGCGACGTGGTGTCACTTCACCCGCTCAGACGTTGAAGCGGAACTCCACCACGTCGCCGTCCTGCATGACGTAGTCCTTGCCCTCCATGCGGGCCTTGCCCGCCGAGCGGGCCTCGGCGACCGAGCCGGTTTCGACGAGGTCGGCGAAGGAGATGACCTCGGCCTTGATGAAGCCCTTCTGGAAGTCGGTGTGGATCACACCGGCCGCCTCGGGGGCCGTCGCGCCCTTCTTGATCGTCCAGGCGCGGGACTCCTTGGGGCCGGCCGTCAGGTAGGTCTGGAGGCCGAGGGTGTCGAAGCCGACGCGGGCCAGGGTGGCGAGGCCGGGCTCCTCGGCGCCGACGGACTGGAGGAGCTCCATGGCGTCCTCCTCGTCGAGCTCGGCGAGGTCGGCCTCGAGCTTGGCGTTGAGGAAGATCGCCTCGGCCGGGGCGACCAGGGCGCGCTGCTCGTCCTTGAAGGTGTCGTCCATCAGCTCGTCCTCGTCGACGTTGAAGACGTAGAGGAACGGCTTGGTGGTGAGCAGGTGCAGGTCGTGCAGCAGCTCGGCCCTCTCGGAGCCCTGGACGATGCCCTGCGAGAAGAGGGTGTCGCCCCGCTCCAGGATCTCCTTTGCCGCCTCGACCGCCGCGACCTTCGGTACGACGTCCTTCTTGATCCTCGACTCCTTCTGGAGGCGCGGCAGGACCTTCTCGATGGTCTGGAGGTCGGCGAGGATCAGCTCGGTGTTGATCGTCTCGATGTCGTCCTTCGGCGAGACCTTGCCGTCGACGTGGACGACGTTCTCGTCCTTGAAGGCGCGGATGACCTGGCAGATCGCGTCCGACTCGCGGATGTTCGCCAGGAACTTGTTGCCCAGGCCCTCGCCCTCGCTCGCGCCGCGCACGATGCCCGCGATGTCGACGAAGTCGACCGTGGCCGGCAGGACGCGCTGCGAGGAGAAGATCTCGGCCAGTTTGGTGAGGCGGGCGTCGGGGACCCCGACGACGCCGACATTCGGCTCGATGGTGGCGAACGGGTAGTTGGCCGCCAGTACGTCGTTCTTGGTCAGGGCGTTGAACAGGGTCGACTTGCCGACATTCGGCAGGCCGACGATTCCGATCGTGAGCGACACGTTGGCGACTTCCCTAGAAGTGAGGATGGTGGGCCGACCCCCCAGTTTACGGGCGTGGCGGAGCGGGCGGTGACGGCAGCCGTTGGGCGAACTCTTGGCCAAGGTCGCCCAAAGGGCGTGTCCCTCGCCGGACTCCCGGGCCGTTCCGACCTACGTTGTCCAGGTGGAGCAGCACAGGAACAGTCCCCCTCAGCGCCGGCAGCGGGCGCAGGCCCCGGCGGGTCCGGCGCACCCGGTGGCACCCGCGGCGTCGGCGGCCCCCGCGGCCCCGGGCGCCCTGCCCCCGGGCACGCTCATCGACGGCGGGGCTGTCCGCTCCGTCGGGGCACGCCCGGCGCGGCCTCCCGCCAGGCAGGGTGGTGCGGCGGCGCCCGGCGGCCGGAGCAGCGGCGCGGGCGGCGGACCCGCGGGGCCGGGCACGCCCGGCGGGCCCCGGCGGCCGGGCGGCCGGCCCGGGAGGCGGCCCGTGCCGTCCATGGTGCCGGCGCTGCGCAGGCTGCCCGCGCCCCGGTTGACGGGCCTCGGCGCCGGGCTGTTCGCCGCCGCGTCGATGTTCGTGCTCGGCTGCCTCGACCGGCTGCTGTTCGGCGGCTCCCCGCTCGTGTACGGGCTGCTCTTCCTCCCGGTCAGCGCCCTGACCGCGCTGTGGGTGCGGGAGGCCGACCTGGTCACCGCGCCGATCGGGGTGCCCATCGCCTTCGCCGTGGGCGCCGTGCCGATCGCCGGCGGCCCCGGCGGTCTGGGCGGCCGCATCATGGCCGTGGTCACCACGCTCGCCGTGCAGGCCGGCTGGCTCTACGGCGGCACGCTGGTGGCGGGCCTCATCACGTCCGTACGCAAGGTGCGGCAGATGGGGCGGCGGCAGCGGACCACGGCCGCCGCCGCCCGGGCCACCCAGCGCTGACGCTCCGGCCGCCGGCGCCTCAGCGGGCCGCGGCCGCCATCGCCGCGCCCACGATCCCCGCGTTGTTCTGCAGCTCCGCCGGGACGATCTCGGCGCGGACGTCCGTGAGCAGCGGCAGGAACTTCTCCGCCTTGCGGCTGACGCCGCCGCCCACGATGAAGAGCTCGGGCGAGAACAGCATCTCCACGTGGGCGAGGTACTTGCGCACCCGGTGCGCCCAGTCCTCCCAGCTCATGTCCTTGTCCTCCTTGACCTTCGTCGACGCCCGCTTCTCCGCCTCGTGGCCGTCCAGCTCCAGGTGACCCAGCTCCGTGTTGGGCACCAGCCTGCCGTCGATGAAGAGCGCGCTGCCGATGCCCGTACCGAAGGTCAGCATGATCACCGTGCCCTTGCGGCCGCGTCCCGCGCCGAATTTCATCTCGGCGACGCCGGCGGCGTCGGCGTCGTTGAGGACGGTGACCGGCATCCCGCTCAGCCGTTCCCCGATCAGCGCCGCCGCGTCGACGCCGACCCACCCCTTGTCGACGTTGGCCGCCGTGCGGATGGTGGAGCCCGTGACGACACCGGGGAAGGTGACGCCGATGGGGCCCGACCAGCCGAAGTGCTCGACGACCTCAGCGACGCACCCCGCGACGCCGTCGGGCGTCGCGGGGTGCGGTGTCAGTACCTTGTGGCGGGGCTCGGCCAGATCTCCGCGCTCCAGGTCCACGGGAGCGCCCTTGATCCCCGACCCGCCGATGTCCACTCCGAAGACGTTCATGGACTCAACGTTACGGCGAGGCGCTGACGGTTACCGGCTTTCGGTCACCGCTTTTCGCTCAGGGCCGCCGCCTCGGCGCGCAGATCGCGGCGCAGCTCCTTCGGCAGCGAGAAGGTGATCGACTCCTCGGCGGCCTTCACGATCTCCACGTCCTCGAAGCCGCGCCCCGCCAGCCACTCCAGCACGCCCTCGACCAGCACCTCGGGGACGGAGGCGCCGGAGGTGACGCCGACCGTGGAGACGCCCTCCAGCCATGCCTCGTCGATCTCCTCGGCGAAGTCCACCAGGTGGGCGTCGCGCGCGCCCGCGCCGAGGGCGACCTCGACGAGCCGGACGGAGTTGGAGGAGTTCTTCGAGCCGACGACGATGACCAGGTCCGCCTCGGCGCCCATCTGCTTGACGGCGATCTGGCGGTTCTGCGTGGCGTAGCAGATGTCGTCGCTCGGCGGGGAGACGAGCTTGGGGAACTTCTCCTTCAGCTTGTCGACCGTCTCCATGGTCTCGTCGACCGAGAGGGTGGTCTGGGAGAGCCAGACGACCTTCGAGTCGTCCCGCACGGTGACGTTCTCGACGTCGTCCGGGCCGTCGACCAGGGTGATGTGGTCGGGGGCCTCGCCGGAGGTGCCGATGACCTCCTCGTGGCCCTCGTGGCCGATGAGCAGGATGTCGTAGTCCTCGTTGGCGAACCGGACCGCCTCCTTGTGGACCTTGGTGACCAGGGGGCAGGTCGCGTCGATCGTCGCGAGCCGCCGCTCGGCGGCCTCCTGGTGGACGGTCGGCGCCACGCCGTGCGCGGAGAACATCACGATCGAGCCCTCGGGCACCTCGGCCGTCTCGTCGACGAAGATGGCGCCCTTCTTCTCCAGGGTCTGCACGACGTACTTGTTGTGCACGATCTCGTGGCGGACGTAGATCGGCGAGCCGTACTGCTCCAGTGCCTTCTCCACGGCGATCACGGCACGGTCCACGCCCGCGCAGTAACCACGCGGAGCGGCGAGGAGGACGCGCTTGTCGGACGACGGGCTGGCAGGCGTAGCAGTCATGTCCCCATCGTAAGGGCGCGTATAGGGCGCGGAAGATCCGCCGGGCGGCTGAGACCGGGGGCCGTGGCCGCCACACGTCCAGATGACCCCGGGTGGCCCTCACCGGCTCGTGGGCGGACGGTTCCGGCCGGGAAGGTGGCCGGGGCGTCCGGGGGCGTCTCGGGGCGGGGCGTTGTCGTACCGGGCGCGTACGCTCGCTCCATGGGTCTCAATACGTCTGCCGAAGCCCCCCTGCCCGTCGGTGAGGTGTCGCGGCTCATCGGGGGGTGGATCGACCGGCTCGGTGCCGTCTGGGTGGAGGGGCAGATCACCCAGTTGTCGCGGCGGCCCGGCGCGGGCGTCGTGTTCATGACGCTGCGCGACCCGTCGTACGACATCTCCGTGAGCGTCACCTGCTACCGGCAGGTGTTCGACGCGGTCGCGGACGTGGTCTCCGAGGGCGCCCGGGTCGTGGTGCGCGCCAAGCCCGAGTGGTACGCCCCGCGCGGGCAGTTGTCGTTGCGGGCGACGGAGATGAAGCCGGTGGGGATCGGGGAGCTGCTGGCGCGGCTGGAGATGCTGAAGCGGTCCCTGGGCGCGGAGGGGCTGTTCGCGCTCGACCGCAAGAAGCCGGTGCCGTTCCTGCCGCAGCTGATCGGCCTGGTGTGCGGCCGCGCGTCGGCCGCCGAGCGCGACGTGCTGGAGAACGCCCGGCGGCGGTGGCCGGCGGTGCGCTTCGAGGTGCGGAACGTGGCGGTGCAGGGCGTCCACGCCGTGCCGCAGGTGGTGCAGGCGGTCAAGGAGCTGGACGAGCTGCCGGACGTGGACGTGATCATCGTCGCCCGGGGCGGCGGCAGCGTGGAGGACCTGCTGCCGTTCTCCGACGAGCAGCTGGTGCGGGCCGTCGCCGAGTGCCGTACACCGGTGGTGTCGGCGATCGGGCACGAGCCGGACTCGCCGCTGCTGGACCTGGTGGCGGACCTCCGGGCGTCCACCCCGACCGACGCCGCCAAGAAGGTCGTGCCGGACGTGGGCGAGGAGCTGGACCGGGTGCGGGGCCTGCGCGACCGCGCGCTGCGCACGGTGCGGGGCCTGCTCGACCGCGAGGAGCGGGGTCTGGCGCACGCGCTGGGCCGGCCCGTGATGGAGCACCCGCAGCGGATGGTGGAGGAGCGGGAGACGGAGGTGGACGCCCTGCTGGCGCGCAGCCGCCGCGTCGTGGGCCACCTGCTGGACCGGGCGGACTCCGAGCTGGCGCACACCCGCGCGCGCGTGGTGGCCCTCTCGCCGGCGGCCACGCTGGAGCGGGGGTACGCGGTGCTGCAGCGGGCGGACGGGGCGGTGGTGCGGTCGCCGGAGGAGGTCGCACCGGAGGAGGAGCTGCGGGCGCGGGTCGCCGGGGGCGAGTTCCCCGTGCGCGTGGCCGCCGAGGTTGTCGTACCCCGCCCTTAGGGTGGTCGGCATGGCAGCGAACACCACGGAAACGGCGATCGGGTACGAGCAGGCGCGCGACGAGCTGATCGAGGTCGTCCGCCGGCTGGAGGCGGGCGGCACCACGCTGGAGGAGTCGCTGGCCCTGTGGGAGCGGGGCGAGGAGCTGGCCAAGGTGTGCCGCCGCTGGCTGGAGGGCGCCCGCGCCCGGCTGGACGCGGCGCTGGCCGGGCAGGATGCCCCGGCGGATCCGGAGGAGTGAGCTCCGCAACTCGTGTGTGAGGGGTTTCACGGGCGACCCCGCCCCGATTTAGTTGAAACTTAACCTATCTCGGGCGTACGGTGGGACACATCGCTTGATCCTTTGCGCGTCCGAAAGGCACCAGCATGACCCTCGTTCTCGACCCCGCCGCCCAGGACCTCCTCTTCCGCGAGGCCCGCACCGCCAACACCTTCACCGACGAGCCGGTCACCGAGGAGCAGGTCCAGGCGATCTACGACCTGGTCAAGTACGGCCCGACCGCCTTCAACCAGTCGCCGCTGCGCGTCGTGCTGGTGCGCTCGGCCGAGGCCCGCGAGCGCCTGGTCCCGCTGATGGCGGAGGGCAACCAGGCCAAGACCGCGTCGGCGCCGCTGGTCGCGATCCTCGCCGCGGACAACGAGTTCCACGAGGAGCTCCCGAACCTCTTCCCGCACTTCCCGCAGGCCAAGGACGTCTTCTTCTCGGAGCGCGCGGCCCGCGAGCAGGCCGCCGGCCTCAACGCCGCCCTGCAGGCCGCGTACTTCATCGTCGGTGTCCGCGCCGCCGGCCTCGCCGCCGGCCCCATGACGGGCTTCGACTTCGCGGGCGTCCAGAAGGAGTTCCTGGACGACGACCACACCCCGTTGATGATCGTCAACATCGGCAAGCCGGGCGAGGGCGCCTCGTTCCCGCGCAGCCCCCGTCTCGCCTACGACGAGGTCATCACCACCGTCTGACCGACGGCCCCGGACCGGCGGCCCCGAGCACCATCCCCCCTGGTGCCCGGGGCCGTCGCCGTTCCCCGGGGCCGTCGCCGTCCCCGAGCAGTCGCCGCTCCTCTAGACCTTCTCCGCCGGCCGGAGCGCCGCGGCCATCCGCACGAGCTGCTCGTCGGTCGCCGTGCCGGTCACCACCGTGGTGACGCCCTTCTCGCGCAGGACCAGCGCGTCGTACTTCGGGCCCTCCCAGCGCTGCCAGGCCCTGCCCGCCACCCGTTGCGTGCGGCCGGTGTCCCGCGCCTCGTGGGTCACCTCGGCGATGTACTTCTCCGGCACCGCCGTCGACTGCTCCACCGCCACGTACTGCCGGTCCGGCGTCAGGAAGCCGACGTGCCAGGCGTCGCCCCCCTCGCGGTCGTACGCCACCGAGGTGGGCGTCCAGCCGCCGGTGAGGCCCTCCGGCGCCAGGACCGGGTAGGGGGCCGCGCGCTGCGCGGTCACCAGCTCGACCCGGTAGTCGACCGGCTTGATCGGGTCCGCCTTCTCGTCATGGGGGATGAAGAGGTACATCACGCCCCCGGCGGCGAGGATGACCGCCATCGACTGGAACATCCCGCGCACTGTCTGCTTGCCACGCATACCTGCCACGCCCCCTATGGTCGCATCAGGGTGTCCTGCTCATACGTGGGCCCCTCTGCTCAATATGTCGACCTACCGATAGAGTCGCAGCACCCTCTTCACTTGCGGCCGTCGCCGTACAGAAAGGTGCGTTCCGATGACCGACAATCATCTGCCGTCCGAGCTCGAGGTCTCTCCCGAGGCTCCCGACCGCAACCTGGCCCTGGAGCTGGTCCGGGTCACCGAGGCCGCGGCCATGGCCGCCGGTCGCTGGGTCGGCCGCGGCGACAAGAACGGCGCCGACGGCGCCGCGGTGCGGGCCATGCGGACCCTGGTCTCCACCGTCTCGATGAACGGCGTCGTCGTGATCGGTGAGGGCGAGAAGGACGAAGCCCCGATGCTGTTCAACGGTGAGCGCGTCGGTGACGGGACCGGCGCCGAGTGCGACATCGCCGTGGACCCGATCGACGGCACCACGCTCACCGCGAAGGGCATGCCGAACGCGATCGCCGTGCTGGCGGCCGCCGATCGCGGCACCATGTTCGACCCGTCCGCGGTGTTCTACATGGACAAGCTCGTCACCGGCCCGGAGGCCGCGGACTACGTCGACATCAACGCCCCGGTGTCGGTGAACATCCGCCGCGTCGCCAAGGCGAAGCACTCCTCGCCCGAGGACGTCACCGTCGTCATCCTGGACCGCCCCCGCCACGAGGGCATCGTCAAGGAGATCCGCGAGACCGGCGCGCGGATCAAGTTCATCTCGGACGGCGACGTCGCCGGTTCGATCATGGCGGTGCGCGAGGGCACGGGCGTGGACCTGCTGATGGGCATCGGCGGTACGCCCGAGGGCATCATCAGCGCCTGCGCGATCAAGTGCCTGGGCGGCGTCATCCAGGGCAAGCTGTGGCCCAAGGACGACGAGGAGCGGCAGCGGGCCATCGACGCCGGCCACGACCTGGACCGGGTGCTGTCCACGAACGACCTGGTCAGCGGCGACAACGTGTTCTTCGTCGCGACCGGCATCACGGACGGCGAACTGCTGCGCGGCGTGCGCTACCGCGCCGAGACGGCGACGACCTCGTCCCTGGTGATGCGCTCCAAGTCGGGCACGATCCGGCAGATCGACTCCACGCACCGGCTGTCGAAGCTGCGCGCGTACAGCCAGATCGACTTCGACCGCGCGAAGTAGCCCACGCGGACACGACAGAGGGGCGCCCCCCATGTGCGGTGGGGGCGCCCCTCTGCGTTCCGTGCGCCGGAGCAGCGTCGCCAGGACCGGGGTGCCGTGCCGCACGTGCGGCACGTGCCGGGTCAGCCGGCGGCGGCGATGCGGGGGCCGGTCGAGGCGGCCTTCTTCAGCTCCACCTCGCGGCGCCTGCGCCGGGCCAGCACGACGCGCCGCTCGGCCGCCGTCAAGCCGCCCCACACGCCGTACGGCTCGGGCTGGAGCAGGGCGTGCTCCCGGCACTCGACCATCACCGGGCAGCGGGCGCAGACCCGTTTCGCGGCCTCCTCCCGCGCCAGCCGGGCGGCCGTGGGCTCCTTGGACGGGGCGAAGAACAAGCCTGCTTCGTCCCGGCGGCACACCGCCTCCGAGTGCCACGGACCGGCCTGGTCCTCCCGCGCCGAAACGCGCTGGGAGGGAACGGCGGCGGCGACCTGGAGGGGCTGGGGCGGCAGTTGCAGCACGGTCTACTCCTGACGACGGCTTCGCGAGCGAGAGACGATGCAGCAAGCCCTACCCGCTGTGCGCGTGCCTATGCACTGCGTGGCAGTCCGGTCCAGGGGGCGGGATTCCCACCGGCCCGAACCGGCCGTGGCGCGTCAACCACCCAAGTGCTTGCGCAACTTGTGGTGGAGGTCGGCGAGGAAACTGCCGCGCTTGGGGCGGGCCTCCACGCTGCCGAAGACGGCGTATCCGTTGATCACGACGACCGGGGCCTCGGGGTCGGCGGCCTCCAGGGTGTCCACCTCGAAGCTGCCGAACACGCCGGTACCGCCACCCCGCAGGGTGATGTTCTCGGGGACTCGCACCTCGACGCTGCCGAAGACCGAGACGGCGTCAATGGTGGTCAGACGCTGTGTGAAGACCGCCTCGGTGAGGTCGATCTCCACGCTGCCGAAGAGCGAGAACGCGTGCGTGCGCGGCCCGAGCCGGCGACGGCCCCCGCGGGTGGCGCTGGAGAAGACGGCGATCAGCTTGTCGGCCGGGGCGGCCGGGTCCCCGGCGTCGTACGCGTACGGCGGGTGCTGCGGCGCTCCGGGACCGGGGCGGGCGGCCGGCAGGTCGCGGACGAGCGGCTCCAGCTCCCCGAGCGTCTTGGCCCGGTAGACCGCGTCGACGCGCTCCGCGTGCTCCTCCGCGTCGATCCGGCCCTCGACCAGGGCGTCCCGGAGGATGTCCGCGATCCGGTCCCGGTCGGCGTCCGAGGCCCGCAGGGCGGGTTCGGCGGGCGCGACCGGCTTCTGGGGCTGCTTCTCGAGGTCCACGGACCCAGCCTAGCCAAACGCGATACATCGCGACCAGAGGTCCACGCGGGGAACTGAGCCTTACCTCACAGGTCCGGGCGCCCCGGGGCGTTCTACGCTTGTGGGCGCGCTGCCAACGGAGGCCGCGTCGCCGTCTGCCGAGTGAGGAATGGCCGCAATGCCAGAGTTTCAGTACTCCGATCTGCTCCCGCTGGGAGCGGACACCACGCCCTACCGCCTGGTGACCGCCGAGGGTGTCTCCACCTTCGAAGCCGACGGCCGTACGTTCCTCAAGGTCGAGCCGGAGGCGCTGCGCAAGCTCGCCGAAGAGGCGATCCACGACATCCAGCACTACCTCCGTCCGGCGCACCTCGCCCAGCTGCGGAAGATCATCGACGACCCGGAGGCGTCGGGCAACGACAAGTTCGTGGCGCTCGACCTGCTCAAGAACGCCAACATCGCGGCCGCCGGCGTGCTGCCCATGTGCCAGGACACCGGCACGGCGATCGTCATGGGCAAGCGCGGCCAGAACGTCCTGACCGAGGGCGAGGACGAGAAGGCCCTGTCGCGCGGCGTCTACGACGCGTACCAGAACCTCAACCTGCGCTACTCGCAGATGGCGCCGCTCACCATGTGGGACGAGAAGAACACCGGCTCCAACCTCCCCGCCCAGATCGAGCTGTACGCGACCGACGGCGGCGCCTACAAGTTCCTCTTCATGGCCAAGGGCGGCGGCTCCGCCAACAAGTCGTTCCTCTACCAGGAGACCAAGGCGGTCCTCAACGAGACCTCCATGATGAAGTTCCTGGAGGAGAAGATCCGCTCCCTCGGCACGGCCGCGTGCCCGCCGTACCACCTGGCGATCGTCGTCGGCGGCACGTCCGCCGAGTTCGCGCTGAAGACCGCGAAGTACGCCTCCGCCCACTACCTGGACGCGCTGCCGTCCGAGGGCTCGGAGCTGGGCCACGGCTTCCGCGACGAGGAGCTGGAGAAGAAGGTCTTCGAGCTCACGCAGAAGATCGGCATCGGCGCGCAGTTCGGCGGCAAGTACTTCTGCCACGACGTGCGCGTGGTGCGCCTGCCGCGCCACGGCGCCTCGCTGCCCGTCGCGATCGCCGTGTCCTGCTCGGCCGACCGCCAGGCCGTCGCCAAGATCACCGCCGAGGGCGTCTTCCTTGAGCAGCTGGAGACCGACCCGGCGCGCTTCCTGCCGGACACCACCGACGAGCACCTCGACGAGTCGGGCGACGTCGTGCGGATCGACCTCAACCAGCCGATGGACGACATCCTGGCCGAGCTGACCAAGCACCCGGTCAAGACCCGGCTGTCGCTGTCCGGTCCGCTGGTCGTGGCGCGCGACATCGCGCACGCCAAGATCAAGGAGCGGCTGGACGCGGGCGAGGAGATGCCGCAGTACCTCAAGGACCACCCGGTGTACTACGCCGGCCCGGCCAAGACCCCCGAAGGGTACGCCTCCGGTTCCTTCGGCCCGACCACGGCCGGCCGCATGGACTCCTACGTGGAGCAGTTCCAGGCGGCGGGCGGCTCGAAGGTGATGCTCGCCAAGGGCAACCGCTCGAAGCAGGTCACCGACGCGTGCGGCACGCACGGCGGCTTCTACCTGGGCTCCATCGGCGGCCCGGCCGCGCGCCTGGCGCAGGACTGCATCAAGAAGGTCGAGGTCGTCGAGTACGAGGAGCTCGGCATGGAGGCGGTCTGGAAGATCGAGGTCGAGGACTTCCCGGCGTTCATCGTGGTGGACGACAAGGGCAACGACTTCTTCACCTCGCGGGAACCTGAGCAGCCGACTTTCACCAGCATCCCGGTGCGGGGCCCCGGCCTGTCCTGAGCCACCCCTAACAGCATCCCAGACCCCTCGGCGTGGCCGGGGGGTCTGTTGTTGCGCCCCTGGGCGCAGCTACGAGTCCCCCGCTCCCGTGGCTTAAAGGGCACCCTTGACGCCAACGCGGCAGCATCGCAAGGGTCCATGCGTAGAAGTCCGTGCAATCCGCGTAGCCCGGGAGGCTGCTGTGTCGCTACGGTTCATCGCCAAGGACCCGAACACGGACGGGGCGAACTGCCCCACGGTGTGGGTCGACGAGGAGAAGCAAGAGATCGTGTTGCAGGGTTGGACGGTGGATGACGCGACGCGCGCCGAGTGCCTGAAGACCGGCCCCATCCCCGACAGTGAGACCGTCGTCCGGCTGCCTATGCGTATGGTCGCCGCCATCAGGGAGGCTTGTAGTGCCGCAGACGGCCCCACCGTTCAGTGAGCTGCTGGCGAACTGCCAGCGATCCGCCGTGCATCTGGAGATGCGCGACTTCTACGACGACCCC
This sequence comes from Streptomyces sp. NPDC045701, assembly GCF_056432045.1. Classification (NCBI taxonomy): domain Bacteria; kingdom Bacillati; phylum Actinomycetota; class Actinomycetes; order Kitasatosporales; family Streptomycetaceae; genus Streptomyces; species Streptomyces sp. NPDC045701. The sequence continues at coordinate 2,803 of NZ_JBWKJV010000033.1, read as the reverse complement.
GACGAAGCTCCGCGCGTGGCCGCGTGGAAGGCCGGGCATCGGCCGGACCCGAACGACCGAGCGTCCTGGTGGCGTCCCTGGCTCGACATAGTGTCCGAGGCGGTGTCCCGTGGCGTCGTCATCCGCCGCGCCCGGATCATTTCCGAGCCGGTGAGCGAGTACACCCGGTACCTCTACGACGGCACGTTCACCAACATCGCCGCCGGTGAGCAGATCCGCTGGCTTCCCCGGCGGAATGCGTCGGATCTGGCACTTCCCGGCAATGACTTCTGGTGCTTCGATGACCGGCTGGTGAGGTTCGGCCACTTCTCCGGCGAGGGCGTCTACCTCGGCGACGAAGTGGACGACCGCCCAGAGGTGGTCAAGCTGTGCGCCTCTGCGTTCGAAGCCGTCTGGGACCGGGCCATTCCGCACGACCGCTACAGGATCTGAGAACGCACAGCGCCAATGGCCCGTTCCCCTTCGTCCAGCGTCCAGGCAGCCCGAGAGGCGCTTGCAGCACGCCTTCGGGATATTCGCCTAGACGCTGGTCTGAAGGCCCGTGAGGTGGCCGTACAGGCTGGCTGGCACCCTTCCAAGGCGAGTCGGCTGGAGAACGCCGTAACGCCCCCTGCGGACACCGACATTCGCGATTGGTGCCGCATCTGTGGAGCCGACGATCAAGCAGCCGACTTGATCGCCGCGTCTCGCTCGGCGGAGTCGATGTACGTCGAGTGGCGACGGCTCCAGCGCACCGGGCTACGCCGACTCCAGGAGTCATACGTACCGCTCTTCGAGCGCACCCGGACCTTCCGAATCTACTGCTCCAACGTGGTGCCCGGTCTGCTCCAGACACCCGCGTACGCAACCGCGCTGCTGACTGAGATCACCGACTTCCGGCAAACGCCCAACGACGTCACGGAGGCCGTGGCCGCCCGCATGGATCGGGCGCGTGTTCTCCGCGAAGGAGATCACCGATTCGCCATCCTCGTTGAAGAAGCCGTCTTGCGGTACCGCATCGGCGACGCCGGAGTCATGGCCGGGCAACTGGGCCATCTGCTGTCGATCATGTCCCTGCCGGCCGTCTCCCTCGGAGTCGTGCCGTTCAGCACCTCCCGGCACATGTGGCCGCTGGAAACCTTCTCGATCTACGACAGCGCGCAAGCCCAGGTAGAGCTGCTGACGGCCGCTGTGAATGTGAGCGCGCCATCGGAGATCGAGCAGTACGCGAGAGCCTTCGAACGACTGTCGGAAGCGGCGGTCTACGGAGCCACAGCACGAACCTTGATCACGAAGGCCATCGAGGCACTCGGCTAACTCGCGTGCAATTGCGTAGAACTTCGTAGAGCCCCGATGTGGCCCGTTCCTAACGTGGTCTGCACGACCAGAGGAGGGGCGATCGATCATGGCGAGCGAGGCAAGAGCCCGACTGTCTGAGGCGTTCGACGTGTTCGGCCGCAACGGCATGCTGTTGGTGTTCCACGACCCGGATGATCCCTTGGGAACGACGGCTGAAGGGGCGGACACTCCGCCTCATTCGGGAGTGGGCCGTACGAGCCTGCGTCAACGGGTCGCCGAAGCCAATGCTCGGAGCCGTGGCGAAATCCTCTGATGGCGCACACCGACCCGCGCCGCCCCAAAACAATCACTCAGACTCTGTGGTCGTACGGGGAGTACTGCGGAACGAGTGCCGGACACCGCGAAATCTGGTGCCCCATCAGCTTCGGCTTCGAGGGCTGTTCGGGCTGCAACGACCGGCGGAAGGTGCTTTGCCCTACATGTGCCGGCGGTCAGCTCTTGCCCAACGTCTGTTGATCATTTCTCGCTGATCTCCGCCCCTGTCGGGTCTGACCCGACCCCCTATCCCCCATGGCTCGGAATCCCGGCGGGGGCGGGCAACACCCCGTTCCGCATACAGCGGGACGGTTCAAGAGGCACCATCCAACTGGAGGTAACCAGATGCGCAAGCAGTGGCTCACGGCCGAGGACCCCGGCAACCCCCAGGACGACAGCGACAGCGGCAACATAGGGGCAGAAAAGGCCCCGGCCATCCGGAGCCGTTGTGCGGTCTTCTACGCCTAGGTTTTAGCCCGCCAGGGGTGGCGGAATCAAGGTAGAGGGTTTAAACGGCCAGGGGCCGAGCGTGGGCATGGAAAGGCCCCCGAAGCGTTTACACGCGACGGGGGCAAGGGTTGGGAGCCTGGGCGTCCCTACTTAATTCCGCTTATAAGCCATCTGCTTCGGCAGAATGTATTCCGCCTCCGGCTCGATCAACCAGTATCCCTCGGGGACTTGAAGCCCGGTTTCCTTGGCGATCTCGGCAAGCTCAGGCATCTTACAGACGACTCGTCGGCTCCCGTCTTCCGTGGCCCCCACCGTCACAGATATGCCGTGCCGTTGCAGGAATACACGCTTCTGTTCCTCATCCTTGGTAGTCCACTCTTCGGAGTAAGTCCGCCCCGTCTCCTTCCAGGCCGGGGCATCCTCGGCAGTCTTGATTTCCTCCCGCAGACGCTCAACCTTGGCCGACTGGAATTCGTGCTGCCCCCAGTAGCGTTCAACCTGAACGTCGGTCTTGAACCGTCCAGCTAGGTAATCTGCTTCCAGTCGGTCCAGCGTAGCCTCGGCCTCGGCAAGCTCGATCTTGGCCTGACTGATGGAATTACCGGTCCGCTCCATAACCGGGAGCGGTCCGAGAGTGACCTTCACGAAGGTCCCAACAGCCGTGTCTAGTGTCCTGCGCCGGGAATTCGTTGGATTAGTAAGCTGTCTCCATGGCGAAGATGGGGCGGCCGATGGCCGAGCTGGTGTTGTCGGAGGATGA